>CATZEP010000035.1 GCA_958418185.1 uncultured Collinsella sp.
CTCGAGCAACTCGATGACCGCCGCATTTACAAACTGCTGGTCAAGCTCGTGCAGGAGCGCTCCGCCGCCTGCCCGCTCAACAATGGCAAGAAAAAGCTCTATTACATCTCTGCTGAGTTTTTGATTGGCAAGCTGCTGATCAACAACATGATCGACCTTGGCATCTATGCCGAGGTTAAAGACCAGCTCACCGCCGCCGGCCACGACCTCAACAAGATTGAGGAATTTGAGGTCGAACCGTCGCTGGGCAACGGCGGCCTGGGTCGCCTGGCCGCGTGCTTCCTGGATTCCATTGCCACGCTGGGCCTTACCGGTGACGGTGTGGGCCTCAATTACCATTACGGCCTGTTCCGTCAGCGCTTTGTCGACAATCAGCAGAAGGCCGTCCCCGACGAGTGGCTTGGCGAGCAGGACATCCTGATCGATGACGACCGCTCCTACACCGTCGAGTTTGGCGATTTTGCCGTCACATCCAAGCTCGTCAACATCGATGTGCCCGGTTACGGCCAGCCCACCAAGAACCGCCTGCGTCTGTTTGACCTGGCAAGTGTCGACGACGGCCTGGTCCCCGGCAGCTCCATCGACTTCGACAAGACGAAGATCGCCAAGAACCTCACCTTGTTCCTCTATCCGGATGATTCCGATGAGCAGGGCCGCCTGCTTCGCATCTACCAGGAGTACTTCATGGTGAGCAACGCCGCCCAGCTCCTGATCGACGAGGCCGTCGAGCGCGGCAGCAACCTGCACGATCTGGCCGACTACGCCGTGGTCCAGATCAACGACACGCACCCCACCATGGTCATTCCCGAGCTCATCCGCCTGCTCACCACCGAGCACGACATCGAGTTTGACGAAGCCGTTACCATCGTGCGCTCCATGGTCGCCTACACCAACCACACGATCCTTGCCGAGGCGCTCGAGAAGTGGCCGCTCGCCAGCCTGCAGAAGGTCTCGCCCGCCATCGCCGACATCATCGTCAAGCTCGACGAGGTTGCCAAGGCCGAGCACGACGACCCGCGCGTCGCCATCATCGACGAGCACGACACCGTCCACATGGCCCACATGGACATCCACTTTGGCTTCTCCATCAACGGCGTCGCCGCGCTACACACCAAGATTCTGGAGGACACCGAGCTTCACCCGTTCTACGAGATCTATCCCGAAAAGTTCTCCAACAAGACCAACGGCATCACCTTCCGCCGTTGGATCCAGGGAGCCAACCCTGCGCTTGCCAGCCTGCTCGACGATGTGATCGGCACCGATTGGCGCAGCACCGGCGACCTGAGCAAGCTCGCCGAATTCGCTAACGACAAGGATGTTCTTGAGCGCCTGGCCGCCACCAAGGCCGAGGCCAAGACCATCATGCGCCAGTTCATGGCGCTCGAGCAGGGCGTGACGATCCCATCCAACGCCATCATCGACGTCCAGGTCAAGCGCATCCACGAGTACAAGCGCCAGCAGACGCTCGCGCTCTACATCATCTGGAAGTACCTCGACATCAAGAACGGTAACAAGCCCGAGCACCCCGTCACTATCATCTTTGGCGGCAAGGCGGCACCTGCCTATACCATCGCCCAGGATATCATCCACCTAATCCTGACGCTTTCCCAGTGGATCGCCAACGACCCCGACGTGGCACCCTACCTGCAGGTCGTCATGATCGAGAACTACAACGTCACCGCCGCCGAGCGCGTGATTCCCGCTGCCGACATCTCCGAGCAGATCAGCCTGGCCTCCAAGGAGGCGAGCGGCACCTCTAACATGAAGTTCATGCTCAACGGCGCTTTGACCCTGTGCACACTCGACGGCGCCAACGCGGAGATTGCCGAGCTCGTGGGCGACGAGAACATCTATACCTTTGGTGCCTCATCCAAGCAGGTCGAGCAGCTCTACGCCGACGGCAGCTATGACGCCGGCGCGCTCTATCGCAAGCCCGGCATCAAGCTGCTGGTGGACTTCATCACCAACCCCGCCTTTATGGCGACCGGCAACGCCGAGCGCCTGCAGCGTCTGCACGACGACATCAAGGGCAAGGACTGGTTTATGGCCCTGCTCGACATTGAGGAGTACATCCAGACCAAGGAGCGCGTGCTGGCAGACTACGAGGACCAGGACGCCTGGATGCGCAAGGCGCTGATCAACATCGCCAACGCCGGCACCTTCTCGTCTGACCGCACGATCTCCCAGTACAACGACGAGATTTGGCACCTGAGCTAATTTCGTTTCCTTTACCCATCCTCTTGAAAGCGGAGTCGCGGCAACGCGGCTCCGTTTTTTGCCCGCGTGTTGCCCGTGGCCCGCCTCGACCAAATCGTCTCAATCTGTAACACCTACTCGGCCAAAACGGTCCTACCTGTTACAGATCAAGACAAACCGATCCTTTCCCTAGGGTTTATCTCAATCTGTAACATCTAACGTCCGAAATCCGCCCTTACTGTTACAGATCGAGACAAATGGATAAGCCGGCTAAAACAATCTCGTTCTGTAACAGGTAGCTGCCGAAATCAGCCTCTCGTGTTACAGATCAAGACGGAAGGACGGGCGGCTCACCTCAATCTCGTTCTGTAACATCTAAACCCAATTCGAACCTCTACCTGTTACAGATCGAGACAAACTGGCAGATGAACGGCCCCAGCACAAAGAAAGGCTCCCCTCTCGCCTAGTGGACGGGAGGGGAGCCTTATATGTGACCGCGGCAAAAGGATGGCAATACCGCAGTCGCCCAAAGGGAGGGTCCGGATGCACCGGGCCTAGATAAGGTTCTTGCCAGACACCTTATCGAAGAGATGGGTCGCGTTCTTCTCGAACTTGAACCAGATGGAGTCGCCCGCCTTGAGCGCACCCTTGGCCTCAAGGTCGACAACGGGAATGATCAGGACGAACTGGCCATCGGGAGCGGTCACGTGAACATGCTCGGTCGAACCCATGAGCTCGGTCACCTCGACGGTGCCCTGGAGTGCACCCTCCTCGTCCTTGTCGGCAAGCAGAATCTGCTCGGGGCGCACGCCGGCCGTGATCTCCTTCACGTCGCCGCCGTCCCAGTTGAGGGCAAGCTGAGCGCAGGTCTCGGGAGCGAGCGCCACGTTCATATCCTCGGTCTTGACGGTAAAGCCGTCGCCCGAGCGCACCAGCTGGGCATCGAAGAAGTTCATCTGCGGCACGCCGATGAAGCCGGCGACGAAGATGTTCGCGGGATGGTTGAAGACCTCCTGCGGCGTGGCGATCTGCTGGACAACGCCGTCCTTCATGACCACGATACGGTCGCCGAGAGTCATGGCCTCGGTCTGGTCGTGAGTAACATAGATGAACGTACCCTTGATCTCGTGGCGCAGCTTGATGAGCTCGGCACGCATCTGGTTACGAAGCTTGGCATCCAGGTTGGACAGCGGCTCGTCCATCAGGAAGACCTTGGGGTCACGCACGATGGCGCGGCCGATGGCGACGCGCTGGCGCTGGCCGCCCGAGAGCGCCTTAGGCTTGCGGTCGAGGTACTCGGTGATACCCAAGATCTCGGCAGCGGAGCGAACCTTGCGGTCGATCTCGTCTTTGGGGACCTTCTTGAGCTCAAGCGTAAACGCCATGTTCTCGTACACCGTCATGTTGGGGTACAGAGCGTAGCTCTGGAACACCATGGCGATGTCGCGGTCCTTGGGCGCCACGTCGTTGACGCGCTTGCCGTCGATGAGCACGTCGCCCGAGGTAATGTCCTCCAGGCCGGCGACCATGCGCATCGTCGTGGACTTACCGCAGCCAGAGGGACCAACGAGAACGACGAACTCCTGGTCGTGAACGGTGAGGTTGAAGTCCTCTACAGCGAGCACGCCATCCTCGGTAACCTTGAGGTTGTGCTTCTTCTCCTCGGTCTTCTTCTTTTTGCCAAAGAAGCCCTTCTTTTTGGACTCGTTGTTGGGATACACCTTCTGAACATGTTTGAGAACGATCTCGGCCATGTCTTTACCTTTCGATATGCGGCGCCGCGCTGAGGGGCGCCGCAGAAACTTGCAAAACAGTTACGGCATCAGCCCTTGACGGCACCTGCCACCACGCCGTCGATGATGTACTTCTGGCAGAGGATGTACATGATGACGATGGGGATAACGACCATCATGATGCAGGCCATCATGGGACCGAGCTCGACGTGGCCGTAGCCGCCGCGGAAGTACTGGATCAAGATAGGAATGGTCTTGTACTTGGTGGAGTCGAGGGTAAGGTAGGGCAGCAGATAGTCGTTCCAGACCCACATGGTCTCGAGAATGCCGACCGAAAGATAGGTGGGCTTCATGATGGGAAGGACGATCTTAAAGAACACCTGGACCGGGTTGCAGCCGTCGATCATGGCCGCCTCTTCGATCTCGAGCGGAATGTTCTTTACAAAGCCGGCGAACATAAAGACCGCCAGGCCCGCGCCAAAGCCAAGATAGATAAAGCAGATGTTGAACGGCGTGTTGAAGCCGATGCGGTCCGCCAAATTGGACAGCGTGAACATGAGCATCTGGAAGGGCACGACCATCGAGAAGACGAACAGGTAATAGAAGAAGTTCGAGATCTTGTTGTTGACACGAACCACATACCAAGCGCACATGGAGCAGCACACCAAAATCAGCACGACCGACGTGACCGTGATGATGAGCGAGTACATAAATGCCGAGGCAAAGCCCTGCTCGTTAAGAGCGTGCAAGTAGTTTGCAAGGCCGTTGAACGTCTCGGGCGTGAGCAGATCGAACGCCGTGGTGGTGCTGATTGCGGTCGCTTTCTTAAAGGAATTGAGCGCAATCATGAACACGGGGTAGATCCACGCGAGCGACAGGATCGTAAAGAAAATCGAGAGCGCGCGGTTGATAACCTTATCGCGTTTCATTACTGCTGCACCTCCTTGGACCTCGTGGCCTTAAGCTGAATCATGGAGATGGCTACGACCAGGATGCAGAAGATAACCGCCTTGGCCTGACCGATGCCCTGCCACGCGATACCGGCACGCGAATAGAACGTGTTGTAGATGTTCAGGGCGAGCATCTCGGTGGAGTGCGCGGGGGCGCCGCCGGTAAGGGCGAGGTTCTGGTCGAACAGCTTAAAGCCGTTGGTGATGGACAGGAACAGGCAAATGGTGATGGTCGGCATCAGGTTAGGGATCTTAACCTTCCAAAACGTCTGCCATGCCGTGGCACCGTCGACCTTGGCGGCCTCGATGTAGTCGGACGGAATGGACTGCAGACCAGCGATGTAGATGATCATCATGTAGCCGACCTGCTGCCACAGGGTCAGGATGATAAGGCCCCAGAAGCCGGCAGCGGAGTTAAGGGCAATGAGCTGGGCGCCCACGTTGGAGAGCAGGCAGTTGATCAGGATCTGCCAGATGTAGCCCAACACGATGCCGCCGATCAGGTTAGGCATAAAGAAGATCGTACGGAAGATGTTGGTGCCCTTGAGTGCTTTGCGGGTGAGCGCCTGCGCAATGGCCAGGGCGATCACGTTGATAAGCACCGTCGACAGGAAGGCAAACGCCACGGTAAAGAAGAACGACGTGGCAAACTGCGGATCGGACAGCGCGCGCACGTAGTTCGCGATACCGACAAAGTGCGCGTTGTTAATGGTAATAAACTGGCAGAACGAGAGATAGAAGCCCTGGATAAAGGGGATCACGAACCCGATCATAAACGCCAGGCACGTGGGCAGCATAAAGAGCGGCCACCAGCGCTTGAGTGCTTTGCCCATAGAAGGGTCCTTTCAATATGCAGGGGGCGGGCAAACCTACGTCTGCCCGCCCCCTGTCGCTAATCAGATAGCTTGGGCAGCAACTGCTTACTCGGAAGCAGCCTTCTCGGTCTTCCAGCCATCGACGAAGGCGTTCTTGACGCCGTCCCACTTGGTGTTGTCGGCAGCATAGGCGATCAGAGCCTGCTTGAGGTTCTTCTTCCACTCCTCAGAGGGGATGTAGACGAAGTCCCAAGCGACGGTCTTCTTGCCGTCCTTGGCCATGGCAACGGCCTGCTGCGAGAAGACGTTGGTGGTCTCCTTGGCGCTCTTGAACGGAGCGGTCAGACCCATCTTGTCGGCGATGATGCTAGTCGGGGTGTCAGCGGTGACGCACCAGTACATGAAGTCCTCGGTGGCCTTCTGAGCATCCTCGGAAGCCTGGGAGCTCACGCACCAGTAGTTCTCGCCGCCGGAGCACAGGCCCTGGTTCTCCTCGCCGTCGACGCCGATGTAGATCGGCAGCATGCCGAGCTGGTCGTCGGTCATACCGGCCTTGGTGAGGTCAGCGTATGCCCAAGAGCCGTTCTGATAGAAGACGGCCTTGCCGGTTGCGAACTCGTTGGTGGCGTCGTCGCCGGTCTTGGAGGCAAGCTGCGAAGGATCGCAGGTGGAGTCGGTGATGTACAGGTCGAAAATCTGCTTGAAGTTGTCGAGATACTCGCCCTTGATCTCGTCGTCCTCCTGGTTGTGCTCCTTCTCGAACTCGTAGTAGAGCGGGAGGTTGGCGAGGTGGGTGGTGTAGCGCCAGCTGGAGGAGTCATCCATGCCGGCAGAAGTGAAGGCACCCTCAACGCCAAGCTCGTCCTTGCGGGCCTGGATGTCGTCAGCACAAGCCTTCAGCTTGTCGAAGGAGTTGATGTCCTCGGCCTTGTAGCCAGCCTTCTCGAGCAGCTGCTTGTTGTAGATGATGCCGTAGCTCTCCTGGACCCAGTCGATACCCAGATCCTTGCCATCGGACTGCAGAGCCAGGGAGTCGTCAATGAGCTCACCGCGGAGCTTGGTATCGGACAGGTCGGCGCAGTAATCCTTCCAGTTCTTAAGACCGGTGGGGCCGTTGACCTGGAACAGGGTCGGAGCGGAGCTCTTGGACATCTCGGACTTGAGCTTCTCCTCGTAGGTGTTGGAGGCGGCGGTCACGATCTTGACCTCGACGCCCTTCTCCTCCTTGTACGCCTTGGCGATCTCCTTCCACTCCTTGTCGACCTCGGGCTTAAATTGGAGGAAGTAGACCTCGGCAGCGTCACCAGAAGCAGAGGAGCCGGAGCCGGCGGAGCCACCGCAGCCCACGAGACCCAGACCAAGAACCGCAGCCGCGGAACCAGCAAAGCCCAGGAACTGCCTTCTGCTCATTTCGTTCTTCATTACAATCCACCCTTTCACACCGTGGCGGCACCCTTTGCCGCCGCCTTCGGAGATTGGCTCGGGGACTTTGCCCCTTTTGCTGATTTGTACGATACGCTATTTGGCTACTTGTTTGAACAAGTATTACTAGAGCGGTAGAAAAACTTCGGTGAACGGTAATTTCAACTTGATACTTGACAAGTTTTGTATAAACAATTATTTGTTATCGAATGCAGAGAAAACGCCCGGTCAAGCCGATGCTTCGTCGGTTTGACCGGGCGTTTTCGCTTTGAGGGCATGGGTCTCGTCAGGCTGCGAGCTAGCCGGCTATCGCTTAGAGTTGACGCGGTAGTGGAAGATCTCGGGATGCGTGCGGGCATGCGTGACCTCGAACAAGATGCCGTCCGAGGTGTACGATTGGCTCTCCATGACTGCAACGCAGTTGTATTTGCCGAGGTCAAGATAGCTGCAGTCCTCATCGTTGGCAAGCTCAACGCTCACTGTACGGCGACTCGCCATCACCTTGACGCCGCGTTTGTGCTCCAGATAGTCGTAAATTGACTTTGCGGCGATCTCGGGCGTCAGGCCCTTGGCGATTGACTCCAAAAAGTAACCATGGTCTACTTGGCGCGCATTGCCGTTAAGGCTTCGGACACGCACCACGCGAATCAACTCCTCGCCCACCTTAAAGCCCAGGCGACGAGAGAGTTGCTCGGTGCAAATCAAATGCTCAAAAGACTTGACCTCGGTCGATGCGACGGCATTGTTGCGCTTTGCAAATTCGCCAAACGACTCGACTTCCTCGAGTGCGCCCAGCATGTCGGTTTCGCCCTTGAGCCAAATAACGCGCACGCCCTTGCCGTGTATAGGCTGCACAAACATCTGGTCGGCCAGCATGCTCAAGGCGCGTCGAACGGTATTGCGCGTGCAGCCAAACTCCGCGGTCAGCTCGGCTTCGGTTGGCAGCATCTCCTGAAACGCATAAGTCCCGTTAATGATGCGCGAACGGATCTCGCGGTAGATTCCTTCGTAAATCGCTTTTGGCATGACTTCACCTCTAATGAATATGTATGGTTAGGCACGATAGCATTTCTTAAAGTTGTTTAAACCGATTATCGGCAAAGCGACAGGATTTAACCGTTGACGGTTTCTATCCCGCCCAAACCGGTTTCGATCAAAACTGCCGGTACGACAATCGTCTGGTCCTCTACAATGAATCCATTGTTTAAACGTTTCACCACGCGCAACGCGCCTCGATATTCGGGAGGCAGAACATGCTGCAAAAAATCCAACGCTTTGGCGGGGCAATGTTCGCGCCCGCCATGCTGTTTTCCATATCGGGCCTTATGGTCGGCGTCTCCGCCCTCGCAACGTCTGCGGATATCGTCGGCGACCTCGCCGTATACGGAACCCCTTGGTACGTTTTTTGGACTATCATTCAGCGCGGCTCGTGGACGGTCTTTAAACGACTTCCGCTCCTTTTTGCCGTAGCGCTGCCCATCGGCCTTGCCCAAAAGCAACCGGCACGTTGTTGCCTCGAGGCGCTCGTGGCTTATTTTGCCTATTGCTTCTTTTTGAGCGAGATCATCAAGCTAAGCGGAGACAACCTTGGACTTAAGTACCCGTCGTCTTTGACCCCCGCTAGCGGCATTACCATCATCGACGGCATCAAGACGCTCGACACCGGCATTATCGGCCCGCTAGCGGTATCGGCAACCGTCGTCGCCATCCATGACCGCTTCTACGATGCCAAGGTCCCCGATTGGCTCGGCACCTTCTCGGGTTCCTCGCTGGTCTACCTCATCAGCTTTTTTGCCGTGTTCGCCCTTGCCGCCATCTCGGCCGCCATCGTGCCCTTCGTATACGCAGCGACCGAAACGCTGCGCCACGCACTTGTGGGCGTCGGCCCCCTCGGCGTGGGTATCTTTGCGTTTTTGGAGCGAGCACTCGAGCCCATGGGGCTGCACCACCTGCTCTACATGCCTATCTACTACGACAATTTAGTTATTAACGACGGCATCTACGCCACGTGGACCAACTTGCTTCCCATCCTGTCGCACAGCACGCGCCCCCTCAACGAGCTTGCACCCTGGGCTGGTTTCACCGCCACCGGCTGGGTCAAGCTCTTTGGCCTTCCTGCCATCGCCGTTGCGTTCTACACCACGGCCAAGCCCGAACGCCGTGCCAGTCTCAAGGCCATCCTTCTGCCCGCCATCGTCGCTTCGGCGGTCTGCGGCGTCACCGAGCCGCTCGAGTTTCTCTTTATGTTCACCTATCCCGGACTCTTTTTGCTCTATGCCGTCCTATCTTCCTGCCTCGCCATGGCTATGAACTTCTTTGGCGTCGTCGGCATCTTCTCGGGCGGCTTTATGGAAATGGCTGCCTTCAACTTTATCCCGCTCATGCGGACGCATGCCGGCTCCTACCTTTTGGCACTCGGAATCGGACTCATCTTTAGCGTCATCTTCTTTCTGAGCTTTCGAGGTCTTATTCTGACCTTTGACCTTAAAACCCCGGGACGCGAGGACCATATCGCCAGCAACGCGGCGCTCTCGCGCTTGACGGGAAACGACGTTGACGAAGAGCGCTCATCCAAAACCGGCGCTTCCGGCAACCAGGCCTCACAGGATCATCTCCTCGCCGAGCAGGTTGTGACGCTTCTGGGCGGCGTCTCCAACATTGTGGGCGCAACCAACTGCGCCACGCGGCTGCGCGTCGAAGTCGTGGACCCCTCCATCGTCGCGGACAATGCGACCTTTGTCGCAGCGGGTGCCAAAGGCCTCATCGTCACCGGCAAGACCGCTCAGGTAATCATCGGCATCTCGGTACCCCGCGTCAAAGAGCACTTTGATCGGATTATGGGACTCGAACCGGGTTTTGCATTCGCCGCCTCGCCTTCTCATGCCGCCGACGCCACCAAAAAGCATGGCAATGTCTGCTTCTTCGACATCGACGGTACGCTCGCCTGGCAAGATCCCAAACTTGCCCAAGAGCTTCCCGAGGGTGAGCGAGACCTCTCCCCCTATCCCAACGAGACGGTTGCACAGGCAATTCGCACGTTTGTCGCCAACGGCAACAAAGCCTTTATCTGTACGGGGCGCACCCTCAGCTGCATCCATCCCAAGCTGCTCGAGCTGCCGTGGGCAGGCGTCGTGTGCCTCGCGGGCGGTTACGCCGAACTCGAGGGGCGTATCGTGCGAAATGCAGCCATAAACCCTGGTCTGCTACAGCGCCTCGCCCCCTATCTCGAGCAATCGGGCGAGGTCATTCGCTTTGAGGGCATCGATCGCGTTGTGCGCATGAGTGCAGATGCCCCCGAGACGTACGGCTACGCACGCACCGTAGGCGACGCCGTCACGCAACTTGAGCACTACAACGCCTATAAAATTCTTATGTCCACACCACTTGCCAACCGCATCGCTCAAGATGAAGAGCTTGGACCTCTGCTCTGCCTCAACGAGCTCGAGCTCGAGGTCACAGAAATCTCGCCGCGCGAGTGCACCAAACGGGCCGGAATCAAGGCTGTGCTTGACGCCCTGGGACCAGACCACGGCACCGTATATGGCATTGGCGACGCGAGCAACGACATCGCCCTCATGGAGGCGGTCGATGTTGGCATCGCCATGGGCAACGCGCCGGACTTCCTCAAGGAAAAGGCCGACTACGTAACCGACAGCTTCGACCACGACGGTGTCGTCACCGCGCTCGAACACTTTGGGCTTATCTAGCCGAGCCCCTTGCCGCGTTTGCGACCGCAAGACTCAATCGTCTTCAACCGCCGCGCTCGACGCCCCAATGTGGCAATATGTAGTCTGCATAATGCAACGGTGCAACCTAAGAAAGAATGCGAGAACCCGTGTCCAGTCCGTTTACCAACTTTTTAGCCCAGCACTTTGACCAGATTAACGACTATCTGGCCACGTTCTTTGACGGACAGGCAACTTCCGCCGATATCGAGCGTTACCTGTATACCCCGCTCTCGGCATTTACGGCCAATGCCGGCAAGCGCCACCGCCCGCTCATCTGCATGCTCGCCGCCACCGCGGTAGGCGGCAGCTTTGAGAGCGCCCGCAGCGCGGCGGCAGCTATAGAGCACTTTCAATCGGGAGCGCTTATCCATGACGACATCGCCGACAACGGCCAACTGCGTCGCGGCAAGCCCTGTATGCACCTTACCGAGGGCACGGGACTTGCCATCAACTGCGGCGATCTAGCGCTCACCATGGTCACCAAGACGGTTCTCGACGACCCCACGCTCGAGGCAGACGTGAAACTCCGCGTGCTCCACGAGCTCACCGAGATGATCGTTCGCACCATCGAGGGCCAGGCGCTCGACTTGGGCTGGGTCCGCGATGGGCGCTTTGACATCTCGGTCGACGATTATCTGGACATGGCGACGCACAAGACCGCGTACTACAGTGGAGCCACGCCGCTTGCCGCCGGAGCCATTATCGGCGGCGGCAGCGAGGAGCAGATTGAGGCACTGCGCGCCTTTGGCCTGCACACGGGCCTTGCCTTCCAGATCCAAGATGATCTGCTCAACTTGATCGGTACCAAGGAGGCCGCCAACAAGGGCTTCCG
>CATZEP010000036.1 GCA_958418185.1 uncultured Collinsella sp.
GCCGCACGGTATAATAAATCCGTTCAACAGATCTGCCTGCCGAAGCGGGCATACACAGAGGACTCATCGCTATGAACCGTGAGAGGTATCGCGGCGACCTGCCCCTATCGGGGGTGGGCGCCTATGTCGTCGCTTAAGACGACGCATCGCTGGGCGGTCGCTCAGCAAAATCCCGAGCTCGAAAAGGAGCTTTCGGCTGGTCTGGGCATACCCGGGCTGGTGGCGCGCATTATGGTTGCGCACGGCATTACATCCATCGAGGAAGGCCAGCTATTTTTGACGCCTTCGCTCGACCGTGATTGGGCCGATCCACTCATTATCCCGGGCATGTCGGTCGTTGCCGACCGCGTCGAGCGTGCTATTCGCAACCGCGAACGCATCGCCGTCTTTGGTGATTTCGACGTCGACGGTATTACATCGACCTGTCTGTTGACCGAGGCACTGCGCACGTTTGGCGCCGAAGTTACGCCGTTTATTCCACATCGCTTTGACGAGGGCTACGGTCTTTCGCGCGCGGCGCTCGACCGCGTTAACGAGCTCGCTCGTCCCCAGCTGATCGTGACCGTCGATAACGGCATTGCCGCCAAAGAAGAGGTTTCCTATCTGGAGAGCCTGGGGATCGATTTGGTGGTCACGGACCATCACGAGCCCTCCGATCAGGTGCCGCAGGGCGTGCCCCTGACCGACCCTAAACTCGAGGATAAGGGCCCCTCGCGTGAACTTGCCGGTGCCGGTGTGGCGCTCAAGCTGGTGCAGGTTTTGGGCGAGCGTCTGGGCAAGCCGTCGTATTGGCGTTCGCTGATTGAGGTCGCGGCACTGGGCACCGTGTCCGACATGATGCCGCTCACGCCCGAGAATCGCGCACTGGTCGCCGAGGGCATCCAGCAGATGCGCGTGACGGCTCGTCCCGGTTACATCGCGCTTGCAGCGCTCGCCAAGGCCGATCTGGCTACCATTACGGCGGACGGTCTATCGTTCTCGCTCATTCCCCGCTTAAACGCCGCCGGCCGCATGGCCGACCCCAAGCTGGCGCTCGACCTGCTGCTTGCCCGCGATCCTATCGAGGCAAGTGCACTGGCGGCCGAGCTCGAGGAGATCAACCGTCAGCGTCGCGAGATCGAGGCGGAGCTCACGCGCGATGCCATGGCAAAGGTCGAGGAGACCTATGATGGCGGGCGCGCGATTGTCGTGGGCGGCGAAGGCTGGCACGAGGGCGTTAAGGGCATCGTGGCGAGCCGCCTCACCAACCGATATCACGTGCCGGCGTTGCTCTTCTCTATCGAGGACGGTATAGCACGTGGCTCGGGCCGCTCGGTGGGCAAGGTCAACCTGTTCGAAGCCGTCGAGCGCTGCTCCGACCTGCTGATTCGCCGCGGCGGACATGCCGGTGCGGTGGGCGTTACCATCGAGGCATCTAAGCTCGATGAGTTTCGTCGACGTCTTTCCGCTGTGTTGTCCGAGCTTCCCGCCGAGGACTTTGAGGACACCGACGAGGTTGCCGCCACGGTCGACCTTTCCGAATTGAATATCGAGACCATCGAGCAGATTTCCCGCCTTGAGCCGTTTGGCCAGGGTAATAAGGTGCCGCTGCTGGCTGCCGAGGGCGTGACGATGTGTGATCGCGCCGTGGTGGGTAAGACCGGCGAGCATATGCGCTTCGTGGCAACGGATGGAGCCGCGAGCGTGCCGGCAATCATGTTTCGCGTACCGCAGATCGACAGGCTTATCAATTGCGACAGCGCCGTCGACTTGGTGTTCGAGGCCGTTGCCGAGCATTGGCAGGGGCGCGTGAAGCCCAAACTCATGATCAAAGATGTCTTGGTGCGCGATGCCACGGCGCCCAATATCGACGATCCGGCATGTGAGCTTCGCCGCGGCGTACAACCGGCGGATTCTGGCCTGCGCCTGGAGTCGCGTAAACGCGAAACGCTTGCTCAGCTTTCCTATACCGAGCTCACGCGCTCGCTCATTCACAGCTTTATCGGATCGAACCAGCCGCACCGCGCACAGGTCGAGGCGCTTGACGCCCTGGCCGACCACCAGAGCGTTTTGGCCGTTATGGGAACGGGTCGCGGCAAGTCTCTGATTTTTCATGTACATGCCGCACGCGAGGCGGTCCTTCGCGGGCGTGCGAGCATCTTTGTCTATCCGCTGCGCGCACTCGTTGCCGACCAGGCCTATCACCTTTCCTCGACGATGGCCGCGCTCGGCATTGGCGTTGGCGTGCTGACCGGCGAGACCGTGGAGGCGGCGCGCGATGACGTGTTTGCCGGCCTGGCTTCGGGCCGCACCGGCATCGTTCTCACGACGCCGGAGTTCCTGTCTATCCATCGCGATCGCTTTGCGCGTTCTGGACGTATTGGCTTTGTCGTTATCGATGAGGCACACCATGCCGGTCTTGCCAAAGGCGGCGATCGGAGCGCCTACCTCGACATGCCCGATATTCTCAAAGCCCTGGGCGATCCCGTTGTCATGGCGGCAACGGCTACCGCGACGGCCCCAGTCGTGGCGGAGCTTGCTCGTGTATTGCCGATTACCAGGACGGTGGTCGACGAGACCGTTCGCGAGAACCTACAACTCGAGGACGACCGTGACCTTGCGAGCCGCGAAAATCGCCTGGTGTCGATCGTGGCGACGGGGGAGAAGACCGTTATCTACGTGAACTCGCGCGACCAGTCCGTGGCGCTTGCCAAGACGTTGCGCAAACGCGTGCCCGACTGCGCGACCCATATTGCGTTCTATAACGCCGGGCTTGCGCGCTCCGATCGCCGCCGTGTTGAGGAAGCCTTTAGAGACGGAAGTCTCAGCTGCATCGTTTCGACTTCGGCCTTCGGTGAGGGCGTCAACCTGCCCGATATCCGTCATGTCGTGCTCTACCACATGCCGTTTGGTGCGATTGAGTTTAACCAGATGAGTGGTCGTGCCGGCCGCGATGGACAGCCCGCCGTGATTCACCTGCTCTATTCGTCGCGTGACGCTCGTATTAATGAGCGCCTGCTCGATTGTTACGCGCCCGAGCGCGATGAGCTTGTCACGCTCTATCGAGCGCTGCAGACCATGTGGCGCTCCAACCGTGGCAAGACGGGGGACGATTCATTCTGCGCGAGCGATATCGACATTGCGCAGATGTGTCTTGCCATCGATGCCCGCACGCCGGTCGACGAGCGCTCGGTGGAAAGCGGCCTGGGAATCTTCGAAGAACTCGGTTTCTGCCGCGTTTCGGGGTTTGACGATACGCGTCGCATCGCGATGGCGGAAAACCCCGGTCGCGTGCAATTAAGCAGGTCAATTCGCTATTTGGAGGGCTTGCGCTCGCGCATGGAGTTCACGGCTTTTCGGAGCTGGGCACTCGATTCGTGCGCTTCTGATATGCTAGCCACAGTTAACCGCCCGATCGTACCGCGGGCCTAGGGGAAGGGGACCTCGATGGACGCCGCAGCCCGTACCGCCCATGATTCCACCCTCCAGCCGTTTTCGGAGATGGAGCACTATAAGCATGCCGATGAGCTGCCGCCCGAGATTATGGCGGACAGCTACGACAAGCTGGAGCGTCTGTGCCTCAAATATATGAACGAGGACGACTTCTCCAAGGTGGAGCAGGCCTACTGCTTTGCTGCCGAGAAGCACTGCAATCAAAAGCGGCGCTCGGGTGAGATGTACATTAACCATCCCGTCGAGGTAGCTATCATTCTGGCTGACCTCAAGATGGACTGCGATGTGGTGTGCGCCGCGCTGCTGCACGATACCGTCGAGGATACCGAGACCTCGCTTACCGATGTTTCCGGCCTGTTTGGCGAAACCGTGGCAGAACTCGTCGACGGCGTGACCAAGCTCACCAACATCGAAGTCGACAGCATGGACGAGAAGCAGGCCCTCACGCTGCGCAAGATGTTCCTTGCCATGTCCAAGGACATTCGCGTCATCATCGTCAAGCTCGCCGACCGCCTGCATAACATGCGCACGCTTGCCGCCCTGCGCGAGGACCGCCGTCTGTTTAAGGCGCGCGAGACCATGGACGTATACGCGCCTCTGGCCGACCGCCTGGGCATGAGCTCAATCAAGTGGGAGCTCGAGGACCTGTCCTTCTTCTACTTGGAGCCCGATGCCTACCAGCGCATCTCGCGCATGGTATCCGAGTCGCGCGAGGTTCGCGAGCGTTATCTGGCCGAGACCATCAAGACGCTCACCGATGAGCTCAATCGCATTGGTCTTGAGGGCTTTCAGATCAACGGTCGTTCCAAGCACTATTGGTCCATCTATCAAAAGATGAAGCGCAAGGGCAAGGAGTTCTCCGAGATTTACGACCTGGTGGCGCTGCGCGTCATCACTCATTCGGTGCGCGATTGCTATTCCACGCTTGGTGCCGTGCATACCCTGTGGCATCCCATGCCCGGTCGTTTTAAAGACTATATCGCCATGCCCAAGGTCAATAACTACCAATCGCTTCACACGACGGTTATCGGCCCCACGGCCCGTCCGCTCGAGATTCAGATTCGAACCTACGAAATGCACGAGCAGGCCGAGTACGGCATCGCTGCCCACTGGCTGTATAAGAAGTCGGGCGGATCGTCTGCCTCCAAGACTAACGATGCGCAGCGTCTGGACGACCAGATCAACTGGCTCAAGCACTCACTCGACTGGGCGGCGTCTGACGAGATCACCGATGCCAAGGAATACCTGCATTCGCTGAAGGTCGACTTGTTCGACCAGGAAATTTTTGTCTTTACGCCCAAGGGCGAGGTCATGGCGCTTCGTGCCGGCTCTACACCGCTCGACTTTGCCTACGCCGTTCATACCGAGGTCGGTAACCACTGTGTCGGCGCCAAGATCAACGGTGCGGTGGCGCCGCTCACGCACGAGATCAAGACGGGTGACCGTGTCGAGATTCTGACTAACAAGAGCTCTAAGCCGTCGCGCGATTGGCTCAAGATCGTCAAGACACCTTCGGCCAAGTCAAAGATTCGCCGTTATTTCGCCGCCGCGACCAAGGACGACGACGCTGCCGCCGGCCGCGATATACTGGCCAAGGACCTGCGTAAGCGCGGGTATGGCATCTCTACGCCACGATCCACGCGTGCGCTCAACGCCGTGGCGGAGCAGTTTAACTTCAAGCAGCTCGAGGACCTGTTTGCAGCCGTTGGCGCGGGCAAGGTCGCCCCGCGCGCTGTGGGCAATAAGGTCGAGCAAATCTTGGACCCCAAGCCCGAGGAACAGCTCACCAAGGCCGAGGCTATCGCCGAGGTCGTCAAGCAGCCCGCTCGCGGCTCCAACCGCAAGCCGCAAAAGCGCGGTAAGAGCGCCAGTAACGGCATTATCGTCAAGGGCGAGAGCAACAGCGGCCTGCTGGTCCGTCTGGCTCATTGCTGCAACCCCGTGACGGGCGACGACATCGTCGGCTTCATCACGCGCGGTCGTGGCGTTTCGGTGCATCGCGCCAACTGCCCCAACGTCAAGGGCCTTATGGAACATCCCGAGCGCATGATTGACGTAGAGTGGGATGGTGCTGCCGATACGCTTTTCCAGGTCGAGATTGTGGTCGAGTGCCTGGACCGCATGGGCCTGCTCAAGGACGTCACCATCGCCATTGGCGATGCAGGCGGCAATATTCTTTCCGCCGCCACCTCGACTAACCGCGAGGGTATTGCAACCCTGCGCTTTATGGTCGAGATCTCGGACGCGAGTGGTCTGGATCCGCTGCTGGCATCCATTAGCAGCGTCGACTCGGTCTATGACGCACGCCGTTTGATGCCTGGCGAGGGTGGGGCTCAGCTCAAGCGTCGCGTATAGGCGTAACGAGCGCGCGACAGTAATGATATTGGCTACGTTCGAGGCATCGTTTGGTGCCTCGACGTTTATAGAAGGAGGGCGCACGCATGGACGCTGCGGCTTTGGACTTAACCCCTCGGGGTACGGCTTCGATTGAGGCGCTTGTAAACGGCCCCATCCAGACCAACAGTTACGCCGTTATTTCGAGTGGCGAATGCTTGATTATCGATCCCGCTTGGGAAGGCGAAAGCCTCGTTGCGCATATCCGAGCCGAACGCCCTGATGTGCAAGTGCTCGGTTCCGTCTGCACGCATGGTCATGCCGACCATGTTGGCGGTGTCGCTGGAGTTCGTGCCGCCGTTGGCGCTGACGCTCTGTACGAACTGTGCGGTAAGGACGCAGCTGTGCCGCATGCGAATATCGAGGAACAGCGAGCGATGTGGGGCATCGAGACGCCCGATCCGGGCGAGCCGACGCGGCTGCTTGCCGAGGGCGATACCATTGAACTAGGCGACATTTGTCTGCAGGTTATCGAGGTGCCTGGGCATACGCCGGGCGGCATCGTTCTATTCGCCGCAACAGAGCAGGGAAATATTGCTTTCGTGGGGGACACGCTCTTTCCCGGCGGGCACGGCCGCACCGATCTTTCTGGAGGAGACGAGGCGGCGATTCTGCGCTCGCTCTCCAAGCTCGCCCGGCTTCTCCCGCCCAATACCGTTTGCCTAACCGGTCATGGCGATTCGACCACCATGGCACGAGAGCTCATGCAGAACCCTTTCATGCAGGTGTAGCTTTATAGTCAGCTTCCGAAGCACGAGGAACGTCCAAACGTCAAGCTATTTTTCCCCAACGGGTCGATTCCGTAGGGCAAACGGTTAAAAAAAGTCTGTTTGGACGATATTCGTGAACAAACGAACGTTTATGCTCGGGTACACCGTGGTAAAATCTCAGGCGTTATCGGAGCAACCTTACAGGAGGTTTCTTTTATGCTCGTCAACGCAGCAGACATGCTCAAGAAGGCCGAGGCCGGCAAGTACGGTCTTGGTGCCTTCAACACCAACAACCTCGAGTGGACCCTGGCTATTCTCCAGGCCGCCGAGGAGGCCAAGTCTCCGCTGATCCTTCAGTGCACCGCTGGTGCCGCTAAGTGGATGGGCGGTTTCAAGGTCTGCGCCGACATGGTCAAGGCTGCCGTCGAGGCCACGGGCGTTACCGTTCCCGTCGCCCTTCACCTCGATCACGGTTCTTACGAGGACTGCTTCAAGTGCATCGAGGCCGGCTTCACGTCCATCATGTATGACGGCTCTCACGAGGAGACCTTCCAGCTTAACCTCGACCGCACCAAGGAGCTCGTTGAGCTTGCCCACTCCAAGGGCATGTCCATCGAGGCCGAGGTCGGCGGCATCGGCGGCACCGAGGACGGCGTGACCTCCAGCGGCGAGCTCGCAGATCCTGCTGAGTGCAAGCAGATCGCTGACTTGGGCGTCGACTTCCTCGCCTGCGGCATCGGCAACATCCACGGCGTGTACCCTGCCGACTGGGCTGGTCTGTCTTTCGAGCGTCTGGGCGAGATCAAGGCCCAGACCGGCGACCTGCCCCTCGTCCTGCACGGTGGCACCGGCATCCCCGAGGATCAGATCAAGAAGGCCATCTCCCTGGGTATCTCCAAGATCAACGTCAACACCGACCTGCAGCTCGTCTTCGCCAAGGGCGTCCGCGAGTACATCGAGGCTGGCAAGGATCAGCAGGGCAAGGGCTTTGACCCCCGCAAGCTCCTCAAGCCTGGCCGCGACAACATCGTTGCCCGCACCAAGGAGCTCATGGAGGAGTTTGGCTCCGTCAACAAGGCGTAAGTAGCGGTTTAACTTCCCGCCGGAGGCCCCGTTTCCCCTACGCTGTTTCCCTCGCGCTCACCTGGCTTCGCCAGAAGTCGCGCGACGGAATCAGCTCCGGGGAAACGGGGCCTCCTTTGTTAACTCGCTACAGGGTTACTGGGCTGAATTTTTTATTTGACTACCGTTCAGCGGTGTTGATGGCTCCTTTGTTGGGGCTTTCTTTTTTATCTCGCTACAATGGGCTTCAAGAGTTCTAATGACTTGGAGTTTGGTATGGCTGTTATTAATGTGCTGCCTTCGGATGGGAAGGTTATTGACGAGGGTCCTGTTGGTTGCTCTGTTGATGTTTGCTGTGATGACTTTCGTCATCTCGATATTGGGCTACCGCCTGAGATTCTTCGTCTTAAGGATGCCGGATATTTGTCGCAGGCTGTTGCGGCTTGTGATCGCCTTTTGGGGCAGAATCCTGAGCCTTCGCTGGCGGCTTGCGTTCGCGCTGAGCGGTATCGCATGATCGAGACGCCGCTTCATTTTTCGGTGTCGCGCGATCAGGCTATTGCGATGATTCGCGAGGAATGGCCTGAGTTTACCGAAGAGCAGTTTGATGACCTGATTAATCGTAAGCGTATTGACTGGCGCTATATCGATGGCGAGCTGTTTGTTCTCGACAACTTCCTTGATTCTTTGCGTGTGTATCCCAAGGAGGTTCCGGGTTTGCGTCCCGATTCTACGGATGGAATTGCGCTGCGCAACCAGATGCTCGAGGAGATGGAGTCGCAAGGCGGGCTGTCTCGCACCATCACGCTTAAGGCATGCGTGTCTGTCCCCGGTGCTTTGAAGGGGGAGACCGTTCGCGCGTGGCTTCCCGTTGCCGCCGCCTGCCGCCAGCAGTCCCAGGTCGAGATACTTGATATGACGCCGGAGGGCGCCATTGCTCCTGCGAGCGCCTCGGCACGTACTGCCTCGTGGGTCTCCTCGACCGATCGCTCATTCTCGGTGACCTATCGCTATCAAATCAATGCCGCTTATCGCGATATCTATGGGGGTGCGCTTCCGGCGCATCCGTGTATGGACGCGCCGTTACCCGAAGATATTTCCGAGGACCGTCCGCACATTGCGTTTACGCCGTACCTGCAACAGTTGACGGAGCATGTTATTGACGGGCTCGAGGATCCGCTCGATCGCGCTCGTGCTATCTATGATTACCTGACACAGCATATCGACTATCGCTATCAGCCACCGTACCTGCTTTTGGGATCTATTGCCGATGACTGTGCACACTCGCTCCGCGGCGATTGCGGTGTTATGGCGCTCACGTTTATCACCATGTGCCGCATTGCGGGCGTTCCTGCCCGTTGGCAGAGCGGCCTGTATGTTGCGCCCGATTCGGTGGGGCCGCACGATTGGGCTGAGTTCTATACGCCGCAGACCGGTTGGCTCAACGCCGACGTGTCATTTGGATCTTCTGCTCGCAGGATGGGGGAGGAGTGGCGCCGCCGTCACTACTTTGGCAATCTCGACCCGTGGCGCATGGTGGCCAACAATCGATTCCAGGCCGAGTTTGTGCCTGCTTTCGATGGCATGCGCGAGGATCCCTATGACAACCAGATGGGCGAAGTCTCGGTTAACGGACGCGGATGCCGTCGGCGCGAGATGCTCCGCACGGTCGAACTCATTGAAATGCTCGAAGTTCCATTTTCGGACTAATCGGTAGAAAGCTGTGATAAACTAACTCACGCATTACGTGCCCGAGTGGCGGAATTGGCAGACGCAGTGGACTCAAAATCCACCGTTGGCAACAACGTGCGAGTTCGAGTCTCGCCTCGGGCACCATACATGCAAGTGAGCGTTCAAGGGGGTCAAGACCCCCTTTTTCGTGTACGTAATGTGATAACGCGCGGTACGTGTTATCATTCGCAAGGCGTTGTTCCCGCAATGCCCTAAAGAGGAACCCGAGGGTTCCCACCTTTTGGCGCCAATGAGCAGCTGACTGGTCATACAACCTAGATTCCCTTCCTCATACCGAGGATGTCTATGTGTACGACCTGGTTGCAAAGAAGCGCCGGGTTTTTTTTATGAATGGAGGTAGGGAAAATAGCTAAGTCTGATGACACCCGCATCAACGACGAGATCACTGCATCTTCGTGCCGTTTGATTGGCGTCGATGGCTCTCAGCTCGGCCTGTTCGCCATCCGCGATGCCCAGCGCGTCGCTGACGATCAGGGTCTCGACCTGGTCGAGATCGCTCCCAACGCGGAGCCGCCGGTCTGCAAGGTCATGGACTACGGTAAGTTCAAGTACCAGCAGGCCATGAAGGCCAAGGCCGCTCGTAAGAACCAGTCCAAGGTCGAGGTCAAGGAAATGAAGTTCCGACCCAAGATCGACGTTGGCGATTACGAGACCAAGAAGGGCCACGTTCTGCGTTTCCTCAAGAAGGGCGCACGCGTTAAGATCACCATCATGTTCCGCGGCCGTGAGATGGCTCACCCGGAGCAGGGTCTTAACGTTCTCGAGCGTCTCGCCGAGGATCTCAAGCCTTACGCTACGGTCGAGTCCAAGCCTAAGATGGAAGGCCGTAACATGCTTATGCTGCTCGCCCCGATTAAGGGCGCCTTTGATGAGGATAAAGCGGCAAGCGATACCAAGTAACTAGTGTTCTGTAACCGATTAAGGAGTATTTCATGCCTAAGATGAAGTCCCACAGCGGCACCAAGAAGCGTTTCCGCAAGACTGGTACCGGCAAGCTTATGCGCGCCAAGGCTTTCAAGAGCCACATCCTGAGCAAGAAGTCCACCAAGCGTAAGCGTGGCTTCCGTCAGGAGACCGAGATCGCCGCTGCCGACCGCAAGGTCATCAAGTCGCGTCTCGCCTAAGTTCGCGTTCCCGTTTTTCGTTTTACCGTCTAGGAGTTGATAGAACATGGCACGTATTAAGCGCGCTGTTGCCGCCAAGAAGAAGCGCCGTACCGTTATGCACCGTGCGAAGGGTTACTACGGTGCCGCTTCGCGTACTTACAAGCATGCTAAAGAGCAGGTCCAGCACTCTCTGCAGTATCAGTATCGTGACCGCCGCAACAAGAAGCGCGAGATCCGCTCTCTCTGGATCACCCGCATCAACGCTGCCGCTCGCCTGAACGACATCTCTTACTCTCAGTTCATGCACGGCCTGAAGGTTGCCGGTATCGAGCTCGACCGCAAGGTCCTGGCTCAGATGGCTTACGAGGACATCGAGTCCTTCAACGAGCTGGCTGCCATTGCCAAGAAGGCTCTCGAGGCCTAATAGATTCTGTTGAATCGCTAGGGGAGTGTCGCAATGTGCGCGGCGCTCCCTCTTTTTATCTAAAGCGCTGGTTTATATAGCAAAAGCGCGGGTAGATAGACACTTACAGGTGACCGATCTTTATATATCTCTTAACCGAAGGGTCATCATCTGATACGTGCGGTCTTGCTGCATTCGACTTTCTACTTCCAATATAGAAAGCCATAGATTGTGTAGGACTTGTGAAGAGTGGAATTGACGTCCCACATCGCTTCGCGGTCTGGCAATATATCTCCTTGCCGCGCGGCCCGGTCGAACCGGATGGACCGCGCAGGCGTGCACCTTGAGAACCGGATACTGCGAGGATGGACACATTCAGTGTCGCATCCGGGCAGACATCGAACCATTTGAAATGGTCTAACTTGGATT
>CATZEP010000037.1 GCA_958418185.1 uncultured Collinsella sp.
TGGCGCACCATGGGCAACGATGAGCTCGGCTCCCTCAGTCGCTCGCTGGGGTAGGCGAAGCTTGCAAGGAGGAGAGACTGCTGGGCAATTTGAAAATCCCACTTGCCCATCTTCGACTGTTTGGTTACTATAGAACGGCTGTTACGGAGAGCTGACCGAGAGGCCGAAGGTGCTCGCCTGCTAAGCGAGTATGCCCCAAAAGGGCATCTGGGGTTCGAATCCCCAGCTCTCCGCCAGTATGACTTTGAAGAAGGGTCCCATTTGGGGCCCTTTTTTATTATCAAGAATGGCGGCTGGGGATTAGAGTCCGAAAGGGCGTGAACATTAGGCAAACACGGGGCGCTTGAAAACGGGGAGACCCAGGCGTGCTCGTGCACCCCGGTGTGGGGTTCCGAGGGGATGGAGTAGAAATATGGTAAAGGTCGGGCTGCGTAAGCCGAATCTAAAGACATCACTCAAGGCAAGAACGACCGGCAGAGCGAAGCGCGCGGTAAGGCGGGCGATAATCCCCGGCTATGGTAAGAAGGGCATGGGGTGGATCAAAAATCCGAAGAAGGCTGCTTACAATGCCGTATACAGCAGAACGACCGTCGGAGTTGGGGATGTCGCTCGCGCCGTTGCTAAATCAGGCGCTCGGAGCTCGGCGTCAAGGACGTCCTCAATTACTGTTTCATCGCATGAAATTACACCTTTGGCGAAGCCTGAACAGAAATCTCTCACTCGAGAGATTACGTCGGTTGACAGGGCAAACAAGGCGCTTTTGCTATGCTTCCTTCTTGGGTGGTCGGGCGCTCATAGGGCGTATGCACGGATGTGGGGTAGCTTCTTTCTATATCTCTTTACCTTTGGCCTTTTTGGATTTGGTTGGCTGTTTGATATTGTGACACTACTGATGAGACGCTCCGAGCTAAGGCATCTCGGCGACAGTGATCCGACTCAACAGCAAGCGCCATGTTCCGTTGATTCTACATTCGATCGAAATGTCGCCGACTCCGGAAATTGGGAACAGCGTGGAGATGGGGAGGCTGCGGCTCGGCTAGAGCTTCAACGTAAAAACCGTGCCTATATGGAAGAAAACGGCATCGACGTGGAGATGTTTACCGAGGAAAAGGTCGCGGCGGACGCCTTGCGAACCATTGAGTCGGTATGCCCGTGCATGCTTAGGTTTGACCGAGGCATGAGCGAAGAGGAGCCAAGCATCAGCTTTTGCTCTCCAACAAAGACGGGGAAAATGCCCAAGAATGTCGTCGAGGCCCGCATTTAGCATCAGGATGTGAAGCTATTGATGGATTCCCACGGCTTCGAATTGCCGGAGTATGGTGACAGCATCAATGTCATGATTAGTTATCTAGCTGATGGGCGCATAAATAAAGTCGATATCCATGGGTTCCATAATGGCCGCTCCGTTAGTGTCTCCATTCGCAGGCGGAGCGACGATCTTGTTATGACGAGTGCGGGCACCATCGGAGAAACGGGTGCCTGGCAATCGCTGTGTCCTGGGGCAGACCCCTCAGCTGGGGATCTTTTCAGGGCCTTGACCAAGGAGGTCGAAAGGATCTACTAGCATGCCCGGTGGACCCGTTTTCAAGGTCCGAAAAGACACAGCGAAGGTAAACGGCTAGCAATGTCGCTTTGGTGATTCTGACGCATCCCGTTTAAGAGGTATTCAAAAAGAGGCGCCCCGTTGGACGCCTCTCCAATCTCAAATGTAATGTTCCCCCAGCCCTACACCTCGGGCGCCTTGGCGATGGTCTCGCTTTCTGCCGTAAGTGGGCGGTTGTCGATGCGGCGGCCCAAGCGGTCGAGTTTTACAAGGAGCCACTCAATGGGATTCGGCCCCGAGCCTTCCTCGTCGGCAACCAAATCCATGACGGCGATCTTGGTGCCGTCTTGCTTGAGCGTCACGCTGCCCACCTTGTCGCCCACATGCACCGTGCCCGAAAGGTCATCGTAGGTAACCTTCTCGGTCACCTCTCCAGCAAGCGAAAAGACGGTTGCCTGAGCTGCGGGGTCGGCGAGCGTGGCATCGATTGTCTTGTCCGTCCAATCGGTCTGGCTAATGCGCGCGATGAGCGGATTGCCGTTGGTGGTCTTTTCCTGCGTGTTGGCGATCGCAACCGTCACCTTGTGGCCGTAGTACCAGTTGGCAAGGGCGGCCGTGTCGGCAAAGCGCTGGTCGGTGGTGCTGGAGTTCAAAACGACGGTGTAGGTCTCGTCGCCATCGCGGTTGTAGGCTCCCGTAAAGCAATAGCCGGCATCGTCGGTGGTGCCGGTCTTACCGCCGATATTGCCGTCCTGCCCCAGCAGCTCATTGTGCGTATCCATGGAATGCGAATGGTCGGAACCGTCGGCGCCCGTAACCTCAATCCAGGAATCATCGCTCGCCACGATTTCGCGGAACGTATCGCTCTCCATTGCCTCCTGCATCATCAGGGCTACATCGTGCGCGGTGGAGTGCATGTTGCCGGCCCACTCATCAAAGTCCAAACCGTGCGGATTCTCAAAAAGCGTTCCCGTGCAGCCGAACTCTTGAGCGCGCTCGTTCATGGCCTTTACAAAGGTGGCCACGGCGTCCTTGGTTTTGGGGTCGATCTTTTTGCCCACGTGCTCGGCAAGCGCGATGGCGGCATCGTTGCCCGAGGGGATCATCAGGCCGCGCAGAGCTTGCTCCACGGTGAGCTCGTCGCCTTCGAGCAGGCCGGCGGTCGAGTTGCCTACGGTGGCGGCAGCATTGCTCACCGTGATTTTCTCGTCCATTTTGCAGTTCTCGACGGTCAGGATCGCAGTCATGACCTTGGTAATTGAGGCGATCTTGACCTGCTCGTCGGCACTTCGGGCGTAATAGACGGAACCGTCCTTGCTCATGACGATGGCGTTGGTCGCATCGATATCGGGCAGATTCTCGGCCGTGATGCCGCGGGCGTCGGCGGTCTTACCGCAAACGATATCAGTCGTAAGCACCTGGGCGTTGGCGATAGACGGCACGCCGGCAGCAAGGGCGAGAGCGCAGGCAATGCCGGCAGTCAGTTGCGCGGAGCGCTTTACAAGAGAACTAAGGGTCTTCACAGATTTCGCTTTCGACGGGATGGTCTCTTTAGAGTTCAAAGTATATCGTTTACCGGCGTGGACAATCAGTGCGTGGGCGTGCGCGGCCCATGTCTGCGCCCGAACGGACGCATAGGTGCTTAAGGTCGACTTAAACGACCGCGCTTGTTGTGTGTGGCGCGCGCTGCCTCGGGCATAATGGAGCGCGAGAGGAGCACGCATGAATGAGCGCATTTTGGTAGTTGATGACGAGAAGGCCATCGCCGACTTGGTTGGTATCTACCTTACAAAAGAGGGCTTTGATGTCCAGATTGCCTATAGCGGGGCAGATGCTGCCAAGGCGATTTTGGAGCAGGAGTTCGATCTGGCGCTGCTGGACGTCATGCTGCCCGATATCGACGGCTTTGAGTTGCTGCGCACCATCCGCGCTGGCCATACCTATCCCGTTATTATGCTGACGGCGCGAGATGCCCAGCAGGATAAGATCGAGGGCCTCTCGCTGGGTGCAGACGATTACGTGGTCAAGCCGTTCCGTCCGCTGGAGCTCATAGCGCGCGTTCATGCTCAACTCCGTCGTTACACCAGCTACGGCAGCCGCGCACAGGCGGTCGAGTCACCGACCATCCAGCTCGACGGCCTGGAGATCAACCGCGACGCTCGTTGTGTTACGGTGGACGGCGCACCGGTGCGCCTCACGCCCATCGAGTATTCCATCTTGCTGTTTCTGGTCGAGCATCGTGGCAGCGTGGTGGCCGTGGGGGACCTGTTCCGCGCGGTGTGGAACGAGGATTTTATGCCCGGCTCCAACAATACGGTGATGGTGCACATCCGCCACCTGCGCGAAAAGATCGGCGACGATGCCCAAAAGCCGCGCTTTATCAAAAACGTCTGGGGCGTCGGCTACATAATCGAATAACGCCTTTGGTGGTGGGGAAGTGGATATGACAAAAGATGATAGACAGGCGTTCGAGGTGCCCGATCGACTCTTTGAATACGTGAGGGCGGTCGTCGACAACCGCGCGCTCGCGACGGTGCTGCTCTTTTTGCTGAGTCTGCTACTCATTGGTATTGACAATATCGTTGGCATCCTGGCAGTTCTGCTCATTGGCTTTTTGCTGATCGATCGATTCGAAATCGTTCGCCGCTGCGTGGTAATCGGCGGTGCCGCGTGGACAATTACGCTGGCGATCGGGGCCATGGCGCTTGGCGGTATTGGCGAGCCCGTGTTCTTTGATGCCGCCTTTGTGTTCAACATGCTCGGCTTTGTGCTGGCGCTCGCCGTCTGTGTCCTGTTCTTTTGCGGGCGCGCCCTGTATTACCAGGGTTATGAGCAAGGCGAGCAGCATGCCGACCGCGTAATCGCCGCCCGTATTCAGGACCGTCTGATCGATAGCCCTGACACGTGGGATACCATCGACGGCGACTTTCTCGAGGTCGAGGGTGCGCTCAATCGGGCGCGCGATTGTGAGCGCAAGGTTCAACAGGCCCTGCGCGACGAATCGCATCGCAAAGATGATCTGGTTACGTACCTGGCGCACGACCTGCGTACACCGCTCGCCAGTGTGGTGGGCTATCTTTCGCTCCTGCAGGAGGCTCCCGATTTGCCGCTTGAGCAGCGTGCGCGCTTTACAGGCGTGGCACTCGACAAGGCCCACCGGCTCGACGCGCTCATCGAGGAGTTCTTCGACATCACGCGTTTCGATTTCCACGATATCGTGCTTACCCGCGCCTACGTCGATTTGGGGCTATTGCTGGCGCAGGTGGCCGACGAGTTCTATCCCATTCTCAACGAACAGCACAAGGAAGCCCAGGTTGATATCTGCGAGGACCTGACGGTGCTCGTGGACGGCGACAAGATGGCTCGCGTATTCAACAACATCATGAAAAACGCCGTTGCCTATAGCTATGAAGGCTCGATGATCACGATCGAGGCCAGGCGTTTGGGCGACGGTGGCGTACGCGTACGATTTGTGAACCAGGGCGATCCAATCCCTGAGCCAAAGCTCAAGGTGATCTTTGAGAAGTTCTATCGCCTGGATGCAGCGCGTGCGACCAATCGCGGCGGTGCTGGGCTGGGGCTTGCCATCGCCAAGGAGATTGTATGCGCGCATGGCGGTACCATCGCGTGCGAATCGACGCCCGAGCATACCGTCTTTACCATCGAGCTGCCCGCTGCGTAGCGTAGGCGCCCTTACAAACACCTGACAATGCGCTCACGTGCATATGAGCCGCGATTTCTACTATCGATACTGCTGAATTGATATCGATGTGGAGGTATGCGGTATGACGGCTGCTGCGGCCATGGAGCCCACGGAGCTCGAGGAGCTAATGGAGGCGCAAGCCGAGGCTGCGCACGAGCGCGAAGTCGGGGATGCGACTCGCCCCACGGCGCAGGATCTTGCCGCCTCGCCGACACGCATCGACGTCGAGGGCCTCGACCTGTTCTATGGCGACCATCACGCGCTCAAGGACGTGTCCATCAAGATCCGCGACAAGCAGATTACCTCGTTTATCGGTCCTTCGGGCTGCGGCAAGTCAACGCTGCTGCGTTGCTTTAACCGCATGAACGACGGCATCAAGGACTGCCGCATCGAGGGCAAGATCGCGCTCGACGGCCAGGATATCCTGGGCGACTACGACATCTGCCGCCTGCGCCAGCGCGTGGGCATGGTGTTCCAGCGCCCCAACCCGTTTCCCATGAGCATCTACGACAACGTCGCGTATGGTCCACGCGGCATGGGCGTGCGCGACCGCGCCGTTCTGGATGAGTTGGTCGAGGACTCTCTTCGTCGCGCTGCGCTATGGGATGAGGTCAAGGACAAACTCAAGGAGTCGGGGCTGGGCCTTTCGGGCGGGCAGCAGCAGCGTCTGTGCATCGCCCGCGCGCTTGCCGTGCAGCCCGATATTCTGCTGATGGACGAGCCCACGAGCGCTCTCGATCCCGTGTCGACGCTGGTGGTTGAGCAGCTGGCCTGCGAGCTCAAAGAGACCTGTACGCTCGTGGTCGTTACGCACAATATGCAGCAGGCGGCGCGCATCTCCGACTCGGTCGCGTTTTTCTTGCTGGGTGAGTTGGTGGAGCACGCACCCACCGCTCAGCTCTTCAAAAATCCCACCGACCCGCGCACGGCGGATTATTTAACGGGACGTTTTGGCTGATACCATCTAGTAAAGGTACCTTTAGGGTTAAGATGCGGTCATGCCGGCCGCAAAGGGGTTCAACATGATCTATTACGTCGAGGACGATGACAACATCAGGGATTTGACGGTCTATGCACTGCGCAAGCAGGGAATCGAGGCCGAAGGCTTTTCGTGCGATGGCGAGTTTAAGGCCGCCGTGGCGCGACGGGTACCCGATGCCGTCCTGCTCGACATCATGCTGCCCGATACCGACGGTTTGGCAATTATGCGTCGCCTGCGCGCCGACCGCCTGACGGCGACGGTGCCCATCATGATGCTCACCGCCAAAGATACCGAGCTCGATAAGGTGATGGCGCTCGATGGCGGTGCCGACGATTATCTGACTAAGCCGTTTTCGCTCATGGAGCTTGCCAGCCGTTGCCGTGCGCTGCTGCGCCGCGGCGGTATGGTCAAGCAGGTGAGTGATGTGCTCAGCGTGGGCGATATCGTGCTTTCGCCCAGCCATCGCGAGGTGACCGTTGCCGGTGAGCCACTCAAGCTTACTTTGCGCGAGTTCGATTTGCTCGAGTATCTTATGCGCAAACCCGGTGTGGTCTTTACTCGCGAGTCGCTGCTGCAGAGCGTGTGGGGCTGGGACTTCGATGGCGGCTCGCGTACCGTCGACGTTCACGTACAGACGCTTCGCCAAAAGCTCGGCGAGCGTGCCAGCGCTATCGAGACAGTGCGCGGCGTGGGCTATCGTCTGGCCGAGCCTTCCGCTGGTGGCGATACCGAAGATGCCGGCATTGCGGACGCCGCAACGGAGGAGTAGCCCGTGGTCTTTGCCCCTCAGGGAAAACACACGCTCTCGCATCGCGTGTTTGCGACGATATTTGTCTGCGCAATGTCCGTCATTTTGGCGTTTACGGTGTTGGGTGCGTTCTTTGTGCAAAACACCTTGGCAGATGCCACGAGTGCCAACCTTTCGCAAGAAACCGAGCTTATTGCCGCCGCCTTAAACGAGCAGAAGGAACCCATCGCATTTTTGCGAAGCCTCGATCGCGAGGACCTTCGTATCACGCTGATCAACAGGGATGGATCGGTCGCCTACGACAACGAGGCGTCTCCTTCCATGTTGCCCAACCATGGCGATCGCCCCGAGGTCGTTGAGGCCCTTGAGAGCGGTTCGGGCTCCGCGGAGCGCTCGAGCGCCACGCTCGACGAGATTATGCTATATCGCGCCGTCGCCCTTGATAACGGTCAGGTCGTTCGTTTGGCGCAAGCCCAGCCTGGCGTCGCGGCGATTTTGCTTTCGCTGGTGGCGCCGATGCTGCTTATCGCGGCGGCGGGCGCGGTGCTTTCGTTTTTCCTTGCGCGCCGCGAATCCCGTGCCATCATTGCGCCGCTGCAGGAGGTCGATTTGGACCACCCGCGCCGTAGCTATGAACATGCCTACACCGAGATGGTTCCCATGCTCGAACGCATTGAGTCGCAGCGCCAGGAGCTTAAACGCCAGATGGCGGTGCTGGCCGATAACGACCGCATGCGTCGCGAGTTCACGGCCAATATCACTCATGAGCTCAAGACCCCGCTTACCGCGATTTCGGGCTACGCCGAGCTTATTGCAAACGGCATGGTTGAGGGCGAGGATGACCTGCGCAACTTTGGCGGTCGAATCTATCGCGAGGCGGGCCGTCTAGCAGCGCTGGTAAACGACATCTTGACGTTGTCTAACCTGGACGAGGCCGAGCGCGCGACCGAGGGCGAGGCAGTGCCTATTGGTTCTACGGAACCCATTGAGCTCTCGCGCGCTATTACGACGGTGGAGCAGCGCCTTGAGCAGGTCGCCCGACAGTTGGACGTGACCATCGTGCGCAAGACGAAGCCCGTTGTGGTCGAAGGTGTGCCACGCCTGATCGACGAGCTGATTTATAACCTGGCCAGTAACGCTATTCGCTATAACCAGCCCGGTGGCACGGTTACGCTTCGATGTGGGACCAATGATGAGGGCCATCCGTACCTGACGGTTGCCGATACAGGTATCGGCATCGCGCCCGAGGAGCAGGGCAAGGTGTTCGAGCGCTTCTATCGCGTGGACAAGAGCCGCTCCAAGGCACGTGGCGGAACAGGCTTGGGTCTGGCCATCGTTAAGCATGCCGCCGTGTATCACCATGCTTCGCTCGACCTATCGAGCGAGCTGGGTGTGGGGACTACCATCACGGTGACGTTTCCCGTACAGCAGGACGAATCATTTGCGTAGCAATGCAGCAAACGTGTTGTTTTGACGCCGCACCGGGGTTGCCGATGCGGCGTTATTATTGCGCAACATTGCCGTTTGTGCTGTATCTTATGTATAGAGTTCGGACTTGGCAGAAAGATGCGATATGATACGAGCAGTTTTGTCGATATGAACTAGGGAAATGAAAGGCAAGCTGCATGACCCTTCTCGAACTGTTCCAGCTGCTTAAAAAGCACCTCAAGCTGGTCATCGCCCTTCCGGTGATTTGCGCGGTCGCCATGGGCATCGTGTCCTTCACCATGATGGACAACACCTACACCGCCACGACGAGCATGTACGTTCTCGCCAAGACCGACGATAGCAGTCAAATGAGCTACACCGATCTTTCGGCGAGCCAGATGCTTTCCAACGATATCGCCACGCTGCTCGATAGCGATAGCGTTAAGGGTGGTGCTGCCAAGGATCTGGGCCTCGCCGATCTGGACGACTACAAGATTTCCGTTTCCTCCGAGACCACGACGCGCGTCATCACGCTTTCGGTGACGGGCACCGATGCCGAGGAGACGGCAGATGTGGCAAGGGCCATGGCCAGCTCGGTGAGCACGGTCGCCCAGAACGTCGGTGCCGCTCAGAGCATCAACGTTATCGATAAGGCTAAGACCCCCGAATCCCCCAGTGGTCCCAAGCGCACGCTGTACGTCGCCGTCGCGTTCCTCGCCGGCGTCTTTATCGCAATTGCCTATGTCGTTTTGGCAGATATGCTCAACACGCGCATCCGCGGTGTCGAAGAGGCAGAAGAGCTCCTTGGTATTCCCGTTGTTGGCCGAATTCCGGCTATGAAAGGTGGTAAATAGGCATGGCTAGGGCTAAGAACACCGATAAGCTCGTTGTACAGAATGCCGCCAAGACCCTTCTGGCCAACATTCGCTTTGCGAGCGTGGATGACCCCATCCGCACCATTACCGTTACGTCTTCGATTCCCAACGAGGGAAAGACTACGGTTTCCATCAACTTGGCCCAGGCTATCGCCACCAGCGGCAAGAGCGTTCTTCTGGTCGAGGGAGATATGCGTCGCAGGTCTCTTTCCGACATGCTTGGTGTCCGTTCGCATGGCGGACTCTACGCAGTCCTGTCCGAGCAGATTTCCATCGACCAGGCAATCGTCGAGACGGGTCAGAAGAACTTCTATTTCCTCGATGCGGAGCCTCACATTCCCAATCCTGCTGACATCATCGTGTCTCACCGTTTTGCCAAGCTGGTTAAGGCACTGTCTGCCAAGTTCCAGTATGTCATCTTTGACGCTCCTCCGGTCGGCACCTTCATCGATGCTGCCGAGATCGCCAGCCTGACTGACGGCACACTGTTTGTGGTGCGCGAGGACTTTACCAAGCGCGAAGAGGCGCTCAACGCTATCGCCCAGCTTAAGAAGTCCGAGAAGGTCAAGCTCATCGGTACCGTTATGAATTACTGTGAGACCGAGACCAGCGAGTACTACTATTCTTACTACACCAAGGACGGTAAGAAGGTTAAGAAGGGCTCCGCCGATCAGGGCACTTCCAAAAAGGGGATCTTTACCAACCGGGCAAACGTTTAGTCGATTAAGGCCGACCTATGCGCGACATTCATTGTCATATCTTGCCGGGTGTAGACGACGGTGCTGCCGATCTCGATGAGAGCTTGGCGATGCTTGCAGCTGCCAAGCAGGCTGGCGTAACCAGAATTGTCTGCACCCCGCACTGCCGAGATCCCTATTTTGACTACGACAAGATGTGGGATGCCTTTGAGTTATTGCGGGATAACGCAGATGGTTTTCCGCTTCAGATGGGCTTTGAGGTCAACCACCGAAAGCTTGTCGAGCTGGGCATCGACGCCGCAGAATACCTGCATTTCGATGGCACCAATGAGTTTCTGCTTGAGCTTTCGACGCATGCTGATCCCTATGCGTTTAGAGAGTACGAGAGTACGATTTACGATTTGCAATGCCGCGGCTACCAGGTGATCATCGCTCATCCCGAGCGATATCGTGCTGTTCAAAAGGACGTGGGCATTGCTGAGCGTCTGGTCGATATGGGTTGCAAGCTGCAGGCTTCGGCTGATTTTATTGCCGGCGGGCGTTTTGGTCGCGAGAAAAAGCCGGCGCAGCGCCTGTTTGACGAGGGCCTGTACAGCTTTATCGCAAGCGACGCCCACAATGTTCGCCACTACGATTGCCTGGCGAAGGCGCGGGCCAAGTTTAGCGTGCGAGGCGCTCACTTTCGCTAAAATCTGTCCCTAACGTTTGCTTTGATGGGAGGGGCGACCATGGATATTCAAATTAAGACGGGATGCTTTGAGGATGCGGCGCTGGTGCGCCGCGCCGTCTTTATGGACGAACAGGGTTACGAAATCGAGTTCGACCAGATCGATGAGGCCTCGAGCTGCATTCATGTGACGCTGTATGTGGATGGTCAACTCGCCGGCTGCTCGCGCGTGTTTCCCGAGGAGCTGGAGCGCGCGGCAGATGCGGAAGCCCCGGTGTCGCCGGCATGTGACATGGACGAAGACGTTGCGGCGGGGGAGACCTACATTATGGGGCGCGTCGCCGTGCTGACGGCTATGCGTCGTCGCGGACTGGCGAGTGTGATCGTCGAGGCCAGCGCTGCGTGTGCACGCGATGCCGGCGCTAAACTTATTAAGTTGCATGCACAGGAGTACGTGCTGCCGCTCTACACCAAGGCCGGCTACACGCAGATTGCACCGGTGGACTACGAAGACGAAGGCCAGCCTCATGCCTGGATGGCCAAGCGCATGGGCGACAGATAGGGACATTCCTTTTCTGCCGGCAGCTGGGGACACTCCTTGCTCTGGTGCAATGGGGTCAG
>CATZEP010000038.1 GCA_958418185.1 uncultured Collinsella sp.
GATTGTGAAACGCATGGATATTCCTCTCTGTTGTGTCGGCTTTCCCAGGCACCCGACCTTGACGTTCAAACCGTCGCTCGCGTACCAAAGTACGCGTCGCTCCTCTTTCAGGCCAATCTCGGGCACCTGGAAAACCCTTAATGGGACGTTGTTCTATCCCATTACGCCGATCGGTCGCCTGACCGTATCGTCAAAATAATCTCTGCAAAAGACGGCTGCTCCGTTTGGAGGGCCGTCTTTTTGGTATAAGAGGACGGAATGACTAACACGAAAGGTATGACCATGCCCCAGATTGATGATGCCGAGCTGTTTGGCAATGCCGAGGATCAGCGTGCGTACGAGGACTTTTGCGCCAATCAGGAGGCGGTCGAGAAGTTTACGCTCGACAAGCCCGCGCTTGTCTGCCGTTGGCGCATGTCCAACAAAAAGGTGCCCATGCTCAACCGCCACATTCGCGCGCTGTCCGAGCGCCTGGTGCAGGGCGAGCCGCTTACCCACAACATGCTCAGCTGGGCCAAACAACACGTTGAGTGGTCGCTTGCCGAGGGTGATTACACCGCACACGACGGCGTGCTCATGCTGGTGATCGACATCAACGGCAACGCCGCCATGACGGTGGGCGAGTACGAGCCGCTGGCCGATACGTCGGCCAAGGCGCTACGTGCCCGCTCCGCCGAGGCCCGCTCCGAGGCCGACGAAACCGGCGTGGCGCCCGAGCTGCTCGCCGCCGTCGATAACGGCGAGCTGGCCTTTGTGGCGCCAGCGGACGAGTGTCTGTGCGGCACGGCGACGCTCGTTGAGCAGCTGGCCCAGACCAAGGGCATCCCGGTCACGCGCGTGGACATTCCCGCGCAGCTCAAGGGCGCGCTGTTCCTGGTGAGTGACGAGCACGGCGTGGTCCCCGTAACCGAGACGGACGCCGCCGAGGCCGACGCCGCCACGGTCGCCTTCTTCGCCGAAGGCTACGAAAAGCTCCGCGCCCGCCGCTAAATGATTTTTCTGGGACGGGGATTAAAGAATCATTTTGGTCCCCGCCACCGCTGCGAGTGCGAGGCGGACAAAACGCCCCCGCTCGCGAACAGTTCTGTCACCTGGCACCGCGCGAGGCGTGTACCTGCAGCTTTGCGGTCATAATGGGACAAGACAACCAAGAGGGGAGCGGAATCAATGGCGCTGATCTATATCGTTGAGGACGACGAGCCCATTCGTCGTGAGCTTGTCGACATCCTTGCCCGCGCCGGGTTTGAAGTCGAGGCCTGCGAATCGTTTGAGCATGTCTCGCGCGATATTCTCGCCACCGCGCCCGACCTGGTACTGCTTGACCTCACGCTCCCTGTCAAAGACGGCCAGCACATCTGCGAGGAGGTCCGTCGCGAATCCGAGGCTCCCACCCTCGTTCTCACGTCGCGCACGACCGAGATCGACGAGGTTATGGCCATGACGCTCGGCGCGGACGACTTTGTTCCCAAGCCTTACAGCGCCCGTGTGCTTGTGGCGCGCATCAACGCACTGCTGCGTCGCACCGCGGCGTCAGGCGAGCGCAGCACACTTGTCCACAAGGGGCTGGAGCTCGACCTCGCCCGCTCAATGGTCACCAACACGCAAACGGGCACCAGCACCGAGCTCACCAAAAACGAGCTGCGTATCCTCTCGCTGCTTCTGAGCCGCGCGGGCAAGATCGTTTCGCGCTCGGCCATCATGCAGGACCTGTGGGACTCCGACGCCTTCGTGGACGACAATACGCTCACCGTCAACATCAACCGCCTGCGCACCACGCTCGAAAAAATCGGCATCAAGGGGTATTTGACCACGCATCGCGGCCAAGGCTATTCGGTCTAGGGGCCGGCTATGTCGTTTGGCAAGTTCTTTAAAGATGCGCTGCTTCCCGTCGCCGTGTGGACGTGCGGTGTGCTGCTGAGCTGCTTTGTGCTGACGGTTGCCGGTGCACCCGTCTCTATCGTGGTCGTGGCGGTCGGCGTGTCCTTTATCTTTGGTATGCTCGGCATCGTGGTCGAGTACGCGCGTCGCCGCCGTTTTCTGCGTCAGCTGGAGCGCGCGGCCGAGGAGCTCGAGAGCCCCGCATGGGTGCAGGAGATGGTGCAATGCCCGACCTATGCCGAGGGCGAGCTCGAGTACGAGGTCTTGCGCCGGGTGGGCAAAGCCGCTTGCGACGAGGTTGCCGAAGGCCGGCGTCAGACCGATGACTATCGCGACTATATCGAGAGCTGGGTCCACGAGGCCAAACTGCCCCTGGCGGCGGCTCATCTAATTTTGGAAAACCTGGATGGCAGCGAAGACGACCTGTCTCGTGTGGATGACCTGGGCCGTGAGTTGGCTCGCGTGGAGCGCTATATCGACCAGGCGCTGTACTACGCGCGTTCGGAAGTCGTGGAGCGCGACTACCTGATTCGCCGCTGGGATCTCAAGACCTTGGTGACGGGCGCGATTAAGGCCAACGCGCGCGAGCTCATCGCGGCGCACGTGGCCCCGGTGTGCGAGAACCTCGACTTTGAGGTCTTTACCGACGAGAAGTGGCTCGAGTTTATTCTGGGCCAGCTCATTCAGAACAGCATTAAATATGCGCGCGAGGACGGCGCAAAGATCGTGTTTTCGGGCGCGTTGCTGGACGAGGGCCTGGCGAGCGAACGCATCGAGCTCACCGTCGCGGACAACGGCTGCGGCGTGAGCGCGGCCGACCTGCCGCGCGTGTTCGAGAAGGGCTTTACCGGCGATAACGGCCGCACCACCAAGCGCGCAACGGGCATTGGCCTCTACCTGGTGGCGCGTCTGTGCTCCAAGATGGGTATCGATGTCACCGCGGCATCCGAGCCCGGCGAAGGCTTCGTCGTCACGTTTGCCTTCTCGACCAACAAATTCCAATACTTTGAGTAGTCGTCGCGGTGTAACGTCCCGGAGCGTCATTCACGTTAAGACAATTATCCCAAACGGGATAATTCCATCATGATGTGCTATGATTATCCCGTTTGGGATAATCATAGGGGATTAGCATGCAAGACTGGAATGAGCGAACGATTTTTGACCCAGCTGAACTCGGTGCATATTTGCGTGAGCGCCGGAAGAAGCTCGGTTATACCCAACGCGATGTGGCTGATTTCAACCAGTGCAGTTTGCGCTTTGTGAGCGAGCTTGAGCGTGGAAAGGCGGGTGCCAATCTTCGCCAAACCCTTCAAATCGCTAACAGCTTGGGGGTCGATTTGATCCTGAGGGAGAGGGGCGACGGCTCATGGCATTAAAGGTTTATCGTGAGTATCGGGGAACGTTTGAGCTGGTCGGAGAATTTGAGAGGGCCGACCCCGTAAACGAGACGTTTGCATATGATGAGGGATATCTTGAACGCGACGATGCTGCCGCACTCTCAGCTTCTCTTCCCTTGCGACATGAGCCATATGCCAGCAATGAGTTTTCGGCCTTCTTTTCGGGCATGCTTCCCGAGGGCCCGGTTCGGCATGAGCTGTCGATGCGTTTTCAAATCCCCCAGTCAGACTATTTATCGATGCTCGAGCGTTTGGGCGATGAGTGCGTTGGTGCCTTGAGGTTTCTCGGCGATGAGAAATCGAGCTACGATCCGGGCTATCGTCCTCTGCAAGACGAGGATTTTGAGGCACTTTCTAAGGCGGAAGTGTTTGAGATTGCAAATGATATGCAGGATTCGAGGCTGTCGTTGGCGGGCGCTCAGTCTAAAACCGGTTGGTTTTTACCGCGCGGTAAAGATGCAAAAAAGGCCGGGTCGGGGGATTGGATGCTGCCGCTCGGCTCTGCCCCCTCGACTCACATAGTCAAGATTGCTTCAACTAAACATCCGGATTTGCCGTTCAACGAATTAATTTGCATGACGGCAGCGTCTGCTGCTGGGCTTGAAATTGCCCGTTCAGAAGTTTCGGATACGATTCCTGGTGCGTTCTTTTCCGAGCGTTATGACAGAATCTGGAGCAATGAGCCGCCGTCGATGAGCGGATTCGATGTGCCTCTGAGGCTGCATCAGGAGGATTTTTGCCAAGCGGTTGGCTGGCCTTCGTATATGAAATACGAGACACGTCCCGATAGCTGCTATATGGCTCTTTGCGGCCGATTGATAAGAGAGCAATCGTCTAACGTAATTGCTGATACTCAAATGTTCGCTCGTCAGGTAATGGTCGATTATGCGTTGGGGAATTGCGACTCGCATCTCAAGAACCATTCGTTTCTTTATAGTCCGAGTTGGCGGGAAAAGAGGTTGGCCCCTGCATACGATATTGTTTGCACGACGATAATGGGATACGACCATAATCTTGGGATTGATATTGGGGATCACCGGGTGATCGATGGGGTGACTCCTGAAGATTTCGAATTCATGTCTCAAGATTTGCATCTGCCACTCAAGATGATCAAGAACATCGCGGCGGAAGTGGCTGAAGAGGTGTCTGCCCAGCTTGCAGAACTTGCCTCTGCAACCGGAGATTTGGGTCGGGTCGCTCTGAAAATTCAGACGGATTCCGTTGAGAGAATGAGGGTTCTGGAGCAATTCTCAGCCTAAAGCAAAGCGGGGCCACCGTAATGGTGGTCCCGCTCTTGGAAGACTTGGGCACGTGGGCTTGCGCTCCGCGATGCGTTAGGCGTACGTTTGCTACTTCACGACCAAGATGTCGCAGTCGGTGTTGCGCAGCAGGAACGTCGAAATCGAGCCCAGGAGCGCATACTTGATCGAGGACAGACCGCGAGCGCCGCAGAGCACCAGGTCGGGCTTGACCACGTCGAGCATCTCGTCCTTGAGCGTCTCGCGAATACGGCCGGCGCGAATCATAACCTCGACCTCGGGAATATCGGGATTGGCCTTGGCCTCTTCGAGTTGCTTGGCGATGGAGTTCTTAAATGCCTCCTCTAGGCCGTTGACCAGATCGACCGGATAGGAACCGGCGCTCTCGAGTGCCGTGGAATCGATGACGTGGCCGATAATCAGCTTGGCGCCGTTGTTCGCGGCGACCTTGATGGCGCGTGCGAGCACAAAATCCTGCTGCTCAGTACCGTCGAGTGAAACAAATACCTTGGTATAGCCCTCGTTCATGGTTTCCTCCTTGGTCTATCGCACGGGCGCGGGGCTCGTGCGTCGGGCGGGCGCGGATGCGTGACCGCCGGACACTTTATCTTGTTGCAGTTATACCCAAGGATTTGGGTTTGACCGCTCGCAATTCTGTGAACGGGCGAGTTTTTTGGTAAGGGTAGGCGCAGGCGCGCCGCCAACGGTTGATAATGGGACATCGCCCGCACCGTCCGCAGAACAACTATCGGTGGGTGTCTAACGAGGGGGTCCCTTTGGATATCATTGAGCTTCTAAAATCTGCCTTCATGGGCCTAGTCGAGGGCATTACCGAATGGCTGCCTGTTTCGTCGACCGGTCACATGATCTTGGTGGACGAGTTCGTCAAGATGAACGTGAGCGAGACGTTCTGGAATATGTTCCTGGTCGTGATTCAGCTTGGCGCCATTTTGGCCGTCTGCGTCCTGTTCTTCTACGACCTCAACCCGTTTTCTCCCAGCAAGGGCAAGGAGGGCCGTCGCGACACCTGGGTGCTGTGGGGCAAGATTGTGCTCGGCTGCATTCCCGCCGCGGCGATCGGTCTGCCGCTTAACGACTGGATGGAGGAGCATTTCTATAATGCTCCCGTCGTGGCGCTGGCGCTCATTGTGTACGGCGTGCTGTTTATTGTGATCGAGAACTGGCGCGCGAACAAGCGCGACCAGGCTGCTCTTGCCGGTTCGTTTGGTTCGAGTGCCGTGGTGGCGGGCGGACGCCCCGCTGGTGCGCATTTTGCCACTCCCGCTGCGGCTGCCGCTTCAGACGATGACGATAACCTGGACTTTGGCTCCATCACTACGCTCGAGGATCTGAGCTGGAAGACCGCGCTGGGTATCGGTTGCTTCCAAGTGCTTTCGCTGATTCCGGGCACATCGCGCTCCGGCTCCACGATCATCGGCGGCCTGCTGCTGGGCTGCACGCGCTCGGTGGCGTCTAAGTTCACGTTCTTCCTGGCCATTCCCGTCATGTTTGGTGCGAGTGCGCTCAAGCTGGTCAAGTACTTTATTAAGGGCGGCACGTTCGGCACCAACGAAATCGCCATCCTGGGCGTGGGCTGCGTCGTCGCCTTTGTGGTGTCGCTCATTGCCATCAAGTGGCTTATGGGCTTCGTGCGGCGTCACGACTTTAAGTGCTTCGGCGTCTACCGCATCATCCTGGGCATCGTGGTTCTCGCGTACTTCTTTGTCCTGGAGCCGATGCTCGGCCTCTAACTTAGTTGACGCTGCGCGACGGCCAGGGCGACAACTTGTCATTCAAAGGGGGTGGCATGACCAAAAGGTCTATGCCGCCCTCTTTTCATGCCAATTTGTTCGCCCTGGCCGCCGCTCGCTACCGTGGCCATGACATCGGCGGTTCCGTGATTGTCAATAGATTGGTGCAAAGCAACCTGACCCCATTGCGCCAAATCCGCTGGGGCGGGTCTGACGGTGGCGCACGGAGTCGTGGTGTGATTTGCGTCGGTGTCCGCGCGGCTCGGTATACTGGTACGGCTCAAACTATGGCGCTGCCCGCAGGCGCGCCGTCCGTCAGATGAGGAGTCGCCCATGACCCAGCCCCTGCCCTGGGAAAAGAACGCCGCGGTACCCGTACCGCCCGCGCCGGAACCCGTGCCGCTCGATGCATACACCGCCCCCGCTGCGCCGGAGCCCGAGCTCGTTCCGCTCGACATCTACGACGCTCCCGCGCCGGCGCCCAAGCCCGCCAAACCGCTCGTCGACATCGACAGCCTTAATCCCGCCCAGCGCGAGGCGGTCCTGTCCACCGAGGGCCCGTTGCTGGTGCTCGCCGGCGCCGGCTCGGGCAAGACCCGCGTCTTGACCTTCCGCATCGCACATATGCTCGGCGACCTGGGTGTTAAGCCTTGGCAGGTTCTTGCCATTACGTTTACCAACAAGGCCGCGGCAGAGATGCGCGAGCGTCTGGCGGCACTCATTCCCAGCGGCACCCGTGGCATGTGGGTGTGTACCTTCCATGCTATGTGCGTGCGCATGCTGCGCGAGGACGCCGACCTGTTGGGCTACACCGGCCAGTTCACCATCTACGATGACGATGACTCAAAGCGCATGGTGCGCGACATTATGCAGGCGCTCGGCATCGAGCAAAAGCAGTTCCCCATCAACATGATCCGCAGCAAGATTAGCTCGGCCAAAAACGCCATGATCGGCCCCGAGGACATGCTCAAGAGTGCCGATAGCCCCAACGACAAAAAGGCCGCGCAGGTCTACCTAGAGCTGGAGCGCCGCCTGCGCGCCGCCAATGCGATGGACTTTGACGACCTGCTCGTGCGCGCGCTCGAGCTGCTGCGCACCCGTCCCGAGGTGCTCGATAAGTACCAAGAGCGCTTCCGCTACATTAGCGTCGACGAGTATCAGGACACCAACCACGTCCAGTACGAGATCGCCAACCTGCTGGCCGCCAAGTACCAAAACCTCATGGTCGTGGGCGACGACGACCAGTCCATTTACAGCTGGCGTGGCGCCGATATCACCAATATCCTGGACTTTGAGAAGGATTTTAAAAACTGCAAGACCGTCAAGCTGGAGCAGAACTATCGTTCCACGGGTCATATCCTGAACGCCGCCAACGCCGTGGTACGCCACAACTCGCAGCGCAAGGACAAGCGCCTGTTTACGGCCGAGGGCGATGGCGAGAAGATCCAGGCCTTCCAGGCGAGCGATGAGCGCGACGAGGGCCGCTGGATTGCCGGCGAGATCGAGAAGCTGCATGCCAAAGGCATGAGCTACGACGACATCGCCGTGTTCTATCGCACCAACGCCCAGTCGCGTATCCTCGAAGATATGTTCCTGCGCGCGGGCGTGCCCTACAAGATCGTGGGGGGCACGCGATTCTTCGACCGTGCCGAGATCCGTGATGTCATGGCCTACCTCAAGATGATCGTGAACCCGGCCGACGAGATGAGCGTCAAGCGCGTCATCAACACACCGCGCCGTGGCATCGGCTCCACCTCGATCCAAAAAATCGAGCAGCTGGCGCGCGACAACCGTTGCTCGTTCTTCCAGGCTTGCGAGATCGCGTGCGCCGAAACCGGCATGTTTAGCGCCAAGGTCCGCAATGGCCTGTCAAGTTTTGTGTCGCTGGTGCGCGAGGGACGCCGCATGGACGGCGAGCTCAAGGACGTCGTCGAGATGATTGTCGATAAGACGGGTCTGCTGCAGGCGTTTCGTGCCGAGGGCACCATGGAATCCGAGAGCCGTGCCGAGAACATCCAGGAATTCCTGGGCGTCGCCGCCGAATTTGAAGAGACGCACGAGGATATCGAGGGTACGCTCGAGAGTTTGGAAGAGCTGCGCGCAGCCGGTGTTGCCGACGTGCCTGCCGGCGCCGAGCCCGAGCCCGTCGTGGTGAGCGCGCCCGCGCCCGAACCGGGGCCGTCCGCCCCGGCATCCTCGTTTGAGGCGCTCGTCGGCGCCCGTGACGCCGCGGGCTCTAATCCGCTTGATAGCTTGGCCTCTCCGGCGCTGTCTCCGCAGGATGCCCTGGCCGCTGCCATCGCGGGCAACGCGTATGCCGCGCCGACGGAGATGCCGGCGGGTGCCGTGCATGCCGACGAGATCGAGCGCACCTACGGTCCGCTCACCTGTAAGGCGCTGCCGGCACTCATGGAGTGGCTGGCCCTGCGCTCCGACTTGGATTCTCTGGCCGGCGAGACGCATGCCATCACCATGATGACCATCCACTCCGCCAAGGGCCTGGAGTTCCCGGCGGTGTTCGTAGCCGGCATGGAGGAGGGCATCTTCCCGCACGTGCACGACTTTGGCGGCAGCGATGACCCGGGCAAGCTCGAGGAGGAGCGTCGCCTGGCCTACGTTGCCATCACGCGCGCCCGCAAGCGCCTGTTCCTGACCTATGCGGCCACGCGTCGCACCTACGGCTCGACCTCTGCCAACCCACGCTCGCGCTTTCTCAATGAGATTCCGTTTGAGGATATCGAGTTTAGCGGTATCGGTTCTGCCGGTTTTGAAGGCACGGGCTGGGAGAAGCGCGGCGACCGTCACGGCACCTTTGGCTCGGGCATGGGTTCGGATATGTATGGCGGCAAGGTGTTTGGCTCGCATACGCGCTCGACCGGCGGTTCCGGTTCGCGCGGCGGATCGAGCTTTGACGATTTCTTTGGCGGTAGCAGCTACGGGACCGAGCGCCATCGTGGGGTCTCGCCCGACGCCGGCCGTGTTGCCTCGACCTTTGGTTCGGGTGCGCCGCGAGCCAAAAAGCCGTCGTCCAAGGTGTCTCCGACGGTGGAGCGCAAGGTCGATCGTGCCAGCGCGTCGCAGGACTTTGCCGCAGGCGATACCGTGAGCCACAAGACCTTTGGCACGGGTACCGTGATCTCGGTCGCCGGAGACATGATCGAGGTCCAGTTCGAAAAGACCGGCCAGACCAAAAAGCTCATGAAGGGATTCGCTCCGATCGTCAAGCTGTCATAATCCCGGCGGACCTGGGCGGGCGTATGGGGCAACATCGCCTGCTCGGGCAGTCCTGCTCGCACGGAGAGCACATTAAGTGCTCTCCGGCTCGTGCGGAACTCGCGATCGATGTTGCCCCATACGCCCGCCCAGGTCCTTAGATAACGTTGCTTGCGAACGTCGCTTTGCCCGTTCGCTTTTTGGTCTGGAGGGCCGGGTGGGCTGAATACTTAGACATGGCAAGGGGCTCCCCCGTTAAAGAACGGGGGAGCCCCTTGTTGCGTTTTGAATGGTGCGCTTGGCTTTGATGATTGATGATTTTATACGATTCAGTATAATTTCAGATAGACGCTAAAATGTAACCGAAATGAAAACGGTGATTGTACATGCTGATAAACTGCCTCCCAAAAAGACTCTTCTCTTTAGAGCTCGCTATCGACCCGGAGCCAGTTGAGATGCAGATTCCTCGCATGTATCTTGAGCGGTATTCGCTTCGCTTGGCACGGCTCGGCATGTCTAAACAGGGCCGTTTTATTGTTGCGGAACCAAAGGAACCGCCCAGTGTCATTTCGGCGCGAAATCTCGTCAGTGCGGTGCGCAAGTTAGATGTTCACCCGGTGGTAATTTGCTGGGATGCTATGGATTTAGGTTTTATGCGCGCGCTTTCTTCGGAGGGAATCGCATATATCCGAGATGAGCGAAATGCGTTCCTGCCGTTTATCGGAGCCGTTATTTCCGATGAGGTGCTGGGTGCTTCTCCCGCTGCTCCGCTTTCGCCCCAATCTCAACGAATCGTCCTAAATCTCATTGCGGGACGATGGGTTGACTGCTCCGCCGGCGACCTAGCGCGTCTGTGTGGCAAAAGCGCGGCAAGCGTCAGCGGCTATCTTTCGGAAATCGCCGCTATAGCTCCTGGGTTGATTATGCGGGACGGCAAAAAGCGTATATTGTGCGACGCCGGGCTGTCGACCGAGACGTTGCTAGATGGGTTTGAGGACTATCTTCGCACGCCAGTTTTAGAGCGAATCCGGCTCAAGAAGGTTATCGAGAGAACAGAGCTACGTGCCGTTGATGCGCTGCTTTCCGGTGTGTCTGCCCTTAGCTATATGTCCGACCTTGCCCATGAAGACTCTGCTCCAACCATTGCTCTCGAAAAATATCAGCTAGAGGCCTTGAAAGAGCATATGGGCGACAGATGGCTGGAGGCTCAGTGGTACGAACCGGCGGCAGTTGTGATTGAGGTCTGGTCGTATCCCGTGGACGCGCCGTCCGATATTAGTTTTGACGCGACGGGTTTGCAGTGTGTCGACCCGTTTTCCTTATACGTTGCTTGCGCAAAAGCAGATTACAAAGAAGATCGTCTGCTCGACGCGGTCGAACAGCTCAGGAGGACGATATGTCAAAAGTGAGGGGAATAGAGCGATTTGCCGATGCCATGAGCGGCTGTAAAGGCGGTTACGTCCTTATTGGTGGAGGGGCCTGCAGCGTTCTATTTGACAATGAGGGCGATTCGTTTAGAGCTACTGAAGACTTGGATATCGTCGTAATTGTTGATGGGGAAGGCGTTGAATTCGCCACTGCATTGTGGGCATTTATCAAAGCTGTCGGATATGAGACTGGGAAGGTCGGCGATGGAAAG
>CATZEP010000039.1 GCA_958418185.1 uncultured Collinsella sp.
CCTCAAACTAAAACGCTCCCCAGGATTCGGTCCCAGGGAGCGAAAACATACCTTTACGCGGGACCGTGGTCTAGCGTGCGATCTTGGCGATGGTGTAGACGCGAGTCTTGCCGGAAGGCGTAACGACCTCGACGGAGTCGCCCTCGCCATGACCAATGATGGCGTGGCCGACCGGAGACTCGTTGGAGATCGTGTGCGCGAGCGAGTTGGTCTCGGTGGTACCGACAAGCGTGACCTCGATGAGCTCACCGTTGGGGTCGACCAGGGTAACAGTCGAGCCAATGGAGACGGTCAGGTCGCCCGTGCTGGCAGCGATCTGAGCGTTAGCGAGGATGGCCTGGATCTCGGCGATACGAGCGGCGTTCTGGGCCTGCTTGTCCTTGGCGGCATCGTACTCGGAGTTCTCCGAAAGGTCGCCGAACGCGCGGGCTTCCTTGATGTCCTCGACGATCTCTTTGGCGTAATCGCCCTCACGCCAAGCGAGCTCCTCGACGAGCTTCTGGCGGCCCTCAGCGGTCAGTACGATCTGGCTTGCGTCCATACGGATATCTCCCCAACTATGATGTAACGATCAACTGTCAACAAAAACGAAAAAGACCGGCTAGCCTGCGGGCAAGCCGGTCAGGTGCTCACCCCAAAGGGATGGGACTACTCTGCGTCCGCGTCGCTGTCCTCTGCCTTCTTTTGCTTGGCAGCAGCGAGCTTGGCCTCGAGCTCTGCGATCTCCTTGTCCTCCTTGGACTCCTCGACCACAACCTCCTCGGCCTGCTTGGTTTCGCCCTTATCGTCGCCCTCCATACCCTCGCGGATATTCTTGACGGTAGAGCCGAGGGACTTACCGAGCTTCGGCAGGTTCTTGGGCCCAAAGATAATCAGGACAACGACGAGAATAATGATGAGCTCAGGAGCCCTCAGTCCAAACATGTAGACCTCCACAATACAGCGAGACAAGCTCGAATGAGTATACCGCGGGTATCGCGGTATCACAACAATAGCTAAAAAAAGGGACCGCAAGAAGCGGTCCCTCCTCATGCTCTGGTCGGGTTGACTGGATTTGAACCAGCGACCCCTGCGTCCCGAACGCAGTGCTCTACCAAACTGAGCCACAACCCGTTAGCTCGACTATAGTAACAAAGATTTCCGTCGTGTGCCAGAGAAATTTTTACTTCTTTGGCGCTTCAATGCGAACCGTGTCGGAAACGAGCTCCGTTGCATAAGCCCACCAGCCGTTTTGATGAGCGGCTGCCGAAAGATTGGCTGCCGTGGCGGCGCTATCGCAGAGAGCAAACGAGCAGGCACCCGAACCGCACACGTTTGCGGCAATGGTACCGTCCTGTGAACGAAGCCAGTCGAGCACTGTTTGAATCCGCGGCTCCATCTGCGCGGAAATGACACCCAGGTTGTTGTGGACGAGCGCGTAGGCCGCCTCTGCGTCTCCCGAGCGAAGGGCAGATGCGATCGCTCCAGGCTTGTCCGCAGGCGCTGGGGTCTCGTCAAAACATCGATAGGCTTCAATTGTTGAAACGCTTGCCTCACGCGGCTTGACCAGCACGACGGGTGTCGCGGGAAGTGCGGGGTACTCGGTTGCCAGCACGTCTCCCCCACCCACATAAAATGCAGGGCTGGCATGCAAAAAGAAGGGAACATCGGCGCCAATGCCGCGCGCAATGTTGTCCAGCGCGGAATCGGTGCGGTCGATACCCCACAGCTCTGCCAAGGCAACAATGACCGCCGCGGCATCCGTCGAAGGACCGCCCAGGCCGGCACACAACGGGATGCGCTTCTCGATCGTGATGCAGACATTGGCTTCGCGACCATAATGCTCGGCCATAGCGAGCGCAGCACGATACGCCGTATTCTTTTGCATGGGAAAGTCGGATGCCGGAATCGTCTGGACGGTCAGCGCCTGTGCCGGCGTAACCGTCACGGTATCGACAAGACCGACGGCTGCCATCAGGGAATCGACCTTATGGTAGCCGCGGTCGTCACGCTCGGTATGAACCCCCAGATAGAGGTTGATCTTTGCCGGCGCGGAAAGGGTCAGAGACCAATCGGTCACCGCTAGTGCTCCTCGAGCGCACTGCCGAGCGGGGTAAAAATGTGCGCGCCGCTCTCGGGGTCGAACAGCTCGACCTGGCCGGTGAGAACATCAATATACTGGTAGGACTGACGCGACTTGCGGCCACGGCGCTCGTCGACCTCGACGATAAAGACTGCCGGATGGACGCTCTTGATGGTGCCCATGCGCTCGACGACGCGGGTACGGCCCATGTTGGCCTTCACCTTAACGCGATCGCCCACCATATCGGTCAGCTTCTCGTGGATGTCGTCGACGTGATTGACTTCCATCTCTTCCATGAACAGGGCCTCCAGAAGGTGCAATTCAAAAAGGGGATAATACCCCTAAGATAGACAAAACTCTAATACTATAGCACCCTGTTGTGGCCATACGCAAGTAGCTAATTAGCTACTTACAGAGTATCGGTATCCAGGACGATGGTGAATGGACCGTCGTTGACCAGGTCGACCTTCATATCGGCGCCAAAGATGCCGTGCGCCACGTGTTCGACATCTTGGCGCACAAGCGTCAGGAAGTACTCGTAGAGCTCGTTGGCGACATCGGGGGCGCCGGCATCCGTAAACGACGGGCGGCGGCCGTGACGGCAATCGGCGAACAGCGTGAACTGCGACACCACGAGAACCTCGCCGTCGACATCGGCCAGTGCCAGGTTGGTCTTGCCGTTCTCGTCCTCGTTAATGCGCAAGCCCCGGAGCTTGCCCCACAGCTTATCGGCCTCGGCGCGCGTGTCGCCGTGACCCACGCCCAGCAGTACCAGATAGCCGCGCCCAATTTTGCCCACGCACTCGCCGTCAACCGTCACGCCGGCGTTGAGCACGCGCTGCACCACCGCACGCACGGCCTACTCCTCGCCCGTCAGTTTGGCGGATAGGTGCTCGAGCGCATGGAATCGATGGCTGATGGCGTTCTTCTCGTCCGCCGTCAGCTCGGCCATGGTCTTGCCCGGCGTGTCGACCGGCAGGAACAGCGGGTCGTAGCCAAAGCCGTGATCGCCGCGGCCCTCGTGTGCGATAACGCCCTCGCAGGCGCCCTCACCATAGGTGACCAAACCGTCCGTGTCGATGAGCGCGACGACGCTCATAAAGCGCGCAGTGCGGTCCTCGTCGGCCACGCCCTCCAGATTCACGAGCAGCTTGGCATTGTTGGCGGCATCGTCGCCGTGAATGCCCGCGTAGCGCGCGCTATACACACCGGGCTCACCGTCCAGCGCGTCGACAACCAGGCCCGAATCGTCGGCAATGGCCATGAGCCCCGTCTCTTCGACGGCAGCCTGCGCCTTAATGATGGCGTTCTCCAAAAACGTCGTGCCGTTTTCCTCGGGGTACTCAAAATCGCCTAGCTGGCCGAGCGCCACAAAGCGAACCTCGGGCATAACCTTGCCCAAAATGGCCTCGATCTCGGTGAGCTTATGGGCGTTGCCCGTTGCCACGACGATGGTCGCCGCCGGGTCGAGGGTGTCGATGTCGATCTTCTCAAGTGCCATGAGTGGTCTCCTTGTCCGTATAGCAAAGTCACGTAAAAGGGACCGGTCCGTCGGCGTCTCCCCTTTCATGTGGCATCAACCTTATCTATCGGCGTTTCCGCAGATAAAACCTGCCAAAATAAACCTGTCCCTTTTTGGCAGATTAGGCGAGGGCTTGGCGCTGGAGCTCGCTGAGCTCGGCAATGCCCTTGTCGCCCAAATCGAGCAGGGAATTGAGGCGCTTGCGGTCGAAGGGCGCCTGCTCGCCAGTGCCCTGAAGCTCGATCATCTCACCGGTATCGGTGGCGACAAGGTTCATGTCGACCTCGGCGTGACTGTCCTCGGAATAATCCAGGTCGAGCAGGGTGTTGCCGTCGACAACGCCCATGGAAATCGCGGCGACCTGGCCCGTGAGCGGGATGCGCTCGAGCTTACCCGCCTCGACCCACATGGCAAGGGCGTCGTGCAGTGCCACCCAGGCGCCGGTAATGCTCGCCGTTCGCGTGCCGCCGTCTGCCTGAATCACGTCGCAGTCGACGGTAACGGTGTACTCGCCGAGTGCCTTCATATTGACGACGGTACGCAGGCTGCGACCGATGAGGCGTTCGATCTCCATGGAGCGGCCCTTGCGGTTGGCATGCTCGCGCTTGCAGCGCTTGCCGGTCGATGCTGGCAGCATGGCGTACTCCGCCGTTACCCAACCGGCCTTGGCGCCCTTGCGCCAGCCCGGCACGCCCTCCTCGATGGTGGCGGCGCACAGCACGTGCGTATCGCCAAACTCGGCCAGGCACGAACCGTGGGCGTGCTTCATGACGCCGCGGGTAAGCTTGATGGGGCGCAGCTCATCGGCGGCGCGGCCGTTGGCGCGATTGACCTGCATATACTCCATGGAAAAATCCTTTCGGCAAAAGGTGAACGTGAGCCTTTGGTCGGTGACCTTGTATCTATTTCAGTTCGTCGATATCGATATGCTCAATGCTCTTGAGCGGCTGGCCAAAGATAAAACTGCCCGCCACCGCAAACTCGGCAATGTTATCGGACGTCGTTGCAAAACGATGCTGCGGCTCGGCTGCGTCGCCCGCCAGCTGCTCGCGGCGCGTGAGAATATCGGTCAACTCACGCGTGGTCTCCTCGGCGGAGCTCACCACGCGCACTCCGGGACCCAGCGCATGGCGAATAGGCCCCACGAGCAGCGGAAAATGCGTGCAGCCGAGCACCACGGTATCGATGCCGTGGTCGCGCAGCGGTTCAACCGTGGCACCGACCAGCGCGCGTACGGCAGGCGTATCAAAGATGTCCTCGTTCTCGAGCCACTGCTCTTGCAGATGCGCGCCCGAGGCGAGCTCGTGCTCAACGACCTCGACAAAACTCGAGGCAGGGCAGCCGTATACGTCGACGCCGGCATCCAGGTCCTGAATGGCACGCGTGTAAGCACCTGAGCGAATGGTGAGGTTGGTGGCGAGCACGCCCACCCGGCGCGTGCGGGTGCTGTTGATTGCCGCGCGTGCGCCCGGTGCGATCACACCGATGACGGGGACGTCGAGCACCTGCTGGGCCAAACGCAAGGCCGCAGCGGTCGCCGTATTGCAGGCGATGACCATGATCTTGACGTCGTGCTTCGACAGCCAACGGCCCGCCTGCAGTGCAAACGAGCGCACCTCGTCCTCGGTGCGGGTGCCGTAGGGGCAGCGCTTGGTGTCGCCAAAGTAGTAGACGGACTCGTGCGGCAACGCCGTTGCGATGGCGCGTGCAACCGTCAGACCGCCCAGACCAGAATCGAACACGCCAATCGGGCGCGTGTCGCCTGCCGGATTCTCGATATCGGACATTACCTCACCAGATTCTCTCTCGAAAAGATATGGCTCAGCGCGATAGGACCGCACTACGAACGGGCCGCGACGAGCAGCTCTGCCGTTGCCGCCCAGCCATCGACAATCTTGCCGCGCGTGACGTAGGCGTTATCGCAAGCATCCAGGAACTCGGGCGCGCCGGCGCTGGTCAAACCGTTCTCGACCAGGCAGAACGTGCCCACGTGGTCAGCCATGTAGAAGTCGGACTCGGAATCGCCGAGCGCCAGCGTCTCCTCGCGCTCGATACCAAGGTGCTCGCAGAAACGTGCGATGGCAACGCCCTTGTTGAGACCGGCGGGATTGATGTTAAACGCGCGGCCATCCTCGACGCGTTCGAGCTCGAGCGTCGTCGGCTTGGACAGATGCGTCAGGTGACCGTTGCAGGCCCAGACCAGGCCGCAGCCGGCCTCGTCAAGAATGGCCTGGACCTCGTCGTCGGGCACATCGCCGCGCATGCCGACGGTGACCTCGCGGTACTTGTAGCCAGTCGACATGTCGTTGTGGTACTCGATCTTATGCGGCCAGCGGGCGAGAATCTTCTCGCACACGCCGGTCTGCTCGATCACCTGATGCGGCGTGAGGCCGCAGGCGGGGTCGTAGGGCATATCGCCGGTCAGATACTCCCAATCGTTGGCCTTGAGGTCGTACATGACCAGACCACCCATCTCGCCGATGTAGGAGTTGAGGCCGAGCACGCGCGCATCCTCGTGAATCATGGTGCGGTTGCGGCCCGAGGTGGGGACCACCTGGATGCCGGCGCGGGCAAGTGCCACGACAGCCTCGACGAGCTTGGTCGAGGGGTTGCCGTCGTTGTCGCGCAGCACGCACGAGCCGGGCGCGAGCATGGTGGCGTCCAGATCGGTAAAGACGTACTTAACCTTGGCAAGACGCTCGCGCATCTCGCCCGAAAGCTCAGCGACGGTCGGCAGGGTATTGTGGGACATGGTCACTCCATTTACGTAGAAGGGGCTTCTGGTCTTAGGCGTCGTACGCCGCAAGGGTGCGCTTGAGAATCGAACCGTCGCGCTCGCAAGGCTCGGGTCCGTTCTTGCGCAGCATACGCTCTTCCTCGCCCTTACCGGTCACGATGACCACGGCAGGACGGACGGTTTCGCGCACGGCAGTCTCGATAGCGGCAACGCGATCAGTCACGATTTGCCAGTTATCATTTCCCTGCGCTTGAACGTTGCGCGCGATCTCGGCGCAAATATCCTCGACGTCCTCGGGGCCGGGGTCGTCCTCGGTAATCACGATTCGGTCGGCATACTTGCCAGCGGCGATGCCCATCGTGGTGCGTCGGTCGACACCCTTACCGCCCGTAGCGCCAAATACAACCGCCAGCTCGCGCTCGGGATAGTTCTCGCGCAGGTCACGCAGGAGCGTCTCGAGGCTCATGCCGTTATGTGCAAAATCGACGACGCCCAAGATTTTGCCCGATACGGACGGATAGAGCTCCATACGGCCGGGAACGAAGACGCCCTCAAAGCCATGGACGATACCCTCTTCGGAAATGCCCAGGGCCTCGGCGCAGGCAATAGCGGCAAGCGCGTTGGACACATTGAACTTAACCGGCGTGGGAATCACAATGTCGCGCGTAAAGCGGGGCGTGCGCACCGTTGCCACCACGCCGCAGTCGCCATTGCGAATCGCCAGCGCAAGCACGTCGGCACGCTCGTCGGTCAGGGAGAACGTCACCGTGCGCTCGCAACGAGATGCCGCCTCGAGCACACGATCGACCTTATCCATATCGAGATTGACCACGGCAAAACGGCTCTGCGAGAAGATTTTGAGCTTGCTGGCAAAGTAATCCTCGAGCGTCGGATGCTCAATCGGCGAAATGTGATCCTCGCCGATATTGGTAAAGGCGCCGACTTCAAAGGCGATCTTGCCCGTGCGCTCGTATTTGAGGCCCTGGCTCGATGCCTCCATAACCAGCCACGGGGCACCCGCCTCCGCGGCATGCGCGATGCGAGACTGCAGCAGGAAGGATTCGGGGGTCGTCAGCTTGGAAGGGCCCGCCTCGATGCCGTCGTCGAACTCAATGCCCGTATTAAGAGCGGGTCGATGACAGCCCGTAAGCTTGGCCTCGTTGACGAGAATGCCGCGCAGATAAAAGCTACAGGTCGACTTGCCCTTGGTGCCTGTAAAGGCGCAGACCTTCACCTTACCCGACGGATGTCCATAAAAGGCATCTGCCACCACGGCGAGCGTGCGACGAATATCACTCACAATCACCGCGGGAGCATCAACATCGTAATCGACCTCGGAAACGTAGGCCACGGCGCCGTCGGCGATTGCCGAAAGCAGGTACTCACGCTTAAACGCGCGGCCCTTGCAGACAAACAACGTGCCCGGACGCACCTGGCGCGAGTCGTCAGTCGCAAACTCAATGCGCTGGTCGCACGAAGCGCTCGGTTTGGAAAGAACAAGGTCATCTTCCTCGAGCAACTCTATATAGCGCATCAGAGTTAGCTTCTCTTGTGTCGGACTCGACATACAAAGACCTCTCTCGCTAAATTCAGCCTTAAAGGGCAAAAGACGTCCCGCGGCAGAAACGATGAAACATTCTGTATTATCAACCATCCTAATATGCCACCTGACCTTGCGCGCACTGCAGCCTTCTAAAAAATTGCATGGACTGCGTCGTGAGTTAATAAATGGCAACAGTGTTCACCCCGCGTAAAAACAAGGAAATCTGGGTGCTATTCTTTATCCAAATGTCTTGATGTGCCTCATTGACCCACAGATGTTGACCCACAATGCCGACCCATCATGCCCAAGCAAAGGATTCCAGATGAAACGACACTTCGAGCGTCGCCATCACTCGGCACGCGTCCAGTTGACCCGGCACATCGTCTGTGCCTTCGCGACGGTCGTTGTGGCCCTTGCCACCATCATCGGCGCGAGCGGCTGTTCGTCCTCCCAGAACGCCTCGAGCACCTACACACTCGTCGAGCATGGCAAGCTCACCGTCGCAAGTGACTTGGCCACACCCCCGTTTGAATACGTCAACGATTCCGGCGAAGACCAGGGCTTTACCTATGAACTCATGGGTATGATCGCAGACGAGCTCGGTCTGGAGCTCAACTACTTGCCGGCGCAAAAGTTCGACGGCATTATCCCCATGGTCAAGCAGGGTGTAAAGACCGATGTCGGCGCATGTAACATCACGATTACCGACGAGCGCAAGGAAGAGGTCGACTTCACCGATCCCTATATCGACTCCAACCAGGGCGTCGCAGTTGCAAAGAACACTGGATACGACACGGTCGATAGCCTCAACGCGCCGGGCGTCAAAATTGCCGTGCAGTCGGGCACCACGTCCGAGGAGTGGGCAATCGAGAACCTGCCGCAGGCAACTACCGTCAACTTTGACGACTGGACGGCAGCCTTCACCGCCGTCATGAGTGGTCAGTGCCAGGCGGTCGTATGCGATCTGCCCGTTGAACAGTGGATGGTTTCAAACTCCTTTACCGGTATGGAGATCATCAAAGAGGTTCCGACGGGCGAGCAGTTTGGCATCGCCGTCTCTAAAGACAACCCCGGGCTGACACAGGCCATCAACGATGCCCTTGCCAAGATCAAGAGCTCCGGTGCCTATGACAAACTGTACGAGAAGTGGTTTGGCATGGCACCCACGAGCGGGTCCGATAACGAGGACGCCTCGAGCTCAGACGACGCGACAGGCGCTTCACTTGCCGTCACCTCGGCGACCGCCAAGTCAAACGAAGACGGCGGCAACGGCGTGCTCGGCGGCATCGCAACCCGCCTGACCTGGGAAGCGACAACGGGTAGCGACGAGGGCGACGTTTCGCAAATTGAGCTTGAGCTGCCCGAGGGCGGATCGTTTGAAAGCACCGATGTTAAGGTCACGCTGCTCGACGGACTGAACCAGACGGGTGTCAAGGCATCGTGCTCGCTGGACGGCTCAAAGCTCGTCATCAAGTTCGCCGATCTCGTCGCTGCCGGCTCGCAGATTCGCGTTGTTGTCCCCGACGTCGTATTCCCGAGCAACGCGGGTGCCTATGCCGTCACCGGCAGCTATGTCGCCGACGGCGACAAGCGAGATCTTCCCGAGAGCCCCACCATCAGCGTCTCGGAGAGCACCATGGTGCAAGAAATCGTCGCCTGGCTCGATGCCCAGCCTTGGGTTGCCGCGTGGAACTCCAACCCGTTTTTGGGCATGTTCTGCAAGCCGCAGATTGTCGTCACCTCAATCGCCTCGCTCTTTAAGGGCTGGGGCATAGCACTTGCCGTGACCGCCATCGGTTTTCCGCTCGCCATCCCCATCGGCTTGCTGTTTGCCTTTATGAAAATCAGTCATAGTCGTATGCTGCGCGGCATCGCCGTAACATACATCAACGTCCTGCGTGGAACCCCGCTCTTCCTGCAGATCTACATTGCGTTCTTTGGGTTCCCTATGATCGGTCTCAACGTGCCCAATCTGCCGCTCGGCGTTGGCGTGCTCGCCATCAACTGCTCGGCCTATCTTGCCGAGATTTTCCGCGCCGGTATCGAGAGCGTACCGCATGGTCAAGCGGAAGCTGCCTACTCGCTTGGCATGACTTGGTCCCAAGTTATGTCGCGCATCGTGATCCCACAAGCCGTACGTTACGTTATACCAACTATGACCAGCGAGTTCGTTATGCTGTACAAGGACACTTCACTGCTTTCGAGCGTTGGCGTCATGGAGCTCATGCTGTTCTCCAAAAACCTCACGGCCACCACGGGCAACATTACGCCCTACATTTGCGCCGCACTTTACTATCTGGTCGTGACGATTCCGCTCATCCACATCGTCACCAAGGTGGAGCACCGTCTCGCCGAGCGCAGCAAGCGCTAACCGCTCATACATAGCATTCGCAACCACGGCCCGCCGCTTCGCCTGAAGATCGGGCCGTGGTTTTTTCGGTTCGCTCGACGCTTATGCCCTATCACGAAACAAAAGATTGGCATGATAGTAAAGATTATTTGACATCAGCTGCCACAATCCTTGCGGCAGTACACCTGAGCCGTCAGCAGAAAGGATCTTGCATGTGCGGTTTTGTCGGTTTTACCGGTACAGATGAACAGAGTGAGCTGGTTCTCACGGCTATGATGAATCGCATCATCCACCGTGGTCCCGATATGGGCGGCCAGCATATCGTCGACAACGTTGCCCTTGGCTTCCGTCGTCTTTCGATTCTTGATCTTTCCGAAGCTGGAGCTCAGCCCATGTCGAGCGACGACGGCAAGGTCACGATTGTCTTCAACGGAGAGATCTACAACTTCCAGGAGCTTCGCGCCGAGCTGGAGGCAGCCGGCTACGCCTTCCACTGCAACGCCGATACCGAGGTCCTGGTACACGGTTACGAGGAGTGGGGCGAGGACCTGGTCAACCGCCTGCGCGGCATGTACGCGTTCGTGATTCACGACCAGAACAAGAACAAGCTCTTTGGCGCTCGCGACATCTTTGGTATCAAGCCGTTCTATTACTACCAGGCATCCGATGGCTCGCTGCTGTTTGGCTCCGAGATCAAGAGCTTCCTGGACCATCCCAAGTTTGAGAAGGCTGTCAACCACGACGCGCTGCGCCCCTACCTGACGCTGCAATTCCCCGCCACGGAGGAGACCTTCTTTAAGGGCGTGTTCAAGCTTGCCCCGGCGCATTGCTTTACG
>CATZEP010000040.1 GCA_958418185.1 uncultured Collinsella sp.
TTTGGGTGCTGGATTGGAATTGCGGGGATGAGTTTGGTAATGCAACCCGTTCTGGGAATCTTGTAGAGAAGGAGCTTGGTTGCGTGCGGGTTGCTGGTGAGCGAAATCTCACGGTGGAGCGATAGGAGCTCTTGCGGGTATGGCTTGTCCGCAGGTTTATAAGTCCCGAAGAGCTCTTATCGCCCCGCCAGGATGGCGATGCGGGGCAACACCTATACTCGCAGGACGGCGCTTTCTGCCCTATAGTGTTTGGTGAGCAATATCGTTCAATTTTGAAACACTCGGTCGTGCGACCGTCGGCGGCTGCATGTCGCCGCGGACAGGGGCAAATCATGGATAGCGATGCCAAGCTGAACATCTTGACCGAGGCCCTGGCTGCTGCCGGGGCCTCGGCATTGGCAATCGATGCGCGTGGGGACGTCGCGATCTCGACCATGAATGACGCGGCGCTTGAGCGGGATGTGGCGGCTTTTGTAGCTGAGCGCCTCGACCGTATAGGAGACGGCGCGCGTCTGGTTATGGGGCGTGCGGGTGCGCGCCTGAGCCTGACCGTTCGCCCCACCGACAAAGAGGGCGGGGGGCTTTGGGTCGTCGTGGTCCGCGAGGTGCGCGGTGCCGCGGCGCATGCGGGCATCGAGTGGCTCAACGCCGACGAAGTTGAGGCCCGCTACGAATCGAGCGCGTACGGCATCGTTGAGGGGGCGGCCTCGGTGGCTGCGCCGGTTGCAGAGAGTTACGCGCGCGGTGTGCCTCTTATGCTCGAGGGCGAGCTGGAAGCGGGTCAGGTCGAGATCGCCAAGCGCCTCTATCTGGACGGTCCTTTTGCCGATCAGCCCTTTGTTTCCGTTGCGCTCGATGAGCTCACCGAGCGCGGTTGGCGCCATGTACTCAAAAGCGTCGAATCGCCGTTGTTCCAAATGGGGCTGACCCTTTGCATTGAGGGCTGGAACGCGGTTGGCCCCCAGCGCCTCCGCGAGCTGGTCTCCACGATGACCGACACCGCGTTGGCGACGCGCTGCCATGTGGTGCTGACGGCGAATGACATGCCGGGCGGCGGCGAAAGTGATCAAGCCGCCTTTGTGACCGAGCGCTTCGCCTGTGCGGTGAGCGTCGCGCCGGCAATCGCCGAGCAGGGAGCCGCGTCGACGAAGGTCGCGCGCTATTTGGAATATCTCGCTGATGCATTTGGGACGGCAGCGCCCACGCTGTCTGCCGCGGCGACGAAGACGCTCGATGCTTACCGCTGGCCGCGCAACTATCTGCAGCTCCGCGAGGTCTCGGAACGACTGTATATATTGGTGGGGACGGGCACGGTGGACCGCGCTGTGGCGGAGGAAGTGCTCGCCCAAGAGGACGTGATTAAGACCGCAACCTTTGGCGCCCCGACGCTTGAAAGTGACCTGTATATCCTGCGACCGCTGGCCGATACCGAGCGAGATATCGCGCATCTGGTTGTAGACCATCTCCACGGCAACCGAACCCGTGCGGCGGAGGTGCTGGGCATAAGCCGTACAACGCTGTGGCGCTTGCTGAAGGACGATGACCGTTGAGCGAGGCGCCCGTGACCGCACGCGACGCGTGTGCTACAGTCCAAAGCGTTATTGTTTCGATTTGGTTACGGCGTGCGAGGGCATATGGCTGAGACTTCAAAACCGAGCCGCAGAAGGCGGAGTGCCGCGCCGGTCAACCGACGCACAACATCGGTGACGTGGGGCAAACACGCCTCGGGGTTTGATGGCTCGTTCAAGCGCACTAAATACGGCTATCCTTCGGCAAGCGCCCGCTTGGCAATGCAGGCAGAGTCCTCGCTGTGGGGCCGCAAACGCGTGGTGGGCTCAAAGCTCAAGCACGACGGAACGCTCGGCTACATCAGCCGCGGGGCGGCTCGCCGCAGCGGGCTCAATCCCGCCGGCTGGCATCGCTACGTGCCGATCGTGGCCGCCGTTGCAGTGATCGTCATCGCGCTCGCTGCGCTCGGATATGCCGGCGGTGGCGCCAACTTGGACGCAATGTTTAAATCGCCCGAGCTCGCGCATGTAGGTACAGAAGTTGTCGAGGGCGCTCAGGCCCAGACGAGCGTCGCGCCCCAGCGCGGTATCGTTGCGGCGGCCTCCACCATCGCCGATGCGCAAAAGGACGAAGACAAGCAAGGCGACGACGTCGAAACGGCCCAGACGAACGAAACGACGACAACGGCGACGTCAATATAAGTTGCGAGTGGGGTAGCTAAAATAGCCCCGTCCCAAATTAGCCACCCCGCTGACGCTCCTGGGTTACCTTACGTAGATGATGTTGTCGCGGCGGGGTTTGGGCTCGGGCAGCGTGTCCTCGGCATAGCCCAGAATGCAGTGACCGACACCGCGCAGGCTGCCGTCGGCGGGTAGACCCCAACTGGCCAGTAGCTCCAGGCCCTCGGGCGAATCGAAAACCTCGTGGGCGCGATGAATCCAGCACGAATCAACGCCCAGCGCATAGGCAGCGTTGAGCAGGTTGCCCATGGCGAGCGAGCCGTCTTCCAGATGTGTGGGCACGCTGCGGTCAACCAGCACCACCACAACGGTCTTGGCGCCATAGAAGGGGTCGCTGTTGCTGCCCATGACTTGCGCGTTGAGCTGCGAGAGACGCTCGACGGTCGCGGGGTCGGTGACGGCGACAAACGTCACCGGCTGGCGGCCCATGCCGCTCGGTGCATATTGGCCGGCTTCGATAATACGTGCAAGCTTTTCGGCCTCGACGGGACGATCGCTGTAGTTGCGGCAGCTGCGGCGGTGAATGAGTGCTTCGATAGTCTCCATGGTGTCTCCTTGCGGTGGCGTTGCAGATGCCCCGTTCATACCCGTCGGGCTCAAACGATAGACGGTCAATTGCCCGGCCAAAAGGATAGATTCCAATTGGGAAAGTAGGTTTGCATAAAAGTACCTTCAGAATGTGACAAACAAATGGGATGGTTAAACGTTTTATCCCGTCTACCCTGCGGTTTTTTACCACTTGCCTAAATGACGAACGCATAACCTCTGATAAAGTTTTTACTAAAGGAGTACCAACGTTTATCAATGCGCCGTGGTGGCGCCGGGCCAGGAGGTAACATCATGTTCCAGGCTGGAGATGTCGTCGAGACCGATTTCGAAGGATTTCTGAAGCTGCTGCGTTCCAAGACGCGCGCTTTCGTGTCGATCAACGATCACGAGTACTACATCACGCACACCGATGGCTATTGGCGTGTTCAGGATTGCGAGGCCCTCAACGACAAGGGCCACTTTACTGACTGTTCTGAGTTGGTCAACACGGTCTGCGAGGTCGTCGAGCTGCCGTGGATTGCCGGCAAGAGCCTGCATGACAGCTTCTCGGGCGCTACGGTCTATGAGGCCGTCGCCGCTTAACAGGCAATAAAACCCGATTTTCACGTGACCGCTGGCGCCGCCCCCGCGCCGGCGGTCTTTTTCTGCCGATAGGCCATAAAAATGCACGCATTTGCGGAGAGCCTGTTGACGATAGTCAAAACTCGGACTAATCTAGAGACACATAATTGGTCAAAAATCGGACAATTGAATGGTGGGATAGATGAATAGTGCGGTTACGCTGGTCGACTTCGATCGGTTGCTCAATGGACTCGACCATATCTATTCGGAGTTCTCGCGCGCCTGCGGCCTTTCGGACTGCGCCTACTGGATGCTCGTCGACACGAGTGCAGCGGGCGGAAGCGTTGCCGTGAGTCGGCTGACGAGTGAATGGTTCTACAGCAAACAGACCATCAATTCGGCGATTAAAACGCTTAGGGCGCGAGGGCTTGCGACGTTGGAGTTTGCCGAGGGCAGTCGTAAAAACAAGGTTGTACGACTGACCGAAGAAGGCGTGCGGTTTGCCAAGCGCTACGCGTTGCCGGCGCAAAAAGCCGAGCAACAGGCATTCGAGGCGCTCGAGCCGTGGGAACAGTGCGAGATCATGCGCTTGGTCGGTAAGTTCTCCCATGTTCTTAACGAAGAGTGCGAGGCATTTAAACGGCAAGTGGCCGCCGAGAACGAGACTGACGATAAGGGCGAGGGGGACGCATGCGACTCTTAATGAGGTTTATGAGGCCGTACCGCGGTCTGATTGCGGTGACGCTGTTTGCGGTGCTGATAGATAACGTCGGTACGCTGTTGGTTCCCACGATGCTGGCGAACATGGTCAACACCGGTATTACCACGGGTGATGTCGACTATATATTACGCAACGGCCTGTACATGCTTATCGCGACCGGCATGGCCAGCGGCGGCACGGTGCTGGGCTGCTATCTTTCGGCGCGCCTGGCCGCCAACGTGGCCTGCGATATCCGCAATGCCGTGTACGACAAGTCGCTCGAGCTGTCCGCCAGCGACTTTGAGCGCTTTGGCACGGGTTCGATGATCACGCGCTCGCTCAACGACATCAACGTGATTCAGCAAGCTGTCCTTCAGACGATTCAGCTGGTGCTGCCGGTGCCGTTCTTGGCCGTGGCAGGCATCATTTTTGCTTGGTTCATCGATCCCGCCATGGGCACGCTGCTGGGCGTGGTGGTTGCGATCGTGCTGGTGGCGGCGGTCTTTACCGTTGCCAACGCCGCGCCGATCTTTATGCGCCTGCAGAGCTTTATCGACCGCATGAACGTGGTGCTGCGCGAGAACATCGTGGGTGTGCGCGTCATCCGCGCATTTAACAAGGAGCGCCACGAGGAGCAGCGCCTGGACGAGGTGTTTAGCGATTACGCGGCCAATGCCATCAAGGTCAACCACCTGTTTGTGGGTCTCGACAGCTCCAGCTTCTTTTTGATGAATATCGCCGAGGTGGCGGTGCTGTGGGTGGGCGGCAACCGCGTGGGCGTCCACGCCATGCAAATCGGTAGCATCTCGGCCGTGCTGGAGTACGCGATCCTGATCCTGTTCTTTGTGATGACGGCGCAGATGGTGATTCTGACGCTCCCACGCGCCGCCGCATGCCTGAACCGTGCGCAGCAGGTGTTGGAGATTGAGCCGAGCATCGTGGACGGCAAGCGCACGCTGGACACGTGCGCGGCGGAGTCTGTTGACGGTGCCGACGCGGTGGCCGTGTTCGACCACATGTCGTTCCGTTTTGACGATGCCGACGAGGATACCCTGTGCGACCTGAGCTTTGCCTGTCGCCGTAGCCAGACCACGGCGATTGTAGGCTCGACGGGTTCGGGCAAGTCGACGGTGGCCAAGCTCTTGCTTCGCTTCCACGATGCCACGAAGGGCGCCATTCGCCTGAATGGCATCGATCTGCGCGACCTTTCGCAAGACGACATCCGCGGGCGTATCGCCTATGTGCCGCAGAAGGCATGGCTGTTCTCGGGTACGGTGGCGAGCAACCTGCGCTTTGGCAACGAAGACGCGACTGAGGCTGACATGCTCCATGCGCTGGAGGTTGCCCAGAGCACCTTTGTGCTCGACCAGCCCCAGGGGCTCGATACGCCGGTGGCCCAGGGCGGCACGAACTTCTCGGGTGGTCAGCGCCAGCGCCTGGCGATTGCCCGCGCACTCATGAAGCATGCCGATCTATATATCTTCGACGACAGTTTTTCGGCCCTGGACTTTAAGACCGATGCGGCACTGCGCCATGCGCTGCAGGACGAGACGTGCGATGCCGCGGTGCTCATCATCGCCCAGCGCATCTCGACTATTTTGCATGCCGATCAGATCGTGGTGCTCAAAGACGGCGAGATCGTGGGCCTAGGCACGCACGACGAGCTCATGGAAACCTGCGAGGTGTACCGCGCAATCGCGGAATCGCAGATGAAGGGAGGTGAGTAGCATGACCGAGGAGCTCAAGAAGCAGGGCATCGTCGATGGCGCTGCGGTTGTAGAGACAGTCGAGGAGACGGGCGTCGCGCCCGACCTGGACGAAGCCGCCAAGGCGGCGGAGCGCGAGGCTCGCCGCCAAGCGCTCTACGAGGAAAACGAACGTGCCGAGGACGAGCGCGCCCGCGCCGAGGCAGAGCGTATGCGCGACGTGGACGACGAAGACGAGGACGAGACGCCTCGGGATACCTGGGCGACGGTGCGCCGCCTGTGGAGTGAGGCTGCCGGCGACCATTGGCGCTTCTATATCGTGTTCGCGAGCATTGTGTTCTATGTCATCTTTAACACCGCCGCGCCGGCATATAGCGCCCGCGTGATCGATGAGCTGTGGGGCCACATTCAGGTGGCGTTTGCCAACGACACCACTTTCAGCATCACCTGGGAGAACTGCGGCAAGACCATTTTCGTCTACTTTATGATCTGGACTGCCGCTGCCTCGTTCTATGCGCTCCAGAGCTTTTTGATGTCGAGCGTCGCTGAGCGTCTCAATCTGCGCCTGCGCAACCGCATCGCGCAAAAGCTCAACCGTCTGCCGCTCGCCTATTTTGACGCGCATCGTCCCGGCGAGGTCGTCAGCCGCGCGACCAACGACCTGGACAAGATGTCCGAGAGCATGCAGCGCGGATTGCTGCAGCTGCTCGTGTCGATCGGCACGGTTGTTGGTGCTGTGAGCGTGATGTTCGTGTTCAGCGTGCAGCTTACGCTCGTCTTTCTGTTCTTTACGGCACTGTCGCTGCTGGTGACGAAGGTCGTCTCGCGCCGCACACACGATGTGACGGGCGAGCGCCAGGAGTGGGTGTCCAAGATTACGAGTGCGGTCGAGGAAGGCTATTCGGGCCGTCTGGTGATCCGCGCGTTTAACCGCGAACGCCAAAGTTCTGCCGAGGTGCACCAGGCCTCGGGCGAGCTGGCACGCGTGAGTGCCAAGGCCGACTTTATGATCAATGCCGTCGGCCCTGCGGTGCGCTTTATCGGCCGTTTGGCGCAGATCGTGATCGCGCTGGTGGGCTGCAGCATGCTGGTTGCCGGTCACATGACCGTCGGCGTGTTCCAGGCGTTCTTCCAGTTTATCTACGAGGCGTCCGAACCCATGACGCAGCTGTCGTTTACCTTCAACTCGCTGCAGAGCGCGTTGGCGAGTGCGGAGCGCGTGTTCGACCTGCTCGATGAGCCCGAGATGGAGGCCGATCCGCTGCCGGACGAGGCCGCCAAGCTGCCGGGTCGCGTTGAGGGTCGCGTCTCCTTTGAGCACGTGCGCTTTGGTTATTCGCCCGACAAGCCGCTTATGCACGACGTGTCGTTTACCGCCGAGCCGGGCCAGAAGATTGCCGTGGTGGGAACCACGGGCGCGGGCAAGACGACGCTCATCAACCTGCTCATGCGCTTCTACGAGATTGACGGCGGGCGTATTACGCTCGACGGCGTGGATACGAGCCACATGGACCGCGGCGAGCTACGGCAGCAGTTTGGCATGGTGCTGCAGGACGCCTGGCTGTTCGATGGCACGATTGCCGAAAACATCGCCTACGGCTGTCCCGAGGCGACGCGTGAGGAGATCGTGGCGGCTGCGCGCGCCGCGCAGGTCGACTTCTTTGTGCGTACCATGCCGCAGGGCTACGACACGCGCGTGGCCAACGATGCCGAAAGCATCAGCCAGGGCCAGCGTCAGCTGCTGACCATCGCACGCGTGCTGCTCAATAACCCGGCGATTCTCATCCTGGACGAGGCGACCTCAAGCGTGGATACGCGTACCGAGCTTGCCATCGGCCGTGCCATGGATGCGCTTATGCGCGGGCGCACGAGCTTTGTGATTGCGCACCGCCTGTCGACAATTGTGGATGCCGACCTGATCTTGGTCATGGATCATGGCAACATTATCGAGCAGGGTACGCATAAGGAGCTGCTGGCTGCCGAGGGTGCCTACGCCGACCTCTATCTGAGCCAGTTCGCATAATTTGACAAAGGGGCAGCCCCTTTGTCACATCACAAACAAGGCGCGCCGGGGATGAATTCCCTGGCGCGCCTTTGCGTTGACGTCAATGTTGTCGGTAGCCGTCCGCTTCTAGCGTTCGTCCACGAGCTTCGCGACGAGGGCCTTGAGCTCGGCCACCTCTCGCTCGAGTTCCTTGACGCGGCGGGCATTCTCGGTGATGCCCTGGCGATTGAGCGCGGACTGCTCGGCGGCGTTATCGGGCATGTACTCGCGATGCTGCTTGGCATCGAAGCTCTCCTCGAACACGCGGCAGCCGTTGCGCTTGATGATGCGTCCCGGCACGCCCACGACGGTGCAGTTGTCGGGCACGTCCTTGACGACAACCGAGTTGCCGCCGATTTTGACGTTGTTGCCGATGCGAATGTTGCCGAGCACCTTGGCGCCCGTGCCCACGGTGACGTTGTTGCCCAGGGTGGGGTGGCGCTTGCCGGTTTCGTTGCCGGTGCCGCCGAGCGTAACGCCCTGGTAGAGCACGCAGTTGTCGCCCACGACGGTGGTTTCGCCGATGACGACGCCCATGGCGTGGTCGATAAAGAAATGCTTGCCGATCTGTGCAGCGGGATGAATCTCGACGCCGGTGATGTGGCGGGTGATTTGCGAGAGCACACGGGCGAGCGAGCGATGTCCACGCTCCCACAGCCAGTGCTCGGGCACATGGTTCCACTTGGCGTGCAGGCCGGGGTAGGACAGGAAGATGACCAGACCGTTTTGCGCAGCGGGATCTTGCGCCTGGACGGTTTTGATGTCCTCGCGAATGGTATTGATAAAGCTCACCGGCCGCCCTCCCTTAGCGCCATGGCAATGCGATTCAATAAAGTATAGCGATTCGCTAGGGATTAGGAAGGACAATCTTGGCGGCATTGCGCGACAGGTGTCAGTTATGCAAACTTGCTGGTAATGAAGTAAGACTTTTGAGGGGTTTGACCCGTGCTCGTGCCGCAACCGTATACTGGTCAACTTGGACGTGTCCGCGCCCACAACTGAGAGGTTTTACTTCATGGGTTTCATCAATTTCATTGCCGAGCTGCTTAAGGATCCGCGCACCGCGATCGCCAGTTGGATTGCCGCCGGCCCGCTTATGGCCTACGGCTGCGTGTTCCTGATCATCTTCATCGAGACGGGCGTGGTATTCTTCCCGTTCCTTCCCGGCGATTCGCTGCTGTTCGCCTCGGGTTTCTTTGCCCATAACGGCGGCTTTAACATCGTGGCTCTGTTGGCCGTCGCATGGTCTGCTGCCATCTTGGGCGATCAGTGCAACTTTATGATTGGCCATTTCTTTGGCAAAAAGATTATCGCTTCGGGCAAGGTGAAGGCCATGACGCCCGAGCGCATCAAAAAGTCCGAGGACTTCTTGGACAAGTGGGGTCACCTGGCCATCTTCCTGGGTCGCTTCTTCCCGTTTATCCGCACCTTTGTGCCCTTTATCGCCGGCATGGGCGGCATGCACTGGCGCAACTTCGTTATCTTTAACGTGCTGGGCGGCATTACCTGGTCGACGGTCTTTACGCTGCTGGGCTACTTCTTTGGCGGCATTCCCTTTGTGCAGGAGCACTTTGAGCTGCTGATTATCGGCATCGTCGCCGTGTCGATCATTCCGACCGTGGTCGGCTTGGTTAAGGCTAAGCTGGGCAAAAAGAACGCATAGCTCGAGGCAGCGCACAAACTGTGTCGTTGAGGCCCGCCACTGCTTACGGTGGCGGGCCTCTTTAGCTTCGGTTGAATGAAAATACTTTACTTAGTTAAAGAAAAGCGTTTTATCAGGCGCGTGCGGGGAGTACAATCTCGTGCATGCGAATCGACGTGCCATGGGCTTTGGTGTTGTCCGCGTGTCCCGTCCGGCTCTACGCTCCGGGCGTGCGACGTTGCGACGCGGTCGGCCTCGGTCCTTGCGTGCGAGTTCGCGAGTATGCAACTGTGTATGTAAGGAGCGACACATGACTGTCGAGAAGAAGGATATCGATTGGGGTAGCCTCGGCTTTGGCTACATGAAGACCGATTACAGCTACGAGGCCCATTGGAAGGACGGCGAGTGGGACGAGGGCGGCCTGACCACCGACCACACCCTGCATGTCTCCGAGTGCGGCGGCATCTTCCATTACTGCCAGGAGGTCTTTGAGGGCCTGAAGGCCTACACCGCCGAGGACGGCAGCATCGTCTGCTTCCGTCCCGATATGAATGCCGAGCGCATGTACAACTCCGCCCAGCGCCTCGAGATGCCCCCGTTCCCCAAGGACAAGTTTGTTGAGGCCGTCAAGCAGGTCGTTTCTGCCAACGCCGCCTGGGTTCCGCCCTTTGGCTCCGGCGCGACCCTGTACGTGCGTCCGTTTATGATCGGCTCCGGTGACGTGATTGGCGTGGCTCCCGCTCCTGAGTACACGTTCCGCATTCTCGTGACTCCGGTCGGTCCGTACTTTAAGGGCGGCCTTAAGCCCGTTAAGCTGCGCGTTTCCGAGTATGACCGTGCGGCACCGCACGGCACCGGCAACATCAAGGCCGGCCTGAACTACGCCATGTCCCTTAAGCCCACGATGGAGGCACACCGCGAGGGCTATGCCGAGAATCTGTATCTCGACTCCGAGTCCCGCACCTATGTCGAGGAGACCGGTGGCGCCAACGTCCTGTTCGTGAAGGAGGATGGCACCCTCGTCGTTCCTCAGTCGCACACCGACTCCATCCTGCCCTCCATCACCCGTCGTTCGCTCGTTCAGGTTGCCGAGGATCTGGGTATGACCGTCGATCAGCGTCCCGTCGAGTGGGCCGAGGTCAAGGCCGGTACCTTTGTGGAGTGCGGCCTGTGTGGCACCGCTGCCGTCATCTCCCCGGTGGGCGAGATCGACAACAAGGTCTATGGTGCCGATGAGACCGTGACCTTCCCGGCTGGCTACACCGAGATCGGTCCCGTGATGAAGAAGCTTCGCGAGACCCTGACTGGTATTCAGTCCGGTGCTGTCGAGGATAAGCACAACTGGGTTTACACCGTCGCATAAGCTGCCTTGTATGTCCGGCCCGAGGGCAACCTACCTTTCCGGCGCGTCCTCGGACATGAAAGAACCCCCGCTGCGCACTACGTGCGGCGGGGGTTCTTT
>CATZEP010000041.1 GCA_958418185.1 uncultured Collinsella sp.
GGAGCCGATAAGGTCTATCTTGCCACGACCAAGGAGGAGGGTGTTCGTCCCCTCCTCTTCCTGGATAACGGTTCGGGCGTTCCGCAGGATATGCAGGAGCGTATCTTCGATGCCCGTGTCACCTCCAAACTCGAGAGCATGAAAATAGACCGTTGGGGTGTTCACGGTCGTGGTATGGCGTTGTTCTCTATCAAGCAGAACACGGATGAGGCGCGCGTTGTTACATCGGGCGTCGATTTGGGCTCCGCGTTTAAGGTGTGCGTTGCTACCGATCGCTTGGGTGAGCGCGCCGACCAGTCGAGCTGGCCTCAGGCGGTTAAAGACGAAGACGGACGCTATGTATGTGCTCGCGGCCCCCACAACATCATTCGTGCTGCGTGTGAGTTTGCCCTTGAGGAGCTGCGTTGCTGCGATGTGTATCTGGGCTCTCCATCCGAGATCGCTGCGACCCTGTACGCTCAGGCTTCGAGTCGTCTCGATACGTCGCGCCTGCTCTTTATCGATGACGAGTGCGAGCTTCCGGTTATTGATCGTTTGGCCTTGCTTCGGATGCCGAGGACTTTATCCGGATCTGCTCCGGGCTGGGTCTCGAGATGTCCGAGCGCACTGCCCACCGTATTCTGTCGGGACAGATTAAGCCCGTTCGCGGCGTGACCGCGCGCCTGCTGCGCGAGCGTGATTCTACCTCGCATGCGCCGGCTCCCGTCGATCTTGCCAAGGACCGTCGAGGCCTTCGTATCGCCAAGGATGATATGGCGCAGTTTTCGCGTGCTGTCGAGCGTGACTTTAACGACCTCGCTGCCCGGTATTACCTCAATCTGTGCGGCGACCCTAAGATTCGCGTTTCGCGTGATCGCATCACGGTGACGTTCGATCTTGCCAAAGAGGAATAGCATCTTTACCGAGTCCGCTCGGTACGATACAGTTATTGCAGTTAAAACGTACTTTTAAACGCAGGAGTTTCTTCATGGATTGCCTGAAGGTATCAAGCAAATCATCGCCCGCGTCCGTTGCCGGCGCCATTGCCGGCATGGTCAAAGATGGCGTCCCCGTCAACATTCAATGCGTCGGTGCCGGTGCCGTCAACCAGGCCATCAAGGCCGTTGCCATTGCGCGCGGCTTTCTGATTCCGACCGGCTTTGATGTCTCCTGCGCGCCGGTGTTCTCCGACATCCTCATTAACGGGGAGTCGCGCACTGCGATTCGTCTCTCTATCTACGTTCACCAGATTAATCGGGCTGCTATGGATAGCGTCGTCATGGACGACGTTAAGCCTGTTGCGTAAGCGAGCCATCTGCACGCTTGTAGCACCTATGCGCCCCGTCGATACCATCGTTAGGATGTAAGCTCATGGACCAGCGTTCCGTACGCGATATTCTTGCCGGTAAAACCTATTTTATCCGCACATTCGGCTGCCAGATGAACCAGCACGACTCCGAGCGCGTGAGTGGCTTGCTCGATTCGTATGGCTGTCTTATGGCGCTCGATCCCGAGCATGCCGATATTGTCGTGTTCATGACGTGCTGTGTGCGCGAGGCTGCCGATACGCGCCTGTACGGTCAGTGCAATTCCTGCAAGAGCCTTCCTCCTTCGCCTTCGGGTAAGCGCGTGGTCGCCGTGGGCGGCTGCATCGCCCAGCGCGACGGCGAGGGCTTGCTCACCAACGTCGATAACGTCAACGTCATTTTTGGCACCCATTCTATTGCTCACGTGGCCGAGCTTATCGCCGAGGCGTTTTTGGATGGCAAGCGCCATATCCGCACGAATGAGCATGAGGATACCGACGCCATGAGTATGCCGTGGCATCGCGAGACGCAGTATCACGCATGGGTGCCCATTATGACGGGCTGCAACAACTTCTGTACGTACTGCATCGTGCCCTACGTCCGTGGTCGTGAGAAGAGCCGTCCCTTCGAGGAGATTGTCGACGAGGTGACAGGTCTGGTGCGCCAGGGCGTGCGCGAGATTACGCTGCTGGGACAGAACGTTAACTCCTACGGTCGCGATCTCTTTGGCAAGCCGCGTTTCGCCGATCTGCTGCGCGCCGTGGGCGATACGGGCGTCGAGCGCATCTTCTTTACCTCTTCTCATCCTAAGGATCTGCTGCCCGAGACCATTGATGCTATGGCCGAGACGCCTGCCGTCATGCCGCAGCTTCACCTGGCCGTTCAGTCGGGCTCCACGCGCATTCTTAAAGAGATGAATCGTCGTTATACGCGCGAGGATTATCTGGGCCTGGTCGATCGTATTCGTAACCGTATGCCCGATATTGCGCTTTCGACCGATATCATCGTGGGTTTCCCGGGCGAGACCGAGGAAGACTTTGAGCAGACGCTGTCGCTTGCCGAGACGGTGCGCTATGCCCAAGCCTACACGTTTATTTACTCCAAGCGCGCCGGTACCCCGGCAGCTGAGATTTATGATCCCACCCCGCATGAGGTTATCCTTGAGCGCTTTAACCGTCTGGTCAAGGTTATCGAGACGACGGCGCACGAGTATAACCAGGGCGAACTTCACACCGTGGTGCCTGCACTTATTGAGGGTACGAGCAAGAAGAACGACGCTGTCCTTCTGGGCAAGAGCCCCAAGAACCAGACGGTGCATGCGCCGATTCCTGCTGGCTATGGCATCGATCAGCTTATCGGCAAGATCGTCGATGTTGATATTGATGTTGCCAAGACGTGGTATCTGTCTGGCTCCGTCGTGGGCGAGCCTCGCTAATGATTTCCCCCGGTGCAAGCCTTTCTGCCGTAGCGATTGTCGGTCCGACGGCGGTCGGCAAAAGCGATGTTGCCGACCGCCTGGCCGCTCGTCTTTCGTCCGAAGTGTTGTCATGTGACGCGATGCAAATCTATCGCGGCATGGACATTGGTACGGCCAAGATGACGCCTGAGGAGTGCTCGGCACCTCTGCGCCTTATCGATATCGTGGATCCCGGCGTCGCGTATTCTGCTGCGCTCTACCAGTCGGACGCCCGAGCACATGTCGAGCGTTTGCTTGGCGAGCAGCGTCTTCCGGTCTTTTGCGGCGGTACGGGCTTGTATCTCAAGGCCGCTCTCGATGAAATGGATTTTCCTTCGGGAGAACTCGAGGACGAACGCCGCGTGGGCTATCAGGAGCTTGCCGAGCGCATTGGCGAGGAAGCATTGCATGCCCTGCTTGCCGAGCGCGACCCCGAATCAGCTGCCGTGATTCATCCCCATAACGTGCGTCGTGTGATTCGTGCGCTTGAGATGCACGATGACGGCGTGTCGTATGCCCAGCAGAAGTCGAAATTCAGTGTTCCGCGCGAGCGTTATCACGCCTTGTGGTTTGGTCTGACGCGTAGCCGTGAAGTGCTCTATGAGCGTATTAACCTACGTGTCGACCTTATGTTTGAGCAGGGACTGGTTGATGAGGTCCGTGGCCTTATGGACCAGGGCCTGGGTGATGCGCTCACGTCGATGCAGGCAATTGGTTACAAAGAGATCATTGATGCCTTGCGTGGCGTTATTACCATGGATGAGGCCCGTGAGCTTATCAAGATGCGCTCACGTCGCTATGCCAAGCGCCAGCTTTCCTGGTTTAAGCGTGATGATCGCATCGTGTGGTTCGATGTGGATGAGTTTACGATCGATGAGGTCGTTGATGATATTTACCGTCGCATTGAGGCTGCCTAATGGCACGTTTTTCCTTGATCCCCACGGCGCCTGAACCCGAGCGCGCCATATTGGTTGGTGTTGAGTGGCGCGATAACGCCTGGCCGCTCGACCGTTCGCTCGACGAGCTCGAGCGTCTAGCCCACACTGCTGGGGCCCAATGCGTTGCACGCTTGTCTCAGCGCCTGGTCAAGCCCTATCCCAAATCGTTTATCGGCTCCGGAAAGGTCGAGGAGCTGTGCGGTTTGGTGCATCGCATGGATGCGGATGTTGTTATCTTCGACGACGACCTGACTCCTTCACAGCAGTCCTATCTTGAGAAAGCCGTGGGCGAACCGGTCAAGATTATTGACCGTACGGCGTTGATTTTGGATATCTTTGGTCTGCATGCCCAGACGCGTGAGGGCCGCTTGCAGGTGCAGCTGGCACAGTTGCAGTACCTGTTGCCTCGTTTGCGAGGTATGTGGAGCCACCTTGCCAAGGAACAGACGCGTGGCGGTATTGGCTCGCGCTTTGGCCAGGGCGAAAGCCAACTCGAGGTCGACCGTCGTCTGATTCGCAATAAGATCGCTGCGCTTCGACGCGAACTGAAACAGGTTGAACAGCGCCGCGATGTGCAATCGAAAAGCCGTATTGAATCGCCAGCGTTTCGCGTTGCGTTGGCTGGCTACACCAATGCCGGCAAGTCGACGCTGCTTAATCGTTTGACGGGATCCACGGTACTTTCGCAGGATAAGCTGTTTGCCACGCTCGATCCTACAACGCGCTCGTACCGTTTGCCCGGTGGTCGTGGCATGACGATCACCGATACCGTCGGCTTTATTCAAAAGCTGCCACATGGCCTGGTCGACGCGTTTAAATCTACGCTTTCCGAGGTGCTCGGCGCCGATTTGATTCTTAAAGTTGTAGATGCTTCCGATGAGGATTATGAGCGTCAGCTCGAGGCGGTTGATCGTGTCCTTGATGAGATTGGTGCCGGTGAGCGCCTGACACTTACCGTGTTCAATAAAATTGATCTGCTCGATAGCGTCGATCGCTTGAGCTTTCGCCGGCGCTATCCCGAGGCGGTGCTGTTCTCGGCTCAGACGGGTGAGGGTCTTGATGACTTAGTCGACCGCATCGCTCGTGAAGCGGCCGCCACGGACGTGTTGCTCTCGGCCGATATCCCGTATCGAGAGGGCGCGTTAATCACGCTCGTGCACGAACAGGGAACCCTTCTGCACGAGGAATACCTCGAGGACGGCGTTCGTATTGTGGCAAAGCTTCCGGACCGTATCGCACCACGTCTTGAGCGTTACCGAACGGAATAAATCAGCTCCAGTACACCCAAGATAACCGGTTGATGAAGCAGGTAGAACGGCAGTGCATGGCGTCCGAGGCTTGCGAGCACGGGGATGGGATTCTCATAGGCCCATACTGGTGCCTCGCAGTTTGATTCCTGTGCCGTTCGAGCGGCAAAGAAGCCTGCGAGGTACATAAAATAGAATGGGATGAGCGGATAGTAATCACCGGAGACAAAGTCTGGACCTGGGAACCCCAGCCAAGCTAGATAGGGGATAGGGTAGACCGCTTTAGGAATGCTCCAGGTACAGGCAAAGAGTATGAGGCAAAACGTTATACCCCATACTGCCGGCACTCTATCGAGAACCGGGCGCGCGAGCGCGACAATGGCAGTGCACGCCGCCATGCAGAAAATGATGCCGAAGTTCACCGAGTCATCAACCGAGACGAACGTCGTTGCAATCCATACGACCAAAGCGGCAGCGGCATATTTGGCGGCACGCTTGATGTTGTTGCGCGAGAGGGTGCACATCCAGCCGGCAATAAATAAAAATACCCAACTGATGCTGGCACGCCAGATGTCCTGGAAGATGGTCTGGGTAAACCAGGGCATCTCCCAACCATATAGGTAGGCAAGGTCGTAGCAGGCATGAAATCCCGCCATCGATAGCATGGTAAACCCGCGAATGGTATCAAAGACGGTGATGCGTTTTTGCATTACGAAAACCGGCGCATCAAACCGACGACCTTGCCCAGAATCGTGGGATTTGTCGCGTAGATGGGCTCCATGGTGTCGTTTTCAGGCTGCAGGCGAACGCGCCCCTGCTCCTTGTAGAACGTTTTGACTGTTGCGGAGCCTTCGATCATGGCAACGATAATCTCGCCATTCATGGCGCTCTTCTGCTCGCGAACGATGATGTAGTCGCCGTTATAGATGCCGACGTTAATCATCGAATTGCCGTGGACCTCGAGGATAAAGGACCCCTGGTCCGTTGCGATTTCGGTCGGGATGGTAAAGGTGTCCTCGATATTCTGCTCGGCAAGGATGGGAATCCCTGCGGCGACGCGGCCTACGAGAGGCAGCGATACGGTGCCGCGGGGTGCCGTAGGCTCATCGGACTTTGAGATGGAGACGGAAGACCCGTCTTCGTCAAAGAGCTCGAGGGCGCGAGGCTTGGTGGCGTCACGCTTGAGCAGGCCGCGTGCTTCGAGTGCGGAGAGATGTGCATGTACGGTACTAGGGGAGGAAAGGCCCACAGCCGAAGCCATCTCGCGCACACTGGGCGGATAGCCCTTCTCCTGCTGATATTCCTTGATGAAGTCGTAAATTTGCTGCTGACGCTTGGTAATTTTGCGAGCCATCAGGGATTCCTCTCTACTCATACCAAACAAATGTTCTATTTTTGCTTGACAGGAACAACTGTTCGAAGATAATAATAACCGAACACTCGTTCCCGCGCTAGACTTTTTTGTCCCCGCGGCTTGATAAAACAGTTCTCGTCAAAACAAACGAGAGGAGAACAGAATGAACGCAGCGGATATGGTCCAGGGAAACCTCGCCCTTAAGCTCGAGACGCCCGCCTCGCCTGCCTTTACGGTCGTGAAGGGCGGACGCTCTCATTTTCAGGCCGTGGCCACTAAGCCCGTTCGCACCCAGCGTGCGGCCGCTGCTTTGGCTCCTGTTGCCCTGAAGGCCTCGACGATTGTTGCTGTTGCTGTAGCGTTCACCCTGTTCTTTGTGCTCGCCACGTCAGTTTTTTCTGCTCGCCACGCAGCATATGCCGATTCCGTAGCCAACGTTACCTACGAGACGGTTCGCGTGCATCCCGGCGATTCCCTGTGGTCGCTTGCCCAGGAGCATCCCATCGATGGCCTTTCCACACAGGAGACTTCCGACATGATTCGTAGCGTCAATCACCTCGATCGCGGCTCTCTTGATGCTGGTGCAGTTCTGAAAGTTCCGACTCGTTCGTAAGATTTCGGCTCGGTCGCATGGTACCCTTGTTATCGTTTAGGAGGAGGTACCATGCGCTGTCCCAAATGCGGCAAGGCACATACCCGCGTTGTCGATTCCCGTATGCAGGAGTCGAACAACACTATCAAGCGTCGTCGCGAATGCTGTTCGTGCAATTATCGTTTTACAACGTTCGAGCGCTGCGAAGATCCCATCGAGGTTATCAAATCCGACGGGTCAAAGCAGCGGTTCGATCGCAACAAGCTGCTGGTTGGTCTGATGCGCGCCACGATTAAGCGCGATATCGATACGAAAAAGCTCAACGAGATCATCGATGATATCGAGGTGGAACTGCGTTCCCGTACGCTGACGGCTGTTACGTCCCACGAACTGGGCGATATGGTGCTTAAGCGCCTGGCCAAGATCGACAAGGTGGCCTACATTCGTTTTGCCTCGGTCTATCGCGATTTCAAAGACGTCGACGAGTTTTTGCAAGAGCTCGACAAGCTAAGGTGATTTCATGTCCAACATTACCGTTAACATTAAGCGTCTCGATCCCACGGTCGAGCTTCCCAAATACGCACATCCCACGGATGCCGGCCTTGACCTCCGTGCCAACGAAGACTGCACCCTCAAGCCCTTTGAGCGCCGCTTGGTCTCCACTGGCTTGGCCATTGCGCTGCCCGATGGCTACGCCGGCTTTGTCCAGCCCCGTAGCGGCCTAGCTATTAAGCAGGGCCTGTCTATAGTCAACACGCCCGGTCTCATCGACGCCCACTATCGAGGTGAGCTTAAGGTCATCCTCATCAACCTGGATCCCACCAACAATATCCAGATCAACAAAGGCGACCGCATTGCGCAGCTCGTCATCCAAGAAGTCCCCACGGTCAATCTCGTAGAAGTAGAAGAACTAGACGAAACTGATCGAGGAGCCGGCGGTTTCGGTTCTAGCGGCGTATCCTAGTCGTTTACGTACTTTCCGCTGACCGGCCCGACCCGCCTATATATCATCCCATGCTCAAACATTCTCGCTTCGCTGCGAAACTGCGCGTGGGACGATATATAGGCGGGTCGGGCCGGTCAGCTGCGTTTACGCACTACAAGCTGCGCCGGATCCTCACATTAGAAGCTGCAAAGGTGAACCAAAGTAATTAATTGCAGTTTGCAGATGCGGCAAAGGGATTACTCCTTTGTCGCATCTGCATATCAGAAAGATTGATTATTGTTTTCAAGCGAGTAGACGCCCGCCCACCTCTCACACATATCGTTCCACGCGCAGTTTCGCAGCGAGCGAAGCGAAGCGAGAATGTTTGAGCATGGAATGATATGTGTGAGAGGTGGGCGGGAGGGATGCGAGCGCCCCGCGAGAATGTTTGAGCATGGAATGATATATGGGCGGCTCCCGCCGAGCAGCGAACTTTCGACTAGCGGATATGCGCGGGCTTTCCGCCCCAGTAGAAGCGGCAGAAGGCTCGTTTACGTTTTTGGGGCTTGCCTGCAAGTTCCATGGTTGCGATGGCGATATCCTCGGCTGCGTGTGGGCGGCAAAGGACTTCGCCATTGATGAGCAGTGCCTTGAGCGACTCGGGATGATCGTGGAGATGACGCAGCGTCACGATGAGCTCGCGTGCGGTGGTGACATGCATGCTGGCGCCCATGCCGGTGAGCATGGTGGTGTTGGCCTTTTCCTGGCCATATGACTTGCCCAGCAGAATCATAGGCAGGTGTGCGCACAGGCATTCGGTAACAGTGAGTCCGCCAGATTTGAGGATTGCCAGGTCACAGCCGTGCATAAGCGCTGCCATGTCATCGACGTAGTCAAGAACCGTGACGTTCTCGAGTTTCATGGCATCGAAAAGCGTTTTGAGACGGGTGGCATATTCGGCATCCTTGCCCGGCAAAAAGACAAAGTGCATGTCCTCGAAGCTGCGCAGGAAGGGGAGGGTGCGGTCCATCTCCGCGCGAAAGCGAACGTACGGTTGAGGCAAACTGGCGCCGGCCATCACCAGCACAACGAGCTTGTCTGTGGGGAGATTGAACTTCTCGAGTTCTTCCTCGCGGTTGTAGTCCGTATCAAACCCGGCGCGAATGGGGATGCCCGTAATGCGGATCTTTGCCTCGGGAACCTTACGGGGTCGGAGTGTTTCGGCCATAAACTCGTTTGCCACGCAGAACAGGTCGGTGTCCTTATGGGGCCACCAACCCTCGACCTCGTAATCGGTCGGTACGCAAATGACAGGATAGTCGATGCCCGTAATGACGCGCGCGCCGACGGCGACGTTGGCTGCCGTGATATGTGTGGCTACCACGGCAATGGGCCTGCGAGTTCGAACGTATTCGTTAAATGCGGGGAACATGATGTGCGACCATGCCGTGCCACCGCCCCAAAGCAGGTGTCCGGTAAGGGTATAACGCCAGGTCAAGTCATAAATTGGGCGCGTGGCGCCGGTAAACGAGGCGGCCGTTTTGTTGCCGTCGAATTTTATGCGTCCAAAATCAAGGATATCGAGCACTTCAATCTCAACATCCTCGGGGATGCCATTGGTGCCGCGGATGTGGTCGAATGCCTGCGCAATCGCATTTGCGGCGGCCTTGTGGCCCGAGCCGACCGAGGCGTGCACGATAGTCACGAGAGGTTTTTGCTGAGCCAAGAGCGTGGTTTGTCCCGATTGGGGAGTGCTGTGCGTGAGCAGGGGAGCGTCATCGCTCGTCTGCGTCTGATCCATCGATATCTCCCCTTCATCTTTGTTTCACAGAGAATCATTGTAGTGCATGAGTGTCACGTTCGCATAAATTTGGGTATGAGCGCAAAGAACGCCAATCTTTCGACAGGAGGTCTCTTCATGACTACTCATCAGCCGATCGATGTTGCCATCATCGGCGGCGGCCCCGCGGGCTATGCCGCAGCCATTTATGCGGCGCGTGCCAATCTCACGACGACTGTGATCGAACAGGGCATGTCGGGAGGACAGATCGCCACAACCAATGAGGTCGAGAACTATCCGGGCATTCCGCTCTTGAGTGGCGCCGAACTCGGCGAGCGGTTTCAGCAACATGCAGAGAGCCTGGGAGCACAGGTTGCATGGAGCATGGTTACGGGTATCGATTACGATGCGGATGCGGCGCTGTTTACGGTGCATCACGATATGGGCGATACGCTGGCCTCGAGCGTTATCGCTTGCATGGGTGCCACGCCGCGATCTGCTGGTTTTGTTGGCGAGGATACGTATCGCGGTCGTGGCGTTTCTTATTGCGCGACGTGCGATGGCATGTTCTTTCGCGGTAAACAGGTCTTTGTCATCGGTGGCGGTAATGCTGCCTGCGAGGAAGCCCTGTTCTTGTCAGAAATCGCCAGCAGCGTGACCATCGTCTTGCGCCGCGATCAGTTCCGTGCCCCCGATGGCGTGGTTCAAAAGGTTCTCGCAAAAGATAATATTTCAGTTAGGTACCAAACTAGTATCGTTGAACTATCGGGCGAGGCCATGCCCACGACTATCACCTTCAAGGAAAACGCTACCGGTGAAACTTATTCTGAGTCCTTTGATCCTGGTTCGTTTGGCATTTTTGTCTTTGCTGGCACACAGCCCCATACTGAGCTTGTAGAGCATCTGGTAGATCTGGCGCCCGACGGCGGTATTGTGACCGACGAATCGATGGCCACCCGCACGCCTGGCTTATTTGCCGCCGGCGATATCCGCTCCAAGCGTTTACGTCAAGTTGTGACCGCCGTTTCGGACGGAGCCATAGCGGCTACCAGCGCATACGCTTTCTTACGCGGATAAGTACGATAATATATCTTATGTAAGGTTGTTATGTTACTTAAACGTCCAGCGGTAACGAGCTTGAGGCAACGTTGCCGCTGGACGTTTTGTTGTGTAAAAAATGAGCCAGCTATCCTGCGACCTGACCCGAGCCAAAGCCGACGATCATACCGTTCATTATGGTATGCAA
>CATZEP010000042.1 GCA_958418185.1 uncultured Collinsella sp.
AGGATGTCCTGGCGCTGCTCGGTGGTGACGGTCGCTAGCCTCGCCCGTTATGTGTTCATTTGCCATGCCGTGGATGGCTCGGCGCTCTTTGGGCATAAGAACCATCGAGAACATTGGCACATCAGCAAAGGAGAACATCATGGCGAAATTCTTTAAGGACTCCGACGGCAAGCTCGTTGCCGCCCTTGGCGACGGCGTTGCAACCCCTGCCGGCTGCACGGAGCTGACGGCGAACACCGAGGATGCGGCGCACGAGAAGCATGTGCCTGTTGTCGAGATCGAGCGCGACGGCCACGTCATTCGCGCACGTGTGGGCTCGACCGAGCATCCCATGCTGCCTGAGCACTATATCGAGTGGATCGCGCTTGAGGCCGAGGGCCGCCTGGAGGTCCATTACCTTGAGCCCGGCATGAAGCCCACGACGTTTTTCGCTGGCGGCTCCAAGACCGGTACCGTCTATGCCTACTGCAACCTGCATGGGCTGTGGTCCGCGACGTTCTAGGAGCGCGCCCCCGCTCGGGGTATCATAGCTAGCATATGCACATGCGAGCGCCGGCTGCATCATGCGGCCGGCGCTTTTACTACGACAACGATGGTTTACGACGGAAAGGGCTGAGCCATGAAGCTCGCACTTGCACAGATCGATATGCGCCTGGGTGACATCGAGGGCATTTGCGGCCGCATCGAGGACCAGGCTCGCCTGGCTCATGAGCGCGGCGCGCGCGTGCTGTGCGTTCCGGCCCCGCTCTTTATGGGTGCCATGCCGGGCAGCCTGGTGGGCGCTGCCGATTTTGAGCACGATATGTTGATGGGCCTGACGGGCGTTGCCGAGCGCATCCAAGAGCTCGATATGATCTGCATCGTGCCCGCTGCGGTTTCGTTTGAGGGCCAGCCCCTGCTTGACTACATGATGCTTAAGGATGGTCGCGTGGTGCCTGCGCGCGCAAGTATTGCCCTGCAGCGTGGCGAGAGCAACGATGCGCGTTGGGCGCCTCCGGTGTTTGACGTGGACGGCGTGCGCATCGCCGTGGTGTTTGACCTGGACCGCGAGCTCGAAATGCTGCCGACCGGCGTCGACCTCATCGCCTATTTCCAGTTCAACGCGTTTGACATGACCGATCGCGAGACGGCCGCCATTGCCGCCGTGCGCAGCGGTGCCTACCGCAAGATCGCGTCCAAGCGCAGCGTATGGTTTGCCTGCATGGCGCCGATTGGTGCCTATGACGAGTCGGTGTATACCGGCGGATCGTTTGTGCTCGACGATTGCGGCCGCGTGGTGGCCCAGGCGCCGTGCTTTGAGGAGAGCCTGCTGGTTCAGGAGATTCAGCGCGGCGTGATGCTCGATGCCCTGGAGGACCACGAGCTGCCCGAGTTTCGTTCCGAGGAGTGGCTGTGGCAGGCGCTGGTGCTTGCCGTACGCGACAATGCCCGCGCTCGCGGCGCCTCGCGTGCCGTGGTGGCGCTCGAGGGCGATTTGCCGTCGTCCCTGTTGGCGGCGCTTGCCGTCGATGCCTTGGGCCCGCGTAATGTGATTGGCCTGGTGCTGGGGCGCAATCGCATCTTTACGCCGGCGCAGGAGGAGGCCGAAGCCGCCCGTTGTTCTGCTGTGCGCTCAATCGCCGAGCGCTTGCACATTCGCACCGTCGAGCGCGATGCGCCAGATGCGGCGCGCGCGCTCGACCGCGACGTGTCGGCGGGCGATGCCGAACGCCTGCGTTCGCGTGCGCTGGGCCTGATGCTCGAGGATACGGCGCTCGAGCTGGGCGCTATGGCGTTGAGTCCGCTTTCCAAGACTGAGTACGCACTGGCGGCGCCCGCGCTGTACGGCGGCTACCAGGGCGACTTTGCGCCCTTTGGCGATGTATATCTGTCGACGCTCGAGTTTGTGGCACGCGTGCGCAACCGCGCCTCGGCCGTGGTGCCCCAAGAGCTCGTGACGCTCAACGCGGTGGAGGATTGCATGGATCGCGTGCTGGCGCAGGCGCTCTCGACGCTCGCCGGTCCGGTTGATATGCTCGATCGCGCGGCGCAGCTGCTTGGCGGGCTTGAGCCGGGCGAGGTCGATGGTGCGCTTGAATCGCACGTAGACCGCAATCGACCTTTCGACGACATCCCGATGGCCGCCGGCAAGCCCGAGGCCTGCTCGCTGCTGCTGATGCTTGTGCGCCAGGGTGAGGCTGCTCGTCGCATGCTACCGATGGCCCCGATCGTTTCGGCCCGTTCGTTTGTCGAGCGCGTCTGGCCGTACATGCTTGCGTGGTCCGATCTGGGGCTCAACGGCAAGGAACGCATGACGGTTGATTCGCTGGCACGCGCCGAGGTGCGCCGCTTTGCCGACGACGATACGAGTGACCGTATGCGCGGCGAGATGATGGGCTTATTGGGCGAGCTGTTGGGTATTTCACCCGAGCAGATGGAAGAGCTGCGCTCCGAGGACGGTCAGCGTCGTTTACACGAGGGAATGAAGAAGTTTGAGGGCGAGGTCCAGGACGCCATCGACAAGATGATGGGCGGCCAGGGCGGACCACAGGGTGGCCCCCAGGGTGGTCCGATGCCGCATCCGCCGGTGGACCCGAGGCAATTCCCGTTCTTCTCTCAAAACTAGGTCGCTGCGCGCCCGCCAGAGCGGCAATCTGCCTTTCAATCGTCGGGCATGACCGCCAGGTCAATGCCCTCCTCTTTCAAGGTACCTTGCTCGCTCTGGCGGGCGCTCGCTTGCGTATGCTCAACCTACAATTCAATCTCGGCTGACGTATGGGGCTGGCGTTGTGTTATTCTAGAACAGACGTTCGTGAATGATGCGCGGGGCCTTGCCTTGGGCTGTGCTTGTGGCGAGGGGAGGTTGGCTTGGTTATCTTGGGTATCGACCCCGGTTTGGCCCATACGGGCTGGGGGATTATCGAGGAGCGACGTGGCGAGGTTCGCTGCCGTGCCTACGGTTGTATCGAGACCAGCGCGGGCAGCCCGCTCGCGGTGCGCCTGTCGCATATCGCCCACGACCTCAAGGGCGTCGTCGAACGCTACCGTCCCGATACCGCGGCTATCGAGAGCATCTACTTTGGCGCTAACGTCCGCTCGGCCATCCCCACGGCGCATGCCCGCGGTGCCGCGCTCGTGGCGCTTTCGGAGTGCGCACTCGAGATTGGCGAATACACGCCCATGCAGATCAAGCAGGCCGTGGTGGGCACCGGTGCCGCAGATAAACGGCAGGTTGCCTACATGGTGCGCACGCTCACGCAGCTCGATCACGACCCGCATCCAGACCATGCCGCCGATGCCCTGGCCTGCGCCATCTGCCACGTTAACCTCAGCCGCACCCGGGCGCTTACCGGCGGCGAGTTCTATCAACAGAGAGGAACCGGATACTGATGATCTCCCAGCTCCATGGAACGCTTGTCGAGGCCACGATGAGCTCGGCCGTTGTCGATGTATCGGGCGTGGGCTTTGAGCTCGGCATCTCGGGCAGCACTGCCGCCACGCTGCCTACACCCGGCGGCGAGGTCCGCCTCTATACCCGTATGCAGGTGCGCGAGGACGCCATGACGCTCTTTGGCTTTGCCTCCAAGGACGAGCGCACGATGTTTGACCGGCTCGTGTCCGTGTCGGGTGTCGGTCCGCGCCTGGCGCTTGCCGTGCTTTCCACCTATACCGTGGGACAGCTGTATTCCCTGGTAATGGCCGAGGACGACAAAGGCATGGCCAAGGTGCCCGGTGTGGGCAAAAAGACTGCCCAGCGCCTCATCTTGGAGCTCAAGAGTACCTTTGCCAAGGACAAGGGCTTTGTTCCAGTCGACGTAATTCCCGGTCAGGTTGCGATGCCGGTTCCCGCCGCCGCCCCCTCGGCGATCGATGACGCCCGTGCGGCGCTCCTTTCCATGGGCTTTAGCCCGCAGGAGACCGAGGTTGCCCTGAGCGGGTATGATGGGCAGGATATGCGTGTCGAGGACCTGCTCGGCGCGGCGCTTAAGCGACTCGGAATGGATGCGTGATGTGGGAAGCCGATGACTCTCAGGACCTGTGGGCGACGCCCGGCAGCTCGCCGGCGGCATCCATGGCGCACGGTGAGCGCATGGTGGGCTCGGAGCTGACGCCCGAAGACCTCGATGTCGACCGTACCCTGCGTCCCCAGCGCCTGGACGACTACTGCGGTCAGGAGCATATCAAGCAGAGCCTTCGCGTGCTGATCGAGGCGGCGCAGAGCCGTGGCGAGACGCTCGACCACGTGATCTTTTCGGGCCCTCCGGGTCTGGGCAAGACCACGCTGGCCACCGTTATCGCCAACGAGCTGGGCGCTCAGATCAAGACGACGAGCGGCCCCGCTATTGCGCGTACCGGTGACCTGGCAGCCATCCTGACTAACTTGCAGCCGGGTGACGTGCTGTTTATCGACGAAATCCACCGCCTTAACCGCTCGGTCGAGGAAGTCCTGTATCCCGCTATGGAGGACTTTGCGCTCGATATCGTGATCGGAAAAGGTCCGGCCGCACGTTCGATTCGCCTGGATATCCCCAAGTTTACGCTGGTGGCGGCAACGACCCGCTCGGGTATGCTGACCGGCCCGCTGCGCGACCGCTTTGGCATTTCGTATCGTCTGGACTACTACACCGTTGAGGAGCTCGCCCAGATCGTGACGCGCTCGGCGACCATCCTGGGCGTGACGATCGACCATCCGAGCGCGCTCGAGATCGGCTCGCGCTCGCGTGGCACGCCGCGCTTGGCCAACCGTCTGCTCAAGCGCGTGCGCGATTATGCGCAGGTGCGCGGCAACGGTCCCATCGAGCTCGATATCTGCCGTCAGGCGCTCGAGTTCTTCGAGATCGATGAGCTTGGCCTGGACTGGATGGACATTCGTATCTTGGAGACGCTTGCCAAGACGTTTTCCGGCCGTGCCGTGGGCCTGACGACCCTTGCCAGCGCGGTGGGCGAGGATCCGGGTACGCTCGAGGATGTCTATGAGCCCTATCTGTTGCAGTGCGGCTTGATGATTCGCACCCCCCAGGGCCGCCAGGCAACGCTTCGCACCTTTGAGCACTTGGGCATCGAGCCAGCCGTTTAGGGGCGGGTTTGTTTTGGCTGGTCTGTAGGCTATCGCTGAGCATTGGATAAACATATCGCCATTCATCGGTTACGGGTGTTTTACTATTGCGCGCCCGTGCTATGCTGAATTGGTCTTTTTCTCATCCGGTAACGAAAGGACCGCCCATGCCTACTGACATCGAAATCGCACGTTCCGTCACGCCGCTGCCCATTACCGAGGTGGCTAAGAACGCCGGCGTCGACGTAAAGCATCTGATTCCGTACGGCTTCGACAAGGCTAAGGTCGACTATTCATTGCTCAACGAGCCGACCGATCACCAGGCCAAGCTCGTTCTCGTGACCGCTATCAACCCCACGCCCGCCGGCGAGGGCAAGACCACCACGACCATCGGCCTGGCCGACGGCCTGCGCCGTCGCGGCGTCAAGAGCGCCGTGGCCCTGCGCGAGCCTTCGCTCGGTCCCGTCTTTGGCGTCAAGGGCGGTGCCGCCGGCGGCGGTTGGGCCCAGGTTATCCCCATGGAGGATATCAACCTGCACTTTACCGGCGACTTCCACGCTATCGGCGCCGCTAATAACCTGCTGGCTGCCATGCTCGACAACCATATTCAGCAGGGCAACCAGCTCGGTATCGACGTTAAGCGCATCACCTGGAAGCGCGTTGTCGACATGAACGACCGCCAGCTGCGCCACGTTATCGACGGCATTGGCGGCAAGGCCCAGGGCGTGCCGCGCGAGGACGGCTTCGACATCACTGTCGCCTCCGAAGTCATGGCGATCCTGTGCCTGTCCACGAGTATCAATGACCTCAAGGAGCGCCTGGGCGAGATCGTCGTCGGCTACAGCTATGCCGGCGAGCCCGTCCGCGCACGCGACCTCAAGGCTCAGGGCGCCATGGCTGCGCTGCTTAAGGATGCGCTCAAGCCCAACCTGGTGCAGACGCTCGAGGGCACGCCCGCGTTTGTCCACGGCGGTCCCTTCGCCAACATCGCCCACGGCTGCAACTCCATCATGGCTACGCGCATGGCTATGCGCTTTGGCGATGTTGCCATTACCGAGGCAGGCTTTGGCGCCGATCTGGGTGCCGAGAAGTTCCTCGACATCAAGTGTCGCATGACGGGCGTTCGCCCCAGCGCCGTCGTGATTGTCGCCACCGCCCGTGCGCTTAAGTACAACGGCGGCGTTGCCAAGGCCGACCTTAACGACGAGAACCTCGATGCCCTCAAGGCCGGCATGCCCAACCTGCTGCGCCACGTTGACAATATCCAGAGCGTCTATGGTCTTCCCTGTGTGGTCGCCATCAACCGCTTCCCGACGGACACCGAGGCGGAGCTTGCACTCATCGAGTCCGAGTGCCAGAAGCTCGGCGTTAACGTTAAGCTTTCCGAGGTCTGGGCCAAGGGCGGCGAGGGTGCGCTCGAGCTGGCCGACGAGGTCATGCGCCTGATTGAGCAGCCGAGTGAGCTCAAGTTTGCCTACGAGGACGGTGCCGATGTTGCCGATGCTCTGGAGGCCGTTGCCACCAAGGTCTACCGCGCCGACGGTGTCGACTTTACGCCGGCTGCCAAGCGTCAGCTTGCCGAGCTGCGCGAGAACGGCTTTGGTAACCTACCGGTGTGCGTCGCCAAGACCCAGTACAGCTTTAGCGATAACGCCAAGGCCCTGGGCGCTCCCGAGGGCTTCCGCATCACCGTGCGTGAGCTTAAGGTTTCCGCCGGTGCCCACTTTGTGGTCGCGCTGACCGGCAGCGTTCTGACCATGCCGGGCCTGCCCAAGGTGCCCGCGGCCGAGAACATCGACGTCGATAACGACGGCAACATCACCGGCCTGTTCTAAGCCTGCTGTCCATAGCTGCTTGATTGCCCCGCCGCGCCCCATGGCCTGGCGGGGCTTTTTGATCCTTAGGCCCGCGCATGTCTTGTAGATACCGGCGGGCTTTGCCCATCATAGGCTTTTGCGCGGGTAGAATGCATGGATAACTTGATGCTTACAGGCGACGGAAAGGAAACGTTGCATGGACCAGGACAAGACGACCGTGATGGGCGGATATGGCTCCGCACAGGCTGGCGGCAGCGCCGATGCGACCCGCATTGTGTCGAACCCCGGCAATGCTGCCCCCGATGCGACACAGGCGTCTGCCGAACCCACACGGGTTATGGGCTATGGCGATGCACCACGGGATCCGTTTGATTATGCACCGCGGGACCCGTATGGCAATGCGGCGCCGGACCCGTATGGCAATGCGGCGACAGATGCTTATAACAACCTGCCGCAAAATCCCATTCCGCAGCCTCAGCAGACGACGTATATGCCGCGCACGGCACAGGCCCAGCCTCGATATGAGTCGCGCGATCCGTATGCGCGCCAGCCTTATCGCGAGTATCCCAAGTCGATTCCGCAGTATGGTGAGGAAGAGGAAGAGGCGCCGTCGCGTTCGTCGAGTGTGATCAAGAAGATCATCATTGTGCTGGCGATCTTCTTTGCCCTCTCGATTGTGTTCGCCATTGTGACGGGCATGCTCAACAAACGAGGTGCTACAACCAGCACGACGGCCGAGCAGACAGAGGTCGACCAGACAGGTGCAGTAGAGCTGAGCGATATCCCTGGACAGTACTGGTCCAACGCCAAGAAGCTCCTCAAGTCGCGCGGAGCCGACCTTTCGAACGCCGTGATTCTGACCGACGATGGCTCAACGCCCGTCATCGATTCCAACTGGGTTGTTACGAATGCCTACTATAACGACAACGGCAACCTGGAGATTCAGCTCACGCACAAGAACAGCTATGGCAACTCGTCCGGCGGCCAAAGCGGTACCGACAGCTCGAGTTCCAATACGCTGGAGGACTTGAGCAACAAGGCGCAGGAGTTGGGAGATAAGGCGCAAGAGCTGGGCGATACGGCACAAAACCTCGGCGATACTGCTCAGAATCTGGGCGATATGGCTACCAATGCCTGGGACGCTCTGCAAAACGGCATTTCGGGCGCACAGGGTAACTAGCTGTTAAGCGGGCTACAGCTGCTCTGCCGGACGGTCGGGCGAGCTAAAGCCCGAGTCAAACGTAACGACGCATGATGCATCGGGCCGGCGCTCGTGCACGATGCGCGTGACGAGCTCCAGCAGCTCCTCGTCGGATATGTCAAAGCCGTCGGGACGCACCAGGTCAAACGAAACAAAGCCGTCGTGCTCGTGCAGGTCGTGGATGGAAAGCGTGGGGTCGATCTGCGCTACGCCACGCTTGACCCAGCCGCGCAGGTCGTCACCGGTTGTTGCAATGGGGTCGCAGTGCAGCGTAATGCCAATGCCCATCTGGCGTTTGATGTCGTGTTCGATGGTGTCCAGAATCTCGTGGTGCTCAAAGGCATCGCCCTCGCCGGGCATTTCGACGTGTGCGCTGGCAAACTGACGGCCGGGGCCGTAGTCGTGCACCATGAGGTCGTGCGTGCCCAGAACCTGGGGGTACGACATGATCCTGTCGCGGATTTCCTGGACGAGCTTGGGGTCGGGCGCTTGCCCCAACAGCGGGCTGATGGCGTCGCGCACCAGGCCCATGCCGCTGATGCAGATGAAAATGCCCACGCCCAGGCCTGCCCAGCCGTCGAGATCAAAGCCGGTCGCTTGCGAAATAAGCGCCGCCGCCAAGACCGAGCCCGAGGTGATGACATCGTTTTTGGAGTCCTGCGCCGTGGCGATGAGCGTCTCCGAGTCGATGCGGTTGCCCAGCGTGCGGTTGAACGCGGCCATCCAGAGCTTAACGAGCATGGACGTAGCCAGTGCCGCAAGGGAAACGAGCGTGTAGGCGGTGGGGGAGGGCTTGATGATCTTGGTAACCGACTCCAGGATCAGGTTGATGCCGACGGCGCAAACGAGGACGGCGACAACCAGACCGGCGAGGTATTCGTAGCGGCCGTGTCCATAGGGGTGGCCTTCGTCCGCCGGGCGACTGGCAAGGCGGAATCCGAGCAGGCTCACGATGTTGCTCGAGGCGTCGGAGAGGTTGTTGAAGGCGTCGGCGACAAGCGAGACAGAGCCGGCGAGCAGGCCCGCGATGCCCTTGGCTAGGCACAGGGTAATGTTGAGGCCAATGCAGATGAGGCTTGCGGCGAAGCCCGCGTTGGTGCGACAAGTTGTATCGACCGGCTCGTCCTCACTACCGGGAACAAGCGTATGCACCAGCCGATTTACAAATAGCATGGCAATCGTCCTCACAATCATGGCTAAGGGGATAGTGTAGCTCGCATGGGCGCACCGTGTGCCGATGCTCAGAAAATGCAGCAATGGTCTGCTGGAGCTAACGAGCGGCCCTTCTTGTCCGACCGGGTGCTCCATTTTGGGCCACATGGGTATGGGCATGTGCTTACCTGCCCGACATACTTATATCGACAGCCCCTGTGCAAAGGAGGACGTATCCATGGACGAGATGTTTGCCATTAAATGCCAAAACTGCGGCGGCCCTATGTACTCACACCAGGCTAAACGCAGCTTTGAGTGCGCCTATTGCGGCACGGTCATCCCGTGGCAGGCCGATGCGGGGGAGCCCAAGAGCGCCCTGGGCATTCGCCATACGCCGCTGACGGTTGTCGATGGGCTACTTAAGCTCACCCATGTGTCGCAACTCGAGCGCCCGGAGGACCCAGACTGGTATTTCTTTAATTCACACTGGCGCAATCAGTCGGTTCTGGAGCATCTGCTGTGGGAGGACCGCGGCACGGCGCAGGAGTTTCAAGAGGCAGCGCACGTGAGCATTCCCTGCCCCTTCTGCGGTGCGTCCTTTGAAGGCGAGTCCACTCAGCGCGTGTTTGAGTGCCCGTCCTGCGGCAACAAGATCGGCATTGCCGACCTGCTCAAGCCTGGTACGTTTAGCAAGCGCCTGACCATGGGCGTTGGTGCGGAGTATGTGCCGGAGCAGGGTATTCCTTGCGAAATCTCGCCGCAGCAGGCGCGCGCCAACGCGCTGCAGCTGGTGCGCCAGTACCCCGATGCCTTTGCCGGGCACGACGTGGAAGATGCGATCCAAAACGACATGATGCTCTTCTATTTCCCCATGGCGCTGGCGGACCTGCGCATGATGGCGAGCTTCCCGGGCAAGGGCCTGAGCAAGGAAACCCTGGTGTACTACGAGGTGATCGACTGGGCATACCCGCGGGCAAACTATCTGGATGTTCGCCTTATGGGCATTTTGGAGCCATGGGACTTTGCCAAGGTCGGCCCGTTCGATCCCGCCATGCAGGAAGGCGACTTCCGCGTTGTCTCCGTCGATGCGTCTACCAAGGACCAGGTGGTCATTGATAAGCTGGCGCTCGACGTTGCCGGCAACGATGCCGAG
>CATZEP010000043.1 GCA_958418185.1 uncultured Collinsella sp.
CCCACGGCGTCGAGCATGTCGCTATCGACACCCTGGGCCATGACGGTATAGCTTTTATCTCCAACTTTGTACTCTGAATAGGCGCTGTCGACGATGCCGATCTGCTCAATTTGCGGCACCATTTTTCGTAGCTTCTCGACGTCCGAATCAGTGAGCTCTTGGGATGAGTAGATCTGCACCATGCGGGCCGCGTTGAGGCCCAAGCTGTTGACCAGGCTGTTTTGGATGCCGCCGATGAGCGAGGTCATGGCTATGACCGAGGCGATGCCAATGACGATGCCCAGGATGGTGAGCAGGCTACGACCCTTGTTGGCCTCGAGCGAGTGCAGGGCTTCTTGGATAAGATCGCGGGTGCTCATGCCTTCGCTCCTTTCGGCGTTGTAGAAGGTGCGCAAATCTCGGGTAGGTTGCTGATGGCGCCGCGTAGCGTATTCGGCGCATGCGCGATATATGCGCCGTCATGGATGCGCCCGTCGCGAATGGTTACGGCTCGGTCTGCCTCGGCGGCAATGCCCGGGTCGTGCGTGATGAGCACGATGGTCTTGCCTCGTTCTTGGAGCTTATGGAAGGTTTCCATGACGAGTGCCCCAGTTGTCGAGTCTAGGTTTCCCGTGGGCTCGGCGGCCAGGATGATGGGCGGATCGTTGACGAGGGCGCGCGCGATGGCAACGCGCTGCATCTGTCCACCAGAGAGTTCTGATATGCGGTGGTCCCAATGGTCGACCGGTAGCGTGACGGCTTGCAGTGCGTGCACGGCGCGCATCTCGCGCTGGTTGCGCGGCACATTGGTGTAGGACAGCGGCAGCATGACGTTTTCGATAACCGACAGACGCGGCAGCAGGTTGAAACTCTGAAAGACAAAGCCGATGCTCAGCGCCCGCACCTCGGTGAGCTCATCATCGTCCAGTTCGGCGACATTGAGGCCCTGCAGGTAATAGTCGCCCGCCGTCGGTTTGTCCAAGCAACCCAGGATGTTCATGAGCGTCGACTTGCCTGAGCCCGAGGGGCCGGTGATGGCGACGAACTCACCGGGGTCCACCGCCAGTCTCACATTGTGCAGGATGTGAGCGCAACCGGCCTCGCTCTCAAAGATGCGGTGCACGTTGCGGATGTCGATGACGGGGCGCATTACATGCCCTCATCGGCAGGCATACTGTCGCCGCCGTCTGCCGTCATGCCTGCGCCGGTATCCACCACGATGGTGTCTCCATCGCGCAGCTTGGTAACCGGCACGTCGGGGTTGATCTCGTTGCCCTGGTCGTCGCGCTTGACCTGCGTCTTGCCGACCACGGCGTCGTTGTCGTTTTGCGTCACGACGGTCACCTTCACGCGGCGCGTTTCCTTGCCTTCGTCATCGGTGGCCACGTTGACGTAATAGTGCTCGCCGTCCTCGGTCATCAACGCCATGGTGGGCACCATGACCACGTCGTCAAGCTGCTCGGTTACCACCGAGACCTCGGCAGTCATACCGGGCTTAAGGCGGCTATCGGGTGCCTCAATGAGGATGTCGACGTTAAAGGTCACGCTTCCGCCACCACCGTTGGCGGCGTCGGAGTTTGCCACCGATGCGATAGCCGTGACGGTGCCCTGGCTCACGATATCGGGAAACGCGGGATAGGTAACGTTGGCGCTCTGACCCACGGCGATCTTGGCGATGTCCTTTTCGCCCACCTGAACCGTCACCTTCATCTTGGAGAGGTCAGCGATCTGCATGCACTGCTTGCCGCCGCTCGTGTCGCCTTCGCCCATGACCATGCCTCCGGTCACCGTGGCGCCTACTTTGGCGTTGAGCTCGACGATGCTACCTGAGCTGGGGGCCTTTACGGTGCGTTCGGCCGCCTTGGCGTTTGCCTGGTCCAGGGTTGCCTGGGCCGAGGCGAGATTGCGCTGGGCGCTCGACACGGCGCTGGCGTCGGAGGTTACATCCGTCGGGGCGGTCGCTCCGTCGACATCCAGCGTCGGTGCTGCCTGTGCGGCGGCAAGTGCTGCTTGCGCGTTTTTCAGGTCTTCCTGTGCGGCAGTCACCGCGCGCTGCGCCTCGGCAACGTTGCGATCGAGCTCGTCGTTTTTAATGGTCATGAGCACGTCGCCCTCGTTGACGGACTGGCCGGCTTGCACGTTGATCGATGCTACCGTGCCATCGACAGAAGGGGAGACGACCGAGGCCGAAATAGGCTTGAGCTGTCCTTTTGCCTCGACGGTCGTGGTAAAGGTGCCCTCCATGACCATGTCGGTAACAGGTCCGTCCGCAGATTGCGGCTGCGAGTTGAGGATAACGCTCGCGATAATGGCAATCAGAATAATGCCGCCCACGATGCCGGCAGCGATGCCGCGTCGGATGAGCTTTTTGCGCCGACGCTCGGCACGCTTCGCCTTGAGCTTTGCGTAGGCCTCATCGTCGGATATTCCGGCGTTACCTTGCTCGCCGTCGTTTTGCTGCGCCGTGGGGGCGCTTGTGATGAGCGGTAGAGTTTCAGATGCGCCTTCCGGCACGCGCCCGGTATCGTCGGGGCCCGGGGTGATGGTGGGGACATTCGACATAGCGTCTCCTTTATAGAACATACCGCGATAAGTATATGCGCCCACCGGTTGGGGCGGGCGCATAGGCGCGTTTCTTTCAGCATCGAAAGGTAGGTGTCGCTGAGCTTTGTTGCGTTGCGCGTGACGTGCTACGAATGCACGACCACGCACAGACCGACTTTGATGCAGTCGTGGAGCGCCTTGGCATCGGCCAGGCGCAGATTGATGCAGCCGTGGCTACCGCACCATTTGTACGATTCGGCACTATCGAAACTCGAATCGTTTTGCCAGGTAGCGTCGTGGAAGCCAACCATGTTGCCCTCAAACGGCATCCAGTAGCTCACCGGGCTCTCGTATTTGGGCTTACCGGTCTTGGGGTCCTTGGCGCCGATAAGCTTGGTGGCGCCGTCGTTGCTGTTGATCTGCCACACGCCCTCGGGGGTGGCGTCTTCGCCCGGTTTGCCGGAAATAAAGTTGGCCTCCCACACGATATTGCCGCCCTCGTCATAGTAGCGTGCATGCTGCTCGGACAGGTCGACGTCGATATACGCCTTCCAATCGGGCTCGCCCTTGGCGGTAAAGGTGTCGGCCTTCTGGGAGTAATTGATCTCAATCTCGCCGGTCTGCTTGTTGTTAATAGCATCCTCGACCTGCTTGGCAAGCGTGCTGCTATCGATAGACCAACCAAAGTCACCGCCTTCGACGGCACATTGCTTGCCATCGGCGCGCGTCCACCAACGAGTGGAGCCCACGGTGTTAAAGCCATTGGCGAGGTCTGCTGCCCAGTTGCTGATCTGGGAAGTGTCGAGTGTGGGGTTCGCGGGGTCGGCAAAACTGATCCACTGCAGCACCGAGCTGCCGTCGACCTTGCCGGCATCGTTGCCGTTGAGCTTAAGGGTCACGTTAACGCCCAGGAAGTTGTTGGCGGCATCGCATGCGGCCTGGATCTGGTCGTTGGTGAGCGTGCCGTTGAGCGGCTCGTAGGCATCGTTTCCGAGCTTCGTAAGATCGACGGTCTCGGACAGTGACGCGAGCTCGATCTCCGCATACTTAATGACATGCTCGCGGTTGAGCTTTTCGTTGGAGCGGGCCTTCTCGATCGTGAACTTGCCCGCCTTCTCGTCGTAGGAGCTCGATGCCTCAAAGGTACCCGTGCGGCCCTCGTTGAATGCGTCGATGGCAGCACCCAGATCCTCCTCGAACTGCTTTTGGTCAAAGGTGTCCGAGAGCATGGACAGGTCGACGTCCTGTTCCAGGTCGATGGTACCGTTTTTGGTCGCGCTAACGTTCTTGCCGCCGAGCGAGGCAATCAGGCGCGAAGGCCACAGCAGCGGCTCGTTGCTGCCGATAATCTCGTGGGCAGCTGCCTCGCCGTCGACGATGGGCTCGTCGGATTCGGGCTGATAGGTCCAACTAAAGTCTTCACCCGAAACGGTGAGCTTGTAGTGCTTCCAGGCGGAGTCGACCTTGGTAGCGGCGGATGAGGCGTTGGAAAACGAGATATCGACGCCGGCGATGGTGGTGTTGGGGTAGGCAATCTGCGAAAACGCCACGACGCCCACGATATAGACGATGGCGACGAGGCCGAGGACGACGAAGAACGCCGTCTTGCCACCCGTCTTATTGCCCTTTGCGGAGCGGTTGTCGGCGGGGCCGCGGTTGTTGGAAACTCGAGTGTGCGAAGGGCCCTGGTTGTGACCGGCGCCATGTGTGGAACGCTGCTGACGCTGCTGATGCTGGCCCTGATTGGGGCGCGGGGAGGTATTTGCCGCGCCGTGCTGTTGACCATGGGCTGGCGCAATGGGACGAGGCGATTGGATGCCTCCGGGCTGCCTGCTGGGCTGTTGCGGATCGGGGATCAGTTGGCTGCGGTCGAGTTGCGACATCGTGTATATTTCCTTCGAGTTTCGCTTTACGGCTCATCGTGTTTTAACTGGGCTTGAATTATAGCGATTACGCAATTGCTTGTGTTACGAAAACAGTGGCGATAAAGGATAGGTGGGACATATGTCCCACCTATCGTTCGCTTTTGCTCACTATCCGCATATTCCGCATTTTGCGCACGCCGAGAGTGCTGCCGGAGCCTGCGCGATGCCGCCCTTGGCCGTTTCGCGCAACGTGGCGGGCAGGGCGTGGCCCACCGAGAGCATCACGTGCGCCATCTGGTCAAACGGCACCAGGCTCTTTATGCCGGCGAGGGCGAGCTGCGCCGAGCTGAAGGCCGCGGCCACGCCGATGGCGTTGCGGTTTTGGCAGGGCACCTCGACAAGGCCGCCGACGGGGTCGCAAACGAGGCCCAACAGGTTGCTCAGTGCAATGGAGCTGGCGTCGAGCGCTTGCTCGGGCGTGCCGCCCATCATCTGGACCAGCGCGGCGGCGGCCATGGCGGCAGCGCTTCCAACCTCGGCCTGACATCCGCCCTCGGCGCCGGCGACGCAGGCGCTCGTGGTGAGGTTGAGGCCGATGGCGGCGGCGCAGTAGAGGGCATCCATGACCTGTTCATCATCGAGCTGGAGGTGATCGGCGAGCGCCAGCACGCAGCCGGGGACGACGCCCGCGGAGCCGGCCGTGGGGGCGGCAACGATCACGCCCATGGTGGCGGAGCGCTCGAGCACGGCCATCGCGCGGGCCACGGCATCGGTCTGAACGGGGCCCATCAGGCTTGCGCTTAAATCGTTGCGGCAGGTGGCATCGACGAGCTTGGCCTCTCCGCCGATAAGCCCGCCGAGCGATCGCTGCGGATTGGCGATGGGGGCCGTGGTCTCCTCGCGCATGACGTCGAGCACGCGGCGCATGGCTGCGATAGCATGGGCCTCGCCGGTCAGACGCGCCTCGCGCACGGCCATGACGGCGCCGATATTCAGGCCGAGCTCGGCGCACGCATCGAGCAACTGCTCGCCGTCGTCAAAGATCTCCTTGGCCGAGACACCGGGGGAGAGCGACGAGGCCGAGCCCGGGAGCTCGATAAACGTGGCGTAATCGACATTGTCGAGCTTGCGCAGCATGGGGACGACGGTGTCGTCGGGAGCGCCGTCGGTCTCAAAGACGGAATAGGCCTGGCCGCCCACCTCGGTGCGGTAGGTGCGGCAGAAGGCGATGTTGACGTGTGCGTAGGCGAGCAGGTTCGTGAGCGCTGCGAGCACGCCGGGAACGTCCTGGTGCGCCACGAAGAGCGTGGAATACATGCCCGAGATGTCGACGCCAACGCCGTTGATACGGCTGATGCGCATCTTGCCTCCGCCGAGGCTTTCGCCGCGGACCTGTGCCGTGGCGCCCGTGTCATCGACCATGTCAATGTCGACGGTGTTGGGGTGGATGGAGGCGTCGTCGCCCTTAATTTCAAAGTGAAAGTCGAGACCCTGCTCGCGTGCGAGGTCAAAGGCTTGCTTGATGTTCTCGTCGTCGGTATCGAGTCCCAAGATGCCCGCGACGAGCGCGCGGTCGGTGCCGTGGCCGCGGTAGGTGTGGGCAAAGGAGTTCCACAGGCCAAAGGTAACCTTGCTGATGCGACCTTCCAGCAGGCTGGCGGCAACCTGGGCGCACCGCAGGGCGCCGGCGGTATGCGATGAGCTGGGGCCGACCATGACGGGCCCCAAGATCTCGAATGCCGAGGTCGTAGCTAGTGTTTGCGGCTTGCCTGCCATGGCTGCTCCTTTAATCTGTCCCGTCGTTCCGAGGGCTTTGGTATTTGGTCGCCTGCTCGGACAGTCCTGCTCGCACGGAGAGCACATTAAGTGCTCTCCGGCTCGTGCGGAACTCGCGACCGACCAAATACCGAAGCCCTCGGAACTTAGGATACATGGTTGGAGTCGTTATACTGTAAAATTCATTGGCTGGTGACCTATTCCGTGCCCCGTGTTGGCTCATCTTCGCCACCGGGTTAATAAAAAAGAAGTACCGCTTGGGGACGGTACTTCTTTTGAAAGCACGTATGTTGTTCTGACCTTAGCGGATCTAAATTAGAGGCCGCAGGCTGCTTTGAGTTCTTCGACTCGGTCGGTCTTCTCCCAGGTGAAGTCGGGGTCTTCGCGGCCAAAGTGACCGTAGGCTGCCGTCTTTTCGTAGATGGGGCGGCGCAGGTCCAGGTCGCGGATGATGGCGCCCGGGCGCAGGTCGAAGGTCTTCTCCACGGCCTCGACGATCTTGTCCTCGGCAACATGTGCGGTGCCAAAGGTGTCGACCATGATCGACAACGGCTTGGACACGCCGATGGCGTAGGCCAGCTCGACTTCGCAGCGGTCGGCAAGGCCGGCGGCGACGACGTTCTTGGCGACCCAGCGAGCGGCGTATGCGGCGGAGCGGTCGACCTTGGTGCAGTCCTTGCCGCTAAAGGCACCGCCGCCGTGACGGCCGTAGCCGCCATAGGTGTCGACGATGATCTTGCGGCCGGTCAGGCCCGTGTCACCCATGGGGCCGCCCACGACAAAGCGACCGGTGGGGTTCACGTAGATATCGGCGTTGTCCCACGGCATGTTCTCGGCGGCCATGACCGGGGTGATGACGTGCTCGATGAGGTCGGCCTTGATCTTGCCCATGTCCTCGATCTCGGCGGCGTGCTGCGTGGAGATGACGATGGTCGTGACCTCGACGGGCTTGCCGTCCTCGTAGCGCACGGTGACCTGGGTCTTGCCGTCGGGGCGCAGATAGGCCAGGGTGCCGTCGTGGCGCACGGCGGACAGGCGCTCGGCCAGACGGCTTGCCAGGTAGTGCGGCATGGGCATGAGGGTCTTGGTCTCGTTGGAGGCGTAGCCGAACATCATGCCCTGGTCGCCGGCACCGATCAGGTCGATCGGGTCGGTGGTGGCGCCGGTCTGGGTCTCAAACGACTCGTCGACGCCCTGGGCGATATCGGGGGACTGCTCATGGATGAGGCTCATAACGCCGCAGGTATCGCAGTCAAAACCGAACTTTGCACGGTTGTAGCCAATGCGGCGGATGACGCCGCGGGCAATTTCCTGCACGTCGACGTATGCCTGGGTGCGGATCTCGCCGGCGACGATGACGGTACCGGTGGTCACGAGGGTCTCGCAGGCGCAGCGGACGTTTTCCACGTTGGCGGGCACGCCATTGGGCGCAATATAGCCCTGCTCCTGCAGCTCTATTTCTTTGGCGAGGATTGCGTCGAGGACGGCATCGCTGATCTGGTCGGCGATCTTATCGGGATGGCCTTCGGTCACCGATTCCGACGTAAACACAAAGGACCCGTGTTGGGGTGGGATGGAACGAAGTTCTTCTGACATGATTGTCCTTTCAAAAACGCGTCCCGGCGACCGTTACCATTCCGCCGGGCTCTGTATGCAAAGGGACATCATAGCGCGTAAATCCAACATTCACACCCTTTCCGCACCCACTCATTGGGGACAGGCTTAAATGACCAGTCGGGTGCTCATTGGGTAGTCATTTAAGTCTGTCCCCAATGAGTAGGTCGATGCCCTTTGTGCGGAGGTGGGCATTGTTGCTTTATACTGGTGCGGTTAGACATCCATCCTGCAATCGAGGAGATTTCCATGGCATCAGACGTTCGCGTCCGCTTTGCACCCTCACCGACGGGCAAGCTGCACATCGGCGGCGCCCGCACCGCTATCTATAACTGGGCTTTTGCCCGCGCAAACGGCGGCACGTTCATCCTGCGCATCGACGACACCGACCCCACCCGTTCCACCGACGAGAACACGCAGATTATCCTGCGCGCCATGCGTTGGCTGGGCCTGGACTGGGACGAGGGTCCCGAGGTGGGCGGCGACTTTGGCCCCTATGCACAGACCGAGCGCCTGGACCTGTACAAGCAGGCCGCCCAGAAGCTCTGGGACGAGGGCAGGGCCTATCCCTGCTTCTGCACCAAGGAGCAGCTCGAGGTCGACCGCAAGGCCGCGCAGGAGCGCAAGGATCCCTTCCAGGGCTATCAGCGCCGCTGCCGCGATCTTGATCCCGAGGAGGCGCGCCGCCGCATCGAGGCCGGCGAGCCCTACGTCCTGCGCATCAAGGTGCCCGAGGACCGCGGCGACGTCGTTATCCACGACGCCGTCCACGGCGAGGTGACCTTCGATGCCAAGGAGCTCGACGACTTTGTCATCTTCCGCTCCGATGGCACGCCCACGTACAACTTCGCGACCGTCGTCGACGACGCCATGATGAAGATTACCCACGTCATCCGCGGCGACGATCACCTGTCCAACACCCCGCGCCAGGTCATGGTCTACGAGGCCCTCGGCGCGCCCGTGCCTACGTTCGCCCACATCTCTATGATCCTGGGCGCCGACGGCAAGAAGCTCTCCAAGCGCCACGGCGCCACCTCGGTGGAGGAGTACCGCGATGCCGGCTACCTGCCCGACGCGTTCGTCAACTACCTGGCGCTGCTCGGCTGGTCGCTCGACGGCGAGACCACGATCATCCCGCGCGATGTTCTGGCCAGCAAGTTCTCGCTCGACCGCATTTCCAAGAACCCGGCGACCTTCGACCCTAAGAAGCTCGACTGGGTCAATGCCGAGTACATCAACGGCATGTCTGACGCCCAGTTTGCCGACGAGATCATGGTCCCCGAGCTGCACGAGGCGGGTCTCATCGAGGGTAACGTCGAGTACGGCGAGGACTGGATCGACGCGCTTGCCGCCATCGTTAAGCCGCGCACCAAGATGCCGGCCGACGCCGTGACCGTTGCCGCTCCCATCTTTGCCACGGCCGAGACGCTCGAGTATGACGAGAAGTCCGTCAACAAGGGCCTGGCCAAGGAGGGCATGGGTGCCATTCTGGATGCCGCCAAGGCCGCGCTTGAGGGTGTTACCGAGTGGACGGCTGAGGCCATCGATGCCGCGCTTGAGCCGCTGCCCGAGCAGATGGACCTCAAGAAGCGCGTGGTGTTCCAGGCCGTGCGCGTCGCCGTCTGCGGCAACATGGTGAGCCCTCCGCTGGGTGAGACCATGGCGCTCGTCGGCCGCGACGACTGCCTGGCGCGCATCGACCGCGCCCGCACGATGGCGCTGTAATCGCTGCGCAAACGTATGTATCCGAGCCCCGCTCACCACGAGTGGGGCTCTTGTTTCTGTAGACGTATGGGATAGGAGGTGCTGGCGCCATGGCCGAGCAACTGTCGCTGTTTGGTTCGCCCGAACCGGAGCAAGCTCCCATGAAGCATGCCCGCACGGCCGAGCAGGCCAAACCTGAGCCTGCGCCAGAGCCCATTGCCGCCTACGCGAGCGTGGTCCTGGACATTCCCACCCGTGCGCTGTCCGAGCCTTTTGCCTACGGCATTCCGCAGTCCCTCGCCAACGAGGCCCAGATCGGGTCTACGGTCCTGGTCCACTTTGGCAACCGTGCGGCCGCGGGCTATATCGTCGACATCTCGCCCGAACTGGCCGACCTGCAAGGTAACGACGCTCTCGATGCCGCGCGCATCAGGCCTATCGAGGCCATCCTCAGCAAACCGCTCTTTGGTGCCGAGGCCGCCCGCATTGCGCGTTCGATGCGCCGCGATCAGCGCCGCGCGATCGCTGCGGCTGAGGCCGCGGTCGTGGAGCGTCTGAGCGGCTCCGCTTCGTGAGCGCGCCCTGGCCCGCTCCCCTGGCCCCCTTTCCCGTGGAT
>CATZEP010000044.1 GCA_958418185.1 uncultured Collinsella sp.
CGATGCAATCTGCGCAAGACGAGCGCTTGCGACCGCCGCCTGACCGTAGGCGATGCAGCCGTCATTGACGGGTACGGTGTTGGGGACCAAGACAGCAAGGCCCGCGTATTTGAGCTCGCGGGTGAGGAGCTGGAGCAGAAGTCGGTTCATGAATACGCCGCCCGAGAGCGCGACGGTGCCAATGCCCTCGCGCGCGCAGATTTCGGTGGCGATGCGCGCCGAGGAGCGCGCGACGGCGACATGGAAGTCGAGTGCGAGCCTGTCGGCGGGCGCTCCGGCTTCAATTCCCTCCAAAAGTGCCTCAAAGAGTGCTTTCTGGTCCAGCACATCGGGGCCGTCCAACCACGATGGGCCAGATGTGGAATAGCCGACGTTGTCGTCGGGAAAACGGGCGATTTTGCCGTCCAGTGCACGCCAAGCGGCGGCTTCGAGCTCGATGGCGGGTTCGCCCTCGTAGGTTGCCTGGCCGCAAATGCCCAAAATCGCGGCTGCGGCATCAAACAAGCGACCCATACTGCTGGTGCGCGGACTGTTGATGCCGCGCTCGATCATCGTTGCCGTTATGCTGCGCGTTTGCTCGTCAAGGCTGTTCAAGAGCCCCACGGCTCCCGGGTGCTCGAGCAGGTCGAGCTCGCTGAGCAGGGCAAAGGCGTTGCGGCGGGCATCGTGTACGGATGCGGCGCCACCGGGAAGCGCCCAAGTGCGCAGATGCGCGACACGCTCAAAATCGGCGAGATGGGCGACAAGAAACTCACCGCCCCATATGGTGCCGTCGGTGCCGGCACCCGTGCCGTCGAAGGCGATGCCGAGGACGCGTGCATCGGGCGCAAGCCGGCCTGCGGCAATCGCCTCTGCCATGACGCTCGCGATGTGCGCATGATGGTGCTGGACTTCGATAAGCGGCAGATTGTGCTCCCGTGCCTGCTCGCGCGCCCATTGGCTCGACAGATAGCTGGGATGCATGTCGCATGCCAAGGCGGCAGGCGCCAGGTCAAAGAGGCTTTCCAGACGCGTGCGCGCGGCGCTCCAAGCATCGAAAGTCGCGCCGTTTTCGACATCGCCGATATGCTGCGACACAAAGCAGGTCGTATGACCGTCGGCGTCCTCGCGCGTGAGTGCGATTGTGGCTTTTTGCTGCGGCCCACAGGCGAGTACGCAGGGCGTGGCGTTGTCGAGGGCCGGCAACGACAGCGGCTGCGGCGCATATCCGCGTGCGCGACGCACGGGCATGACGTCGCCGTCGACCACGCGTACCACGGAGTCGTCGTAGCGCGACAGAATCGCGCGGTCGTTACCGAGCAGCGCATCGGCGATGCCGGCGGCAACAAGGTGCTCCCATGCAAGGGCATCGTCGGTCTCGATGGGCTCTTCGCTCAGGTTTCCGCTGGTCATGACGATTGCGTGCATACCGTGCGCCGCAGCTGCGACGAGCAGCAAATGTTGAAGCGGGGTGTAGGGGAGCATGACGCCGAGCTCGGGCAAGTCGTGCGCGACGGATGGTGCGAGTTCGAGGGCGTTGGGGGAGCCGTGGGCGTCGTTGCCGGCCGCGCGGCGGCGTAGCAGCACAATGGGACGAACGCTACCGGCCAGCAGGTCGTGCTCAACGCCATCGACATGGCACAGGTGCTCGGCGTCGGCAAGGCCGCGCACCATAACGGCAAGTGGCTTGTTGCTGCGACGCTTGCGACGGCGCAACTCGCATACCGCTTGTTCGTTGGTGGCATCGCAGGCCAGGTGGAATCCGCCCAGACCCTTGATGGCGACGATGCCGCCGCCAGCCAGCAGCTCGACGCAGCGTTCGATGATGGCATCGCTGGCCTCGCGCGTGGAGCCGACGGCTGGTGTTGCGTCGGCACCCGCTGGCATAACACCGCGATCCGCCTCGCGCCACGTAATATGCGGTCCGCAATCAAAGCAAGCATCGGGCTGTGCGTGAAACCGCCGATCGAGCGGGTCGGCATACTCTGCGGCGCAGGTGGGGCACATGGGAAAGCGATCCATCGAGGTAGCCGCTCGGTCATAGGGCAGCGAGCGGATGATGGTAAAGCGCGGTCCACAGTTGGTGCAGTTGATAAAGGGGTAGTGAAAGCGTCGGTCGGCGGGGTCGAATAGCTCGCGCAGGCAGTCGTCGCACGTGGCGATGTCGGGCGAGATGAGCGTCGTGTGGGCGGTTTGATCCTGCGACGCCACAATGCGAAAGTCCCGCTCGTTAGCGGCGTCCCAGTTGCCGGGTGCTAGGTCCACAACCTCGACATGCTCCATGCGAGACGCCGCAGGCGCATGCTCGGAAAGCGCATCGACAAATTCGTCGAGCGACTCGCTTAGAGCGTGCGCCTCGATATGCACGCCATCGCCCGCGTTAAGCACCCAGCCGCAAATGCCGTGCGCCATGGCCTCGCGATACACAAACGGTCGCATGCCGACACCCTGCACAATGCCCGTTACATGGATATGCGCATGTCGCATGCGACCCTCCTTCGTTGAAATGTGTGCTGTTACAGCCCCAGGCTCTGCTCGGTGGCGGCGCAGGTGAGCTCGCCGTGTTTAACGCCGCGCAGGCCCAGCAGACGGTCAGCCAGCTCGTAGACACGCTCGCCGCGACCCTTAAGTGCCAGAATCTCCAAACAGTTGTGGTGATCCAGATGCACGTGCATGGTCGATACGATCTCGTCGGTGTAGTCGTGTTGCACCTCGTCCAGGCGACGTGTCAGGTCGCCGGTGTGATGGTCGTAAATCATGGTGAGCGACCCGATGACCTGCTCGTCGGGCGTTCGCATCTGCTCCTTGGCAATCGAGGCGCGAATCAGGTCGCGCACGGCCTCGGAGCGGTTGGCCACGTCACCGCGGCGTGCGATCTGCTCGTCAAAGCGGCGCAGCAGGTCGTCGGGCGCGGTGACCGAAAAACGGACCAGCTCGGAGGCGGAGCCGCTGCAACGGCAGCCCGCGTCGCCGGTCGGCCCGTGCGAATGCTCGTGCCCGCAGGTGTGCTCGTGCTCGGCCACGCTACACCAGCTTTACGGAGCCAACGGAGTTGTGGTCGGCCTCGATGGCCTCCTCGTAGCCCTCGAGTGCGTCGTGCGCCTCGTGGAGCGCCGCCATGGCGGCCTCGAGCTTGGCACCAATGCGCTCCATATCAAAGTTCTCGGTTGCATGCAGCAGCTGATGGCTCCACTCGTGGGCGAGCTCGATCGTGTCGTCGACCTGCTTGACGCTCATGGCAAGCTGGCTCATGTTCATTCCGACGTCATGCATGGGAAATCTCCTTTTGTACGGGACTATTCAGTGGTTCAGATTCTACTACGCCCGCTTTGCGCATCGCCGCATAAGAAAACGGGTGCGAGTCCGTCTGACCCGCACCCGTTCACTGGGGGCTGTTTGTGATTACCATACTATCCGTGGTCGCGGGCGCAGCGCCCGGCTCTCCGGTGAGCGGCGCAAAACCGCTCATGGACGGCAGCGCATGACCGGCGTATTACAGGTGCTTCTCAAGCAGCGCCTGCAGCCTGGCCTTGGGCAGAGCGCCGACCGAGCGGTCAATTTCCTCGCCGTTCTTAAAGACAATCAGCGTGGGGATGCTCATGACGCCATACTTCATGGCCAGGTCCTGGTTGTCGTCGACGTTGCACTTGGCAACGGCAAGTTTGCCAGCCAGCTCGTCTGCCACCTCGTCAACGATGGGCGAGAGCGATCGGCAGGGCCCGCACCAGGGCGCCCAAAAATCGACTAGCACGGGCAGGCCGTCGTTAACGATGGAATCGAAGTTCTCGGGGGTAATCTGCTTAATGTCAGCCATGGTGACCTCCATAATGCGACGCGGCTCAGCCGCGTAAAACTCAGTACGACCGTGCTTATACCCAGTGGCCCGCAAAGCAACCACTCGCGGGCAGCTCTTTTATATAATGGTGGGCACGCAAACGATTGGAGAGCGCATGCCCACGTCACAAAGCCAGAAAAAAGAAGCCATCGCCCAGGCGACCGAGCAGGAGCTCGCATCGCTCGCGGGTCGTGGCGTGCGTATCGCGGGCAACGCGTGCTCGCCGATCGTGCTGGTCAAAGGCGATTTGGACGAGGCCGAGCGTTCGGGTGGCGAGCTTGCCGCCGGCCCGGATGGCGCGGCGTTGCGCAAGGCGCTTGGGGCCATCGGCTACGCGCCCGAGGATTTTTGCGTGCTGGCAAGCGTCGCCGGCGTGGGTGACGGAGCGGTCGCGGTGGGCGAGACTCTGCCGTGCGAGCTGTTCCGTGAGGCGCTTGAGGCTTTGGACCCCGAGGCGGTGCTACTGCTCGACAACAACGCGGCTGACGCCATGCGCGAGACCTACGCCGATATGCTCGTGGCAATCGATGACTTCGATACTGCCATGCTCAAACCCGGTCTGGTCGCCCATGTGCAGGGACGTCGCGTGCTCGCGCTCGACGGTTTTGAGGCGGCGCTCACCGACAAAGCCGCCAAGCAGCGCATGTGGGCTTACATCAAGCAGCTGACCCCGGCGGCCGCTCCACTGTAGCGGATTGGCGCCGGCGAGCGATTGCCTGGCGGGCATGCCGTCGACCATGCGCGGCGGCCGTCCAAAGATGCCCCCTGCGCTATCGAGAGCTCGACTATCCTTAACTTGTCAGTTCGAAAATGGGCCTGCCGCATGACCGAATCTTTATTTCAACTTTACACCTAGGTTTACAGCTGTCTTGTCAGCTGTAAACCTAGGTGTCATACTAAAGCCCCAAGATTCGCCAAAAGAGAGGGGCCTTGATGGCACAGAGCGCGAACATGGATGCATCGGAGCTTGCACGCGACATTGCGGCCGGCCTAGCATCGGCAACGACGGCAACGGAGCGCGCGGCACTGGTGCCCGCAGAGCTCGTCGAGGCCATTCAGCAACTAAAAACCCAACGTGACGCGGTGATCTTGGCGCACTACTATGTGGCGCCCGAGGTCCAAGCCGTTGCCGATTACGTCGGCGACAGCTTCTACCTGGCAAAGCTCGCCAAGAGCCTGCCGCAGCAGACCATCGTGCTGTGCGGCGTGGAGTTTATGGGCGAGAGCGCCAAGCTGCTCAACCCCACCAAGACCGTGCTGCTGCCCGAGCCGGGCGCGGACTGCCCCATGGCGCACATGGTCAAGCGCGAGACGGTCGATGCGGCGCGCGCCGAGTACGGCGACGACCTTGCCGTGGTCTGCTACGTCAACTCGACGGTCGAGATCAAGAGCTGGAGTGATGTGTGCGTTACCAGCTCTAACGCCGTCAAGATCGTCTCCGAGCTGCCGCAGCAGCACATCTTGTTCATTCCCGACCAGAACCTGGGCCGCTTTGTGGCCGAGCAGGTGCCCCAAAAGCACGTCATCCTCAACAACGGCTACTGCCCGCGTCATCACATCATCACCGTCGAGCAGATCGTCGACGCGCAGGAGGCGCACCCCGACGCGCTCGTGCTGGCGCACCCCGAGTGCAAGGCCGACGTCCTGGCCGAGGCCGACTACATCGGCTCCACCGCCGGCATCATCAAGTATGCCGAGGAGTCGGACGCCAACGAGTTCATCATCGTGACGGTCCGCGGCGTGCTCTACGAACTCGAGCGCCGCTGCCAGGGCACCGGCAAGAAGTTCTACTTCCCTGCGGTGCAGCCCACCTGCGTCAACCTGGATCTCATCACGCTCGAAAAGCTCGTGCACTGCCTGGAGACGGGCGAGGGCGAGGTGCAGATTGGCGTGTCGGACGAGGCCGCCGATCAGGTCAAGCTCACGCTTGACCGCATGCTCGAGTACGCGGCGCGCTAAGCCAATGTGACATGAGGGACCATCCCTTATGCCACATTACAAGGGAGAGGATTCCTGTGGAAACCAAACAATACCCCGATATGGAGTGTGACGTCGTCATTGCCGGTTGCGGCGTGGCGGGCCTGTATGCGGCCCTCAATCTGCCGACGAGCACGCGCGTAATCATGCTCTCCAAGGGCGCCGTCGATGAGTGCGATTCGATGCTCGCGCAGGGCGGCATCTGCGTGCTGCCCGAAGGCTCTGACTACGATGCCTTCTTTGAGGACACCATGCACGCCGGCCATTACGAGAACCGCCGCGAGAGTGTTGACATCATGATTCGCTCGAGCCGTTCGGTCATCAACGACCTGCTGGCCATGGGCGTGGACTTTGAGCGCAAGGCCGACGGCAGCCTCGACTTTACCCGCGAGGGCGCGCACAGCCGCCCGCGCATCGCCTTCCATGCCGATGTTACGGGCAAGGAGATTACGACCAAGTTGCTCCAGGCTGTCCGCAAGCTGGACAACGTGCAGATTCTCGAACACGTTGCCATGACCGACATCCTGACCGCCGAGCGCGATGACGCCACGGTGTGCACCGGCGTCGTCGCCGTCGCCGTGGATGAGGACAACTCGGTTCGTCCCGCCGACGAGCTGGCAAACGCCGCCGAGGGCGTGCATGCCGGCGAGCCATTTAAGATCCATGCCCGCCACACGCTGTGGGCAACGGGCGGTATCGGTGGCGTGTACGACCACTCGACCAACTACCCGCAGCTCACCGGTGACGCCTGCTACATCGCGCAGGAGCACGGCATCACGATGGAGCACCTGGACTACGTGCAGATCCACCCCACGGGCCTGTTCTCGCCGCAGCCGGGTCGCACGTTCCTGATCAGCGAAAGCTGTCGCGGCGAGGGCGCGATTCTGCTCAATGCCGCCGGCGAGCGCTTTACCGACGAGTTGCAGCCGCGCGACGTTGTCGCCGCCGCCATCCGCGAGCAGATGAGGCAGGACGGCACCGAGCACGAGTGGCTGAGCTTTGCCCCCGTCGAGCGCGACGTGGTGACCGGGCACTTTGCCAATATCCGTGCGCGCTGCCTGGAGGACGGCCGCGACATCCTGGACGAGCTCATTCCCGTCACTCCCACGCAGCACTACTTTATGGGCGGCGTATGGGTCGACAAGGACGGCCGCACCTCGATGCCCGAGCTCTACGCCGCGGGCGAGACGGCCTGCAACGGCGTTCACGGCAAGAACCGCCTAGCTTCTAACAGCCTGCTCGAGTCCCTAGTCTGGGGTCGCCGCGCTGCTTGGCGTATGCGTACCGGCGAGTCGCTTGCCGTGGAGCAGGCGGGCGAGCCCGCGCTCGATGGACGCCATCGCGCCCTGAGTTCCGATATCCTTGCAATCGATGATCTGGCCCGTGCCGCCGGCACGCAGGCCGTGGAGGAGTAGGCCATGAATCCCATTACCATGAAGCTCGTCGTCGATGATCTGATTTTGCAGGCTCTGCGCGAGGACATTACCTTTGAGGACGTGAGTACGGCGAGCGTGTGCCCCACGGCGCGCCCCGCTACCGTTGAGCTCATCGCCAAGGCCGACGGCATTATCGCCGGCCTGGACGTATTCGCCCGCACCTTTGAGCTGCTGGATCCGCAGAGCTCCGTGTTGTTCGATGTCGCGGACGGCGACGAGGTACACGCCGGCGACCATGTGGGCCAGGTGCGCGGCGATGCGCGCGTGCTGCTTTCGGGCGAGCGCGTGGCGCTCAACTACCTGCAGCGCATGAGCGGCATCGCTACCTATACGCACCAGATGGCCGCGGCGCTCGAGGGCACCAAGACCGTGCTTGTCGACACGCGCAAGACCACGCCGGGCATGCGCGTCTTCGAGAAGGCCGCAGTCGAGATCGGCGGCGGCAGCAATCACCGCTACAACCTGTCGACGGCCGTTATGCTCAAGGACAACCACATCGACGCCGCCGGTGGCGTGACGCGTGCGATCGAGATGGCGCGCGCCCATGCATCGTTTACCACGACGGTCGAGATCGAGTGCGAGAACCTGGACATGGTGCGCGAGGCCGTGGAGGCCGGCGCCGATATCATCATGTTCGACAACATGACCCACGACGATATGGCTGCCGCGATTGAGCTTATCGCCGGCCGTGCCAAGACCGAGTGCTCGGGCAACGTGGACGCCAGCAATATCCGCGCGCTCGCCGACCTGGGCGTTGACTTTATTAGCTCGGGGGCGTTGACGCACTCTGCGCCGATTCTCGACCTCTCGCTTAAGCACCTGCGTCTGTTGGACGGTAAATAATGGACGCCCGCGAGCGTCGCCGTGCCATCATGGCCGTGCTCGAGAGCGCCAAAGATCCTGTCTCGGGCAGTGCGCTTGCCCGCGAGGTGGGCGTGAGCCGTCAGGTCGTGGTGCAGGACATCGCCCTGCTGCGCGCCGACGGGCACGATATCGTCGCCACCAATCGCGGCTATGTACTACAGGAGGCGGCGAGCAGCCCGGCTGTGCCCACGCGTCTGGTCAAGGTTCGCCACGGCGTGGAGCAAGCGGGCGATGAGCTCACGAGCATCGTCGACGCGGGCGGCGCCGTGCTCAACGTGATCGTCAATCACCGCGTGTACGGCAAGATCACGGCCGACCTGGACATCCGCAATCGTCGCGATGTTGAGCGCTACCTGCACGATATCGAGAGCGGCAAGAGCTTTCCGCTGCTGACGGTAACCAGCGGCTATCACTTCCACCGCATTGCGGCAGAAGACGAGCAAACCCTCGACGAGATCGAGGCCATGCTCAAGGAGAAAGGTTACTTGGCGGACCTAATGCCCTACGAGGACGATTTGTCCTAGTCGACGCCGCATCTATAAGTTGCGGTGAAATAGTTCCTAAAATCGGCATCCAAGCCATAAAACAGGAACTATTCCACCGCAACTGCCAAGGGTCCCGCTTCAAATTAGCTGCCCACACATGCAAAAGGAGGCCTCCGCGGCGATGCGGAGGCCTCCTTTTTTGTGCACGGTGTACTTGTGAGTGTGCAAGTGGGGGAGTTGTTACTCCTCGACGATCTCGGTGATCGCGCCGGCGGGGCAAGCGTCCTGGCAAGCGCCACAGGCGACGCAGGAATCCTCGTCAGCGACGGTAGCGACGTCCTGGAGCTCCAGAACGCCAGCGGGGCAGGAGTCGACGCAAACGCCACAAGCGATGCACTCGTCGGCATCAATTACGGGATGAGCCATGGTAGTTTCCTCTCTGTTGACCGACGCTACAGGCGATGTGCGTCGGTTTGATTCGGGCAAAAACATACCACGGGAGCGACCGTTTGCAATACCCTCTGACCGGCATCTTCATACCGTTCGCCGAGTATGCCGCGGCTTACTAAAAAACATGCAGGTGAGGCCGTTGAGCTGCGCAAATGTTAGCTATAGGTGACTTGAAATATAGGGCGATTGAGCGTGCTTGCGGAAACCGCATCCCGTAATCCACGTCCAAAACGGGACACGGCTTCAGACTCGCACCTCAGTCAACTCTACATAGATCTCAATAGACCTGTTGAGAACTCAAACAGTGTATCTACCTGCGCATTTGAGAACCTAAACTCTCAGAGATAAGAAATCTTATATGAATTGACTTAGATTTTGTATATTCCGGCCCATAAGGGGATACACTACATCCTGAAAGACAAGCCGAAGCGCCGCGCGACAGATCGTCGAGGCGGCGCGAACGCAAAAGAGAGAGGGAATTTCTAATGAGTAAGATTCTTGGTATCGACCTTGGTACTACCAACTCCGCTATGGCCGTCCTCGAGGGCGGTTCTCCGACCATTATCGTGAACGCCGAGGGCGACCGCACCACCCCGTCCGTTGTTGGCTTCCGTGCTGACGGCGACCGCGTCGTGGGTAAGGCCGCTAAGAACCAGGCTGTCACCAACCCCAAGAACACCGTGTTCTCCATCAAGCGCTTCATGGGCCGCAAGTACTCCGAGTGCACCTCCGAGATCAAGACCGTGCCGTATGAGGTCAAGGAGGGCCAGGGTGGCCGTGCCGTCGTCGACATCGAGGGCAAGGATTACACCGCCGAGCAGGTGAGCGCCATGACGCTCGCGAAGATGAAGGCCGACGCCGAGAAGTACCTGGGCGCGACCGTCACCGACGCCGTCATCACCGTCCCGGCCTACTTCCACGACGCCCAGCGT
>CATZEP010000045.1 GCA_958418185.1 uncultured Collinsella sp.
CGACCGCAAGTGGTCGGAGGCTATTTGCAAGCACTTATTTAGGCTGGTTTAGCCGTAGATGCGCCGGGGCTGCTCTTCGCCCTTTACGGCGGCTTCGGTTACGACGACCTTGGCTACGCCTTCCTCGCTGGGGAGGTCGAACATCGTCTGCTGCAGCACGTCCTCGCAGATGGAGCGCAGGCCGCGGGCGCCGGTCTTGCGGGCAAGCGCCATACGAGCGATCTCGTGCAGGGCGGCGTCCTCAAACTCAAGCTCAACGTCCTCGAGCTGGAACATCTTGCGGTACTGACGCACAACGGCGTTCTTGGGCTCAGTCAGGATCGACACCAGGTCGTCCTCGTCGAGCGCCTGCGTCTGGGTGACGACGGGCGTACGTCCTACAAACTCGGGGATCATACCAAAGGCATTGAGGTCCTGCGGGAGCACCTGGCGCAACAGGTCGTTCTCGTCGACCGAGGTGGGGCCGGCGATCTCGGAGTTAAAGCCCACGCCCTTGTTGCCCACGCGATCGGCGATGATCTTGTCCAGACCCACAAAGGCACCACCGCAGATAAACAGGATGTTGGTCGTGTCGATTTGCAGCAGCTCCTGCTGGGGATGCTTGCGGCCGCCGGTGGGCGGAACACTTGCCACCGTGCCCTCAAGAATCTTAAGCAGCGCCTGCTGAACGCCCTCGCCCGAAACGTCGCGGGTAATGGAGAGGTTCTCGGCCTTACGGGCGATCTTGTCGATCTCGTCCACGTAGATAATGCCAACCTGCGCGCGCTCGATATCACCATCGGCGGCGTTGATGAGTTTGAGCAGGATGTTCTCCACGTCCTCGCCCACGTAACCGGCCTCGGTAAGCGCGGTGGCGTCGGCGATGGCAAACGGCACCTCAAGGATGCGCGCAAGCGTCTGGGCGAGCAGGGTCTTACCGGTACCGGTGGGACCGAGCAGCAAAATGTTGGACTTGGCGAGCTCCACCTCGTCCATGTCATCACCGAGCTGCGAATCCAAGCCGTCGTCAAAGGCCGAAAGCGCAGCGCCGCCCTCGATGACGCGGCGATAGTGGTTGTACACGGCAACCGACATGGCGCGCTTGGCGTCCTCCTGGCCCATGACATAGGCCGAAAGCTCGTCATAAATCTCGTGCGGCGTCGGCACATGCGTAATGACCTGACGGGCGTCGTCCTCGAGCTCAAAGCCCTCGGCCTCGGGGTCCACGGCGGGCTGAGATGCAGCCTGCCCGTGATCGTTGAGAAAGCCCGGCAGCTTGCCGTTGCGGGCAGCGTCCATAAAGTCCGAAGCCAGCGACTCCTCCAAGATCTCGGAGCAGGCGGCGACGCACTCGTCGCAGATAAAGATGTTGGTCGGACCCTTCACCAGGCGGCGAACCTGCCCTTGCTCTTTTCCGCAGAAGGAGCAGCGGATGGGGTTGCCGTTCTCGTCGAAGTTGTCCTGCATGTTACCGGCCATCCTAGGCGTCCTTCGCGGCGAGGTCGCGCGAGGTGACGATACGGTCGATCAGGCCGTAGTCGAGGGCCTCGGCAGCGGTCAGATAGTTGTCACGCTCGGTATCGGCCTGGACCTTCTCGATGGGCTGGCCCGACGCGTCGGACAGGATCTGGTTGAGCTCGCGGCGGGTCTTCTTGATCTCCTCGGCCACGATCTCGATCTCGGTCTGCTGGCCCTGGGCACCGCCGCTGGGCTGGTGAATCATAACCTTGGAGTGCGGCAGGCAGAAGCGCTTGCCCTTGGCGCCGGCCGAAAGCAGCACGGCGGCCATAGACGCGGCCATACCAACGCAAATGGTGGATACCTGCGGCTTAATGAAGTTCATAGTGTCAAGAATCGCCAGACCAGAGTAGACCTCGCCACCGGGCGAATTGATGTAGAGCGAGATATCCTTCTCGGCATCTTGGCTCTCAAGATGCAGCAGCTGGGCAACGACCAGGTTGGCGCTGACGGAGTTGATCTCCTCGCCCAAGAAGATGATGCGGTCGTTGAGCAGGCGCGAATAGATATCGTAGCTGCGCTCGCCGCGCGGCGTCTGCTCGATAACGTATGGCACGAGGGCGGAATCGAACTTAGCGATCATACGCATCTCCATTTCTCTCTTGCGGACCAAATTGGTTCTAGATAAACGTACGGTGCCCGCATGCTATGCATTGGCTGGCACCGTACGAAGCAACCGGATAACCGGTGTATAACTTTACCCCATCACGGGCGCACGCATGCGCTCGCGGGCAAGGTGGCGAGAATTACTCGGCGTCCTTGGCGGTCTCGTCGACCTCGGTCACCTTAGCGTTCTCGACCAGGTGGTCGACGGCCTTGGAGCGACGGATGGACTCACGGACGGCAGGCATGCGGCCGTCGGCGATGAACTCAGCCTTGGAAGCCTCGACGTCCTTGACGCCGGCCTTCTCGAACTCGGCGTTGATGTCGTCCTCGGTGACCTCGATCTTGAGCTCGCGGGCGAGGGCGTCGAGAGCCAGGGACTCACGGGCGACGTCGTTGGCCTGCTTGTGCAGGTCGCCGATGAACTGCTCCATGGTCAGGCCGGAAGCGGGCAGCCAGGTGTCCAGCGTCATGCCGCGGGCAGCGAGGTTGGACAGGAAGTTCTGGCCAAGCTCCTCAAAGACGGACTGCTCGTAGTCGGCGTCCATCTCGTCGAGCTGCAGGCGCTCGGCGAGAGCGGAGACGCAACGGTTCTCCTTCTCGGCCGGGAGGCGGGAAGCCTTGTCCTGCTCGATCTCGATCTTGATAGCGTCGCGCATAGCGTCAATGCTGTCGAAGCCAAAGTCGGACTTGACAAGCTCGTCGGTGAGCTCGGGGGTGTTGCGGACCTTGATGCCCTTGACGGTGACCTCGACGGTGTGAGTCTCGGCCTCCTCGCCCTCCTCGACCTCGTCGGTCCAGGTGACGGTCTTGACGTCGTCAACGTTGGCACCGATCAGGGCCTCGTTGAACTCCTTGGGGTTGCTGTCGCTACCGGCGATGAGCATGCGGCCCTCGGCGGCAAAGTTGTCGGCGTTCTCGACGGCCTTGAGGTCGACGGTGACGTAGTCCTCGGCCTCGACGGCGCGACCCTCGACGTCCTCGAAGGTGGCACGGTAGTTGAGAAGCATCTCGACCTGGTTGTTGATCTCGGACTCGGTGACCTCCGCGGGGGGCATCTCGATCTCGACAGCGTCGAAGGAGGAGAGCTCAGCAGCGGGACGCAGGGAGAACTCGACGGTGTAGGTGTAGTCCTCGTGATCCTTGGCGAGGTCGAGCTCCTTGTAGTCACCGTTCTTGGTGGGGACGATGTCCAGCTCGTTGAGGACGGCGGGCTCGTTGGCGGCGATCAGGTCGTTGGTGGCCTGAGCGAGGGTAGCCTCGGCGCCAAGAGCGGAGTCGATGACCGGACGGGGAGCCTTACCGGCGCGGAAGCCCGGGAAGCGGTACTTCTTGGCGGTGTCCTTGTAGGCCTTCTTGATCGCGGCGTCGACGTCGGCGGCCGGGATGGTGACCGTAGCGGTGAGCTTGGCGTCCTTGACGTCAGAAGCGGTGATGTTCAACACGTTCCTCCTCATACTGCCCAGCTTATCTGAGGTGCTGGTACCTTTATGCAACAAGCGTCGCGAGGGCATAAGCCGACGCGGGTGCGTTGGTGCGGGCGAAAGGACTCGAACCTTCACGGGAATCCCACCAGAACCTAAATCTGGCGCGTCTACCAATTCCGCCACGCCCGCATGAACGCACAGACTAGGAATGATAGCAGATACGAACGGCAAGCGCACGCACACGTTTTACAGGCTCACGACCTCACCATGAGTGCAAAAGGCGGGGCGAGTTGCCCCGCCCCGCCAATTACGACTTGTTCGCTGACCCGCTACTCCCCCAGCAGGGCCTTCTCGGGCGTGATGGGCAGCGAGCGAACCTGATGTCCGGTGGCGTGTGCCACGGCCGAGGCCACGGCGGCGAGCGGCGTGTTGATGACGACCTCGCCGATCGACTTGGCGCCAAACGGGCCCGTCGGCTCGTAGCTCGGCTCAAAGGCCACGCGAATGCTGCCGATATCCAGGCGCGTGGGCAGCTTGTAGCTCATAAAGTTGCCGGTGCGCAGACGGCCGCGGTCATCATGCTCGACGATTTCGTAGAGCGCGTGACCTATACCCTGGGCAATGCCGCCCTCGGCCTGGACGCGCGCGAGTGCCTCGTTGATCACGGTGCCGCAGTCCACGGCCGCCGCATAGTCCACAACAGTCACCTTGCCGGTAGCCTTGTCGACCTCGACCTCGGCAATGCCGGCCATAAACGGCGGGGGCGAAACGGGCAGGCAGGCAGAGGCATGCGAGGTGAGCGCGTCGCCGCCCGCGATGTTCTTGACGCACAGGTTGGCAAAGTCGCGCAGCGTGAGGTAGCGGTTCTGCTCGCGCGCGGCACACTCGTCGGACAGACGCACGTACTGGCCATCGAAGACCACGTCGGCGGCGTCCACATCCCACATCTGGGCTGCCTTGGCGCAAATCTTCTCACGCAGCTCGGTCGCGGCGTTCTTGGCGGCAAGGCCCGTCACGTACGTACCCGAGCTCGCGTACGAGCCGGCGTCGAACGGCGACACATCGGTGTCCACGCCGCGCACCACAATGAGCGAGCTCTCCACGCCCAGCTCCTCGGCGGCAATCTGCGCCAGGATCGTGTCGACGCCCATGCCGTTATCGGTGGCGCCGGTGCCGATGGTAATAAAGCCGTCCTCTTCCAGGCGCATGTCGATGCCGGCGATATCCACGTTGGAGATGCCCGAGCCCTGCATGGTGAGCGCGCAGCCCAGGGCGCGCACACGGTCGCCCAGGTCTACGGCCAGCGGCTTGTCACGCCAACCGATCATGTCCATCGCGCGCAGCAGGCAGCGGTCGAGCGCGCAGGCGTTGAGCTTCTCGTTGTAGTACTGCGGCATGGTCTCGCCCTCGCGCACGATGTTCTTAAGGCGCAGGTCGGCGGGGTCCATGTGCAACATGTCGGCGAGTTCGTTGACGGCGCTCTCCACGGCAAACTGGCCCTGGGTGGCACCGTAGCCGCGATACGCGCCGCCGCGGTTGGTATTGGTGTAGACGGCGTCCCACCTAAAGCGGCTCGCCTTCACATGGTTGTAGATGGGCAGGCTCTTGTGGCCCGACAGGCCGATCGTCGTGGTGGCGTGCTCGCCGTACGCGCCGGCGTTGGACAGCGTGTGCAAGTCGATGGCCGTGATGGTGCCGTCGTTCATGGCGCCCAGCTTGACGGTCATCTGCATCTGGTGGCGCGAGTTGCCTGCGGTGATGGTCTCCTCGCGGGTGTAGCAGCAGTAGCTCGGACGGCCAGTCTGCTGGGTCACGAACGCCACGAAGATCTCGCAGCAGCCCGTCTGCTTGGAGCCAAAGCCGCCGCCGATGCGCGGCTTAATGACCTGCACCTGCGACTGAGGAATGTCAAGCGACTGCGCGACCATGCGGCGAACGTGGAAGGGCACCTGCGTCGAGGTAGTCACCGAGATGCGCCCGAACGCGTCGGTCGTCGCGAAGGCACGGAAGGTCTCCATGGGCGCGGTCTGCGTGGCCTGACTGGTGTAAGTGCGCTCAAAGACGAAATCGCTCTGGGCGAAGGCCTCGTCCAGGTCGCCAAAATCGCTGGTACCGCTGCACACCAGGTTGCGAGCAACGTCGCCGCCCTGTGGGAACATAAAGGTCACGTCGCCCTCGGGGTGGACCACGATGTCGTTATCAAGCGCCTGGGTAAAGTCGAGCAGGGGCTCGAGTACCTCGTAGTCGACCTTGATGAGCTTGAGCGCCTTGTCGGCGGCCTCCTCGGTCTCGGCGGCGACGATCGCCACCTCCTCGTTTTGATAGCGCACCAGGTTCTCGAGGATCAGGCGGTCGTAGGGACTCGGCTGCGGATAGCTCTGACCGGCGATGGTAAAGCGGCGCTGGGGCACGTCCTCGTAGGTGTAGACGCCCACCACGCCGGGCACCTTCAGGGCGCGCGACGTATCGATGGAGCGGATCTTGGCGCGGGCATACGGGCTGCGCTTGAGCTTGACGATCAGGGCGCCGGCGGGCACCAGGTCGCCCGTGTAGACGGGACGTCCCTCGAGCAGGGCCTTTGAGTCCTTCTTGGGCTGCTTGTGAGTGATCTGCTTGTACGAGACACCGTCGCAGCTGGTATCGTTGACCGGCAGCTCGGGCATCTCAAAGCCCACCTGCACGCCGGACTCGTTGAGGAAGCGCACGATGGCGCGCAGCTGGCTCTCGTAGCCGCTGCAGCGGCAAAGGTTGCCGGCGAGCTGGCGCGACAGCTCCTCGCGCGTGGCGACGAGGCTCGGGTCCTCCTTGGCGGCGCGGGCAAGCGCCAGCACGTTCATGATGAGGCCGGGGGCGCAAAAACCGCACTGCTCGGCACCTTCGGCAGCCATCGCACGGGCGAGCGCCTCGGACTCGGCCTTGAGGCCTTCGAGCGTGGTGATGGTGTGGCCCTCAACGCGGGCGGCGGGAACCGAGCAGCTCAACACCGGATCGCCGTCGAGCCACACCGTGCACAGGCCGCAGTTGGTGGTCTCGCAGGCGCAGCGCACCGACGCGCAGCCCTGCTCGCGCAACAGCGCAAAAAGCATGGTATCGGGGGCAATCTGAACCTTGACCTTGCGGCCGTTGAGCGTAAAGGAGAGATCGATGAGTTTGGCAGCCATTAGCGCACCTCGCTAGAATCGACGCCGGGCACGCGGCGGCAGGAATACTCGTCCGTGGCAAACTTAGGCACTTGCACGCCCTCGAGCTCGCGGGCAAGCGCGGCCGAAAGCTCGATGCCGGCGGCGCGGCGCACAGCCTGAATCGCCAGCGGGGCCGAGATGCAACGGCGGTAGTCAGCCGAGCCCCACATGTTGGTGCCGTAGCTCAGCGCGCGTACGGACGCGGCCAGGGCGCGCAGCTCGTCCTCGGAAGGCTGCTCGTTCGCCAGGCCACATGCCTCGCCCTGCAGCAGGGTCGCGCGCAGCGGGCGGGCGCCCACGGTGACATGCCAGCTGTTGTCCCACCAGGCGGCGGTGACGTTTAAGGAGGGGAAGTCGGTCGCGGCCTTGCGCACGGCCTCATAGCCTGCGCGGTAATCGTGCTTAACGACGACGACGTGCTCGATCACGTCGCGCACATAGCCCATGTCCACGAACTCGGCGAGCGGCACGCGGCCGGCGCCCGTCAGCTCAACATACGAATCGAGCGCCAGGAACGCCGAGAGCACGTCAGAGAAGCCAAAGCGACCATAGATGCTGCCGCCCACCGTGGCGGTGTTACGCAGCTGCACGCCCACGATATCGTGGACAGCGAACTCAAAGACATGGTTGACAAGTGCGTTGAGCTCGGCATGGCGCTCGAGCTGGCGCAGGGTACACATGGCACCGATGCGAAACTCGGTCTCGGTCTCCTCGATTTGATCGAGCCCGCAGGCCGAAAGGTCAATCGCCGTCGCCACGCGACGCGAACCCAGGCGCATCCAGATGCCGCCGCCCACAATCTTGTTGTTGCGGTTCTTCTGTAAGAGCTCATAGGCTTCGGCCGCGTTTCCAACACGGACGTAGGTACCGAACTTGAGCACGTTCTCCCCCATCTCTCCACTTGTCCAGTACCTTTAAGTGTACCAAACGTGAGCGCACAGCTCGTGTCGGGACAAAATGATCCGTTTTCCTCCGTCGCATGCGGATCAAAAAAGGCTCCCAGCCAAGATGACTGGGAGCCTCATCACATGCTATGTCAAGCAAAGATTTAGCAGACGCCCTGGGCGAGCATGGCGTCGGCGACCTTCAGGAAGCCGGCGATGTTGGCGCCCATGACAAAGTTGCCCTCCTGGCCATACTCCTTGGCGGTGTCGTCCACGTTGTGGAACATGCCACGCATGAGCTGCTCGAGCTTGCCGTCGACCTCCTCGAAGGTCCAGGACAGGTGCTCGGCGTTCTGGCTCATCTCCAGGCCGGACACGAGCACGCCACCGGCGTTGGCAGCCTTACCGGGCATAAAGGCGACGCCGTTCTCCTGGAAGTAGGTCGTGGCCTCGATGGTCGTGGGCATGTTCGCGCCCTCGCCGACCACCTTGCAGCCGTTGGCGACGAGCGCCTGGGCGTCCTCGAGCAGCAGCGTGTTCTCGCGAGCGCAGGGCAGCGCGATGTCGCAGGGCAGCTGCCAAACGCCACGGCCGTCACCCTCGTGCCACGTGGCATTGGGCTTCTCGTCGACGTACATAGCGAGCGTAACGCCCTTGTCGTGGCCGGAGCGCTTCTTGTTGTAGACATGCTCGAGCACGGTGTAGTCGATGCCGTCGGGATCCTCGACCCAGCCGTGGGTGTCGGAGCAGGCCAGCACCTTGCCGCCGAGCTGGGCGACCTTCTGGACCGCGTAGATAGCGACGTTACCGGAGCCGTGAACGACGACGTTCTTGCCCTCGAAGGAGTCGCCACGGCTCTTGAGGTACTCGTCCACAAAGTAGACCAGACCGTAACCGGTGGCCTCGGTACGGGCGAGCGAGCCGCCAAAGGAGAGGCCCTTGCCGGTAAGGACGCCGGTCCACTCGTTGGTCAGGCGCTTGTACTGACCGAACAGGTAGGCAACCTCGCGGCCGCCAACGCCCAGGTCGCCGGCGGGAACGTCGGTGTTGGGGCCAATGTGGCGATAGAGCTCGGTCATGAAGGACTGGCAGAAGTGCATGATCTCGTTGTTGGACTTGCCCTTGGGGTCAAAGTCGGAGCCGCCCTTGCCGCCGCCCATGGGAAGGGTGGTCAGGCTGTTCTTGAGAATCTGCTCCAGACCCAGGAACTTGAGCATACCCAAGGTGACCGTCGGGTTAAAGCGCAGACCGCCCTTGTAGGGTCCAATGGCAGAGTTGAACTCGACGCGATAACCGCGGTTGACCTGAACCTTGCCCTGGTCGTCGACCCAGGGAACACGGAACATGACGATGCGCTCGGGCTCAACGAGGCGCTCCAGCAGGGCGGCCTCCTCGTACTCGGGGTGGGCGTCGAGCGCCGGCTGGATGGTGCCGAGAATCTCGGTCGCTGCCTGGATGAACTCAGGCTGCTCGGGATAGCGGGCCTTGAGCTCTTCGAGAACTTTCTGCGTGTAGCTCATGCTTCCTCCAATGATGGGAAACGAAAATGTTGGTCGCGGCACCCTATGCGCCGCGAGCTTTATCGAGTATGGATAATATCGCACTGTTGCAGCAAAGTTTCGCATAAGCCGACGAGCAGATGTTTCGTTTTGATTACGATGCAGGTAGAAGCGTTTTTGAGTGTCTGACATGCAAAACCCGTGTTTCAAACCTGTTTCGTCCACGTGTTCCAAACCACCACATTGGGGACAGGCACCTTTGTGGTGGTGCAGGTGATTAGAGGACGAGCTGGTGGTAGTCGGCGGGGGCTACGCGGCCCTCGGTGGCGGCGCGGAAGGCGGCGAGGGCATCGCCCGAGAACGGCATGGCCCAGCACAGCCCGCAGCCGGCGGTACTGGAGCCGGGCAATGGCATGATGCGCCCGGGCACGCCGGCATCCAGGCACAGCTGCTCGCATTCCATCACATCGAAGGTGCTGTCAAACGACACGAT
>CATZEP010000046.1 GCA_958418185.1 uncultured Collinsella sp.
GCCGACGACATGGCAGTTGCCCTTAAAGAACTTCAGACGGACGGTGCCGGTCACGAACTTCTGGGTGTCGACCATAAAGGCGTCGAGCGCGTTTTTGAGTGGGCTGTACCACTGGCCGTTGTACACGGCGGTGGCCCAATCCTGCTCGAGCTTAATCTTAGTCTTGAGCAGGTCGCCCTCAACGCAAATGTCCTCGAGCGCCTTGTGGGCGGTGATAAGCGTCAGGGCTCCGGGAACCTCATAGCACTCGCGGCTCTTGAGGCCCACCAGACGATCCTCGACCAGGTCCAGACGGCCAAAGCCGTTGTCGCCCGAAATCTTGTTGAGCGCGATGACGATCTCGGAGAGCTTCATCTTCTTGCCGTCGACGGCGACGGGCTTGCCGGCCTCAAACTCAATCTCGGTATACGTCGGGGTATCGGGCGTATCCTCGGGATTCTTGGTCATAACCCAGGCGTCGTCGAGCGGCTCATTCCAGGGGTCCTCCAGGTGGCCACACTCAATGGCACGACCCCACAGGTTGTCGTCGATGGAATAGGGGTTGTCGTTGGCACCCTCGGGAACCGGCACGTTGTGGGCGTGGGCATAGGCGACCTCGTCGGGACGGCACTTCAGATCCCACTCGCGAACGGGGGCGATAACCTTAAGCTCGGGGTCGAGGGCCTTGACCGCAGCCTCAAAACGAACCTGGTCGTTACCCTTGCCGGTGCAGCCGTGGGCGACGTAGGTCGCGCCAAACTCGTGAGCGACCTCGACAAGCTTCTTGGCGAGCAGCGGGCGAGACAGGGCGGAGAGCAGCGGGTACTTGTTCTCGTACATGGAATTTGCGGCGATGGCCTTAGTCAGGAACTCATCGGAGAACTCGTCGCGCAGGTCGAGCACCTGGCAATCGAGAACGCCCAGGTCGAGCGCCTTCTGCTTCTTGGCATCCAGGCCGGTCTCCTCCTGGCCCACGTTGCCGCAGACGCAAACGACATCGAGATTTTTCTCGTCCTGGAGCCACTTGACACATACGGATGTATCAAGACCACCGGAATATGCGAGAACGACTTTTTCCTTGCTCATGGCTGTTTCCTTTCGCCCTTGGTAGCTAGTTAGAACATCGGTCAGTTGCAAGTCATTTCAAGGTCATATACCGTGCAATATCAGGTTAAATAGCAAAAATCAGCACATACATGCCCTAGAAACATGCAGCAATGTCGTGCTAAAACCCAACGACCTCAAAATGACTCTGTTGAGGCAATTCGCCCCATGCGGACAGAGACGATTGTTATCGTCGTCGGGAAATTGCGCACTGGCGTCGGATGGCATTGTCTGCAGTAGTGATGATCTTTACGAACTGCATCTGCCTCTCCTTTCACCTATCGCCGGGCGCAATTCTTATATCGTAAACGGTACCTATTCCTCGGTAAACGGTTGTTTTTCCGTCTCCGTTTTCGATGGTCGCTATATTACGCTAAAGTGCCCGCGGCACAAGCGACAACTTCAAATTTCTGAAAAGTTTTTTCATTACTTTGTGAATGGTGATGCAAACGCGCGCCAATCCTGCGAAAATACGCCCGACTACGAGTTAATGGTTATAACGTCTGAAACAATCTCGAAACGAAAGGCTCGCTTTTATGCAAACTTACGAATCGGACGCCAATATCGGAAACATTAAGCTCATCGCCGTCGACATGGACAAGACACTGCTGACCGACGAGCGCGTGCTGCCGCAAGGCCTTGACGAACGCCTGGACAAGCTCGCCGAAGCCGGCATCGTATTCTGCCCCGCCAGCGGACGTCCCGCCCCCAAGCTCGAGGAGATGTTCGAGGGCATCAAGAACCGCCTCGCCTTTTGTCCCGACAACGGCGCATGCGTGATCTATCGTGGCAGCTATATCTATAAGAGCATTATCGACGTGGAGCTGTACCAGCAGGTCTTGAGCCGCGCCTCGGAGGATCCTCGCGCTGTCCCCGTCCTGTGCTGCTTCGACGAGTTCTACGTGCTTGCCCGCGACCATCAATACCACGACGAGATCAGCGTCTACTACAACACAATCAACTACGTCGACAGCTTTGAGGGCATTGATATCGAGTCCAACAAGATCTCGATCTTCTTCCCCGACTACGACGCCGAGCCGGCGTTTCGCGAGGACTACAGCCCGGCATTCTCGGACCGACTCTACGTCACCAATGCTGGCCGCGAGTGGATCGACTTTATGAACTTGGGCGTCGACAAGGGCGCCGGCGTCGCGCACCTGTGCGAGCACCTGGACATCGATATCGCCGACGCCGCCGCCGTGGGCGATACTTACAACGATATCCCCATGCTGGAGCGCGTCGGGCATAGCTTTATCGTGGACAATGCCGAGGAGCATATGAACGCGCATGCTAAGTGGCGCATTCCGAGCAACAACGACGGGGGCGTACTGACGCTCATCGACGCCATCTTGGCGGCTCGTTAACGCGCCCGTCGGACCTGGCCGGGCGAGGCGGGTAAGTTTTTCGTTCGGTCAGGTCCTGGGCTCGCTCGGAAAGCACATTAAGTGCTTTCCGGCTCGTGCGGAATCTACGAAAAACTTACCCGCCTCGCCCGGCCAGGTCCTGCGGTGACTTGCTTGCCGCCTGGATGGCGTCTTGGCGTCTAGATACTTGGCTGATTATTTGGAATGAAGGGGGCTCCTTGTTGGCAAGGAGCCCCCTTCTGGTTTTGGTTACTTTGGAGTTGTGGGTGTACCCTTACTTGGCGTCGGCCCAGGTTATGCCGGTGCTGGCTTCGGCGATTAGGGGTACGCGGAGGTCTACTACGTGCTCCATGACGTCTTGGACCATGGCGGTCAGGTGCTCGACTTCGTCGACCGGGCACTCAAAGTCCAGTTCGTCGTGTACCTGCAGGATCATGTGGGCGGCAAAGCCTTCTTCTTCCAGACGGCGGCTTACTCGGGCCATCGCAATCTTGATGATATCAGCGGCGGTGCCCTGCATGGGGTGGTTCATGGCCGTGCGCTCGCCAAAGCCGCGAAGTTGCGGATTTTTAGCCTTGAGCTCCGGAATATGGCGACGGCGGCCGTACATGGTCTCGGCGTAACCTGTCTGCTTGGCACGCGCCACCACGTTGTCGAGGAACGTGCGCACGCCCGGATAGGCCTCGTAGTAGCGGTCGATCATGTCGCGCGCCTCGGCCATCGAGATATGCAGCGACTGCGACAGGCCGTAGGCCTGCTGACCATACACGATGCCAAAGTTCACGGCCTTGGCGCGACTGCGCAAGTCGGGCGTTACCTCGGACACCGGCACGCCAAACACGCGCGCCGCCGTCTCGGCATGGAAGTCCTCGCCCTCGTTAAAGGCGCGCACCAGGTGCTCGTCACCCGAGAGATGCGCCAGCAGACGCAGCTCGATCTGCGAGTAGTCCACCGCCAAAAAGACACTTCCCTCGCCTGCCGAAAACGCCGTCTTGACGGTACGGCCCAGCTCCGAGCGCGTCGGGATGTTCTGCAGGTTCGGGTCGCTCGAGGACAGGCGTCCCGTTGCCGTGATGGTCTGGTTGTACGTGGTGTGCACGCGACCGTCACCGCGGCGCAGCGGGCCCAGCGTGTCCAGATAGGTGGACTTGATCTTGGACTTCTCACGCCAGTCCAAGATCAGACGCACGATTTCGTGGTCACGGGCAAGGTCGCTTAACACCTTGGCGTTGGTCGAATAGTAGCCGCGCTTGGTCTTTTTGAGGCCCTTGGTCGGAAGCCCCATAACGTCAAACAGCACGTGCGAGAGCTGCATGGGGCTGCCGATGTTAAAGGTCTCGTCCCCTGCCAGGTCGCGGATGCTGCGCTCGACCTCGGCAATCTGGGTAGCAAGCCCCTCGGACAGACTATGCAGACGGTCGGGGTCTACAAGCATGCCCGCGCGCTCCATCTTGGCAAGCACCGGCACGAGCGGCATCTCAATGCCATCGAACACGTTGGCGGCGTTCTCACGGGCCATGCGGTCGCGCAACGGTGCGACCAGCGCCAGCGTCAGAGCCGCAGTACGGGCGGCGGGCGCAGGAGCGTCCTCGCCGGCACCCTCTGCACCGCGCGCCGCGGGCAGCGCCATCTGCAGATAGGTATCGGCCAGATACGCCTCGTCAAACTCGGAGCGGTCGGAATCCAACAGGTAGGCGGCGACCACGGTGTCGAAGATGCGCGTGGAATCGACTGCCAGCGGATCCATGAGCTCGGGCTCGGAAGAATCGATGGGCGAAAGCTCATGCAGCAGCGCCTTCGTATCCGGGCTCGCCACGCGGCCCTCCATAAACAGGCGCGCAAGCACGCCGGCAATCACGCCGTGGGCGAAGTTGAAGCCATCGACTACGCCAGTGGTACCGCCGTCGCCCTCCTCAAGCGCAAGCAGCCCCTTGGACGTCGCCAGCCACAGCGTACGCGTCAGGCCAAAGAGCGCACCCTCCTCCTTGTCATCGTCCACCACGGCGGCAATCCACTCGCCCGCCTCGATCGCACGAGTAACCTCGGCGGCAACGGCAGCGAGCGCCTCGGCATCGCCGGCGGCAGCGCGCATAACGGGGGGAATCTCAAACGCGCTGGCGGTGACCGCAGCCCCACCCTCGCCACCAATCAGTGACAAGAAACGGTTCTGCATGGCCGTAATGCCGAGTGCTCCCAGTGCCGCGGACACTTCATCGGCAGAAAACGCCGGGAAGGACGTTTCGTCAAAGTCGAGCTCGACAGGCGCATCGGTGCGAATGGTCGCAACCTTGCGGCTCAGCAGCGCATCGTCGATGTGCGCACGCAGGTTCTCGCCCATCTTGCCCTTGACCTCGTCAGCGTGCGCGATGACCTCGTCCAAGCTGCCGTACTGCGCGATGAGCGCGCTCGCCTTTTTGGGGCCGATGCCCGGTACGCCGGGAATGTTGTCCGACGTATCACCCTTCAGACCGTAAAAATCGGGCACGAGCGCCGGCGTAATGCCGTGATACAGGTCATCCACGCTCTCGGGCGTCATAATCGCTACGTCGGACAGACCCTTGCGGGTCGAGACCACGTTGACGTGCTCGGTCACGAGCTGATACATGTCGCGGTCGCCGGTCACCAGCAGCACGTCGCAGCCGGCTTCCTCACCCAGGCGAGCCATGGTACCCAGGATATCGTCGCCTTCCCAGCCCTCGGACTGCAGAATCGGCACGTTAAGCGCCGTGAGCAGCTCCTTGATCATCGGAAACTGCGCGTGCAGATCGGGATCCATGGGCGGACGCTGCGCCTTATACTGCGGCAGCATCTCCATGCGTACGCGCGGCTTGCCCTTGTCAAACGCCACGACCACACCGTCGGGGTTAAAGGCGTCGATCATCTTGAGAAACATGTTCAGAAAGCCAAAGATCGCGTTGGTGGGGCGACCGTCCGGCGCGTTCATGGTCGGCGGCACGGCGTGGAAGGCGCGGTGCATGAGCGAGTTGCCGTCAATAACGGCAAAGGTGCGGCGCTTGTCAGACATATTGAATACCTCGCTTTGGGCTGGGCACGGTTTGCTCACTCCAGTTTACACGCTCCCCGCCCCGCGGCCACTGCACATCAAGCTCCCCTGCCGCCGCGAGCCCGCGCGTGATACGATGGCTCACGGTACATCAACCAGCACGATCGATCCGAAAGGAGCCTGCGTCATGGAGCGTCCCTGCGCATGGAAAAAGTACACGCCACAGCAAGTCGAGGAGCTCGAGGAGCTTTGCCGCGGCTATAAGCAGTTTTTGAGCGAGAACAAGACCGAGCGCCTGTGCGTCAAGGCCGGCATCAAGATGGCCGAGGAGGCGGGATACGTCGACCTGGAGACCGTGATCGCCGAAGGCCGCGAGCTCAAGGCAGGCGACAAGGTGTACGCCGCCAACCACGGCAAGGACCTTATGCTCGTCAACCTGGGCACCACCCCGCTCGAGCAGGGCTTTAACATCCTGGGCGCCCACGTGGACTCGCCGCGCCTGGACCTCAAGCAAAATCCCGCCTTCGAGGCCGGCGACATGGCCTACCTCGACACGCACTACTACGGCGGCGTCAAGAGCTACCACTGGGTGGCCTCCCCGCTTGCACTTGTAGGCGTCATCTGCAAAAAGGACGGCACCACCGTCGACATCAACATCGGCGACAAGGCGGACGACCCGGTCTTTACCATCTCCGACCTGCTGATCCACCTCTCGAGCGAGCAGATGTCCAAGCCCGCCAAGGACGCCGTCGACGCCGAGATCCTCGACGTGCGCGTGGGCGGCCGTCCCGTCAAGTTCGATGAGGACGACAAGGACGCCCCCAAGGAGCCCGTCAAGCAGATGTTCCTGGACATCCTCAAGGAGCAGTACGACGTCGAGGAGGAGGACTTCCTCTCCGCCGAGATCGAGGTCGTGCCCGCCGGCCCCGCCCGCGACATGGGCCTCGACCGCTCCATGATTTTGGGCTATGGCCACGACGACCGCGTCTGCGCCTACCCCTCCATGCTCGCCCAGATCAATGTGGCCAATGTCGAGCGCACGAGCATCACGCTCATCGTCGATAAGGAGGAGATCGGCTCCGTAGGTGCCACCGGCATGACGAGCCGTTTCTTCGAGAACACCGTCGCCGAGATCATGACGCTCGCCGGCGAGGATAGCCCGCTGACCCTACGCCGCGCACTCGCCCGCAGCCGCATGCTCTCCTCCGACGTGTCTGCCGGCTTCGACCCGGGCTATGCCGGCAAGTTCGAAACCAAGAACGCCGCCTTTATGGGTCGTGGCCTGTGCTTTAACAAGTACACGGGCAGCCGCGGCAAGGGCGGTTCAAACGACGCCGACGCCGAGTACGTGGCCCTCGTCCGCGACATCATGGACGAGGCCGGCGTGGACTTCCAGACCTGCGAGCTCGGCCGCGTCAACGCGGGCGGCGGCGGCACCATCGCCTACATCATGGCCAAGTACGGCATGAACGTCATCGACTCCGGCGTTGCCGTCCTGTCCATGCACGCCCTGTGGGAGGTCGCTAACAAGGCCGATATCTACGAGGCCTATCGCGGCTACAAGGCTTTCCTCGAGCGCGCCTAACCAGTCCCTTATAACTTGCGGTGAAATACGGACTAAACTGGCCCATAAACGGCCAAAACAGACCGTATTCCACCGCAACTTTTTTGGCAGAGGAGAGTCCATGCTGCAGGTCATCATTTCGCCCGCCAAGCAGATGCGCGCGGCCCAAGATGCTTTTGAAGTCCTGGGCATTCCACCTTTTGCGCACGAGACGGCTCGCCTCCACCACGCACTGCTAGATATCGAACGAAATGAAGGCAGCGGCGGCCTGCAGGCGCTGTGGAACGTGAGCGACAGGCTGCTCACAACGTGTCTGGATACGCTTCACGAATTTATGCCCGTCCTGAGCGATACCGACCTCGCAGATCCCGATATCGCGCGTCGAATCTCCCCCGCCGTCATGTCCTATCACGGCATTCAATACCAGAGCATGGCACCCGAGGTGATGGATGCCGCGCAGCTCGACTGGCTGCAAAACCATCTCTGGATCCTCTCGGGACTCTACGGATGCGTGCGCCCCTTCCACGGCGTGTCTCCCTATCGGCTCGAAATGGGGGCGAAGTTCGCCGTCGACGGCGCTCGCGACCTCTATGCCTTCTGGGGGAATCGACTTGCGCAGGTAATTGCGCCGGCCGGTTCCGACACCACTATCGTCAACCTTGCCAGCGTGGAATACGCCAAAGCTGTCCTGCCCCCTGCTGCACAGGATACAACGGTGATCACCGGCTTTTTTGGCGAAGGCGTCCGCAACGATAAGCCCATCCAACGATCGACCGCCAGCAAAAAGGCACGCGGTTCGATGGTCCGCTGGATGGCGGAAAACAAGGTCGAGGACGCCGCCGGTCTAACCGAGTTCAACCTTGGCTACCGCTATGTCCCCGAGCTCTCGTCCCCAGATAGCCTGGTCTTCATCAACGAGCAGGCATTCTAAATGCCTGTCGCCAGCGCCGAACTCCACCTCGGCATGCTTTCATGATATTCGGTGACATCCCGCTATTCCGCCAAGCCGTCTGCCTTGGCAATCTCGCTTGTCGAGCCGTCCTGATAGGTAATCTTGACATGCTCGACCTCGGACACCGCAACACCCGTCGGAGGCTCCAGGCGCCATTCCGTCAGGGCGATATCCATGGTCGTGGGCACATCTCCTTGATCTTTGAGCTTCACCGTCAGCGTTTTGAGCGCCGCGTCAAACGTCACGCGTTCGATTTCTTCGCCTGGAATGGACCCACCACTCAGCTGCAACTGCACAAACTCATCGCGCGGGTACCAATAATCGCCCGGAATGGCGAGCGTATTGGCATTACCGCCAGTACTCCTCACCGTCATAATCGATAGGCTATCATCGGCCTCGAACTCCCATGTAGCGCCGCCGCGACCGCCAAACGTCCAGATACAAAAGGCAATCACCAGCACGGCAAGCACCGCAAAACCAATCGCGACAAGGCCATGGTGTGCACGGCCCTCCTCGGCCGATACATCCCATTGCGTCTCCCGATACAGATGCTTGTCTTTCATGTTCGCCTCCCCACGGGCATGCTCATCGCGTCAATCGTACCCATTCGAGCTATACTTGAGCCCACCACATAAACGGGGAGCTTGCAGGACAAGACGGCAGGCTGAGACTGGGCGCGCCCGCCCTGACCCGCAAACCTGATATGGGTAATGCCAACGAAGGGAGCCGTGCCAATGAGCACACAAACCGAGCCCACGCTCGTCACGCAAATCGACTTCGCCCGCGCCGGGCAGATCACACCGCAGATGAAGGAGGTCGCCGAGCGCGAGCATCGCGACCCCGAGTACATCCGCGAGCGCGTGGCCGACGGCCGCATCGCCATCCCCGCCAACATCGTGCATATCAAAAAGGGCATGCGCGCCTTTGGTGTCGGTGAGGGCCTGTCCACCAAGGTCAATGTCAACCTGGGCATCTCGGGCGACAAGGCCGATGCCGCCGAGGAATGGAAGAAGGTCAAGATTGCCGAGGACTACGGCGCCGACGCCATCATGGACCTCTCCAACTCGGGCAAGACGCGCCAGTTCCGCCAGCAGCTCATCGACGAGACACCGCTCATGGTGGGCACCGTCCCCATGTACGACGCCATCGGCTACATGGAAAAGCCGCTGGTCAAGCTCACCAAGGACGACCTGTTCGAAGTCGTGCGCGCGCACGCCGAGGACGGCGTGGACTTTATGACCATCCACTGCGGCATCAACAAGTCGGTCACCAAGACCTTTAAAGAGACCGGCCGTCTCATGAACATCGTCAGCCGTGGCGGCTCGCTGCTGTTT
>CATZEP010000047.1 GCA_958418185.1 uncultured Collinsella sp.
GAGGCTCAAAAGACCGCCGAGCGACTCGAGAGCCTGGTCGGTCTTCAGTCGACCTACAACCTCAAGTCCACCGCGGCTCGCATTGTCGGCGCTTCGGGTGATGCCTGGACCTCGACGGTCACCATCGACAAGGGCTCTGCCGACGGTCTTACCATCAACATGCCCGTGACGAGTTCTGCCGGTGTCATCGGTCAGATTATCGAGGTTTCGGCCAAGACCTCCACCGTCCGTCTGATTAGTGATGAGAACTCGGGCGTGTCCGCCATGGTGCAGGATACGCGCGCTCAGGGTATGCTGCAGGGGCAGCCCGACGGTACCCTGCGCCTGGAGCACGTGAGTGTCGATTCCGACGTGAAGGTGGGCGACATCATCGTGACCTCGGGCATCGGCGGCGTATTCCCCAAGGGCCTGCCGCTCGGTACGGTCTCGTCGGTGGAGAAGTCTGCCAACGATGTGTACTACACCATCGTCGTGCGCGCCCAGACAACGGCCGAAAACAACGAGGAAGTGCTGGTCATTACGTCGCTGACCGATGAGCAGTCGGCTTCGGACGAGGATGTGAGCAGCGCCAACAGTACGCCGCAGGGCACCTCGCGCGATGCGGCCACCAAGTCCAAAGACGAAAGCTCGGATGAAAGCTCCGATGTGTCCGACACGACTGACACGGGCACGAGCGAATAGGGAGGCATGTCCATGGATCTACACGAACAGGGGACTGGCTCCCGCACTTTTGCGATTGCCGCCATTGTCTGCGTCCTGCTGCAGGCGGGCTTGGCGCCGCAGATCTCCATCGCGGGCGGTCGCGTCAACTTTATGATTATCCTGGTGTGCCTGAGCGTGTTTTCGGGCGATCCCACGCGGGCCGTCATCTGCGGTTTTTGCAGCGGCCTGTTCTACGACCTGTCGGCAGCCGTGCCGGTGGGCGTGATGTCGCTGTTGCTGACAGTGGGCAGCTTTGCCCTGACACACAGTGCCGCCGGTCAGACGGGCGGCACCCCGAGCGCTCGCGGCATCACGGTGGGCGCCTTTGCGCTTGCCATTAACGTGATCTACAGCATTATCTTGCTGTTTATGGGACTGGAATCGAGTTTTGTCGTGGCGATCTTTGGACATGCCCTGCCGTCTTCGATTCTGACCGGCCTGGTCGCCGTTCCGTTTTTGATGTCCGGCGTCGCGCCGCAGTCTGGCTATGGGTTCTCCGCGCGCGGTGGGCGTCAGACGGGTATGCGCTTTAAGCCCAAGACCCATAAGCTCAAATAGGGGAGGCCTGTAGATGTCTTCCCAGTTGACGGTTGTTGTCGCCGGTATCGTGCTGGTCGTGGCCATTGTGGTCGCGCTGGTCATCATGCGCCGCGGCGACTCCCGCTTTACCTACGACACGCAGCACGGAACGGCCCCGCGCGCCACCGAGGGCGAGGGCAATACGGCCGCTACGGCCTTCAAGGGCCGCTTTTCCATCCTCACCGCGGGCGTGGGTGCGATGTTTGCCGCGCTTGCCGTTAAGCTGTGGGGCATGCAGATGGTCTCGTCGGACTACTACGACAAGCAGGCCAAGAGCAATCAGACCCGTACCGTTACCACGCCTGCCGTTCGTGGCCGCATCTTGGACCGCAACGGCGTCGCGCTGGTGCAAAACCGCCCCTCGCTCGCCGTCGTCGCCTATCGCGACCTTGCCGACGACAAGGTACTGGTGCGTCATCTTGCCAACGTGCTCGGCATGCCGTATATCGCGGTGCTGCGCAACATCCAGGACAATTCCGAAGGCGCGCAGAGCCTGCATACGATCGCGACTGACGTGCGCCGCTCTACTGTCGCCTACATTCAGGAGCACGCCGGTGAGTTTCCCGGCGTGAAGATCGCCGAGCGCACCGAGCGCCAATACCCGTATGGCGAGACCGCCTGCCATATCTTGGGCTATACCGGCACCATTACCTCCGAGCAGCTCGAGGCGCAGAACAAGAAGTCGTCGGACGGCAGCGATAGCGCGGCTGGCCAGATCTCGTATCAATCGGGCGATATTGTGGGCCAGGCGGGCGTAGAGATTTACTACGAAAATCTGCTGCAGGGCATTCGTGGTGAGCAGACCGTGAAAGTTGACGCCTCGGGTAACGTGACCGGTCAAGCCGGCGCCGTTCCCGCCAAGGCCGGTTCTGACATTAAGCTTACGCTGGATCTTAAGATTCAACAGGCCTGCGAGACGGCTCTGGCGAATGCCATTGAGCTTGCCAAGACCACGGGTCATAGCGATGCCGGCAACGGCGCCGTGGTGTGCCTCGATCCCAACAATGGTGAGATTCTGGGTATGGCGAGCGAGCCCAAGTTTGATCCGTCGGTGTTCATCGGCGGCGTTTCCAACGACGTGTGGACCGAGCTCAACGACGACAAGGGTTCGCATCCGCTGCTCAACCGCGCCATTAGCGGCCAGTATATGTCGGCTTCGACCATCAAGCCGCTCTCGGCTCTGGCCGGTCTTGAGTTTGGAACCTATACCTCAGGCCAGACCACGAACTGCACGGGCTATTGGACGGGCCTGGGCAAGTCATGGGGTAAGTACTGCTGGCTACATTCCGGTCACGGCACTATGACGCTGCAGTCCGGTATCGCCAACTCGTGCGACCCCGTGTTTTACGATATGGGTAAGGCGTTTTTCTACAACGACCATCATCCCGAGGGTCTGCAAGAGGTCTTTCGCCGTTGGGGCCTGGGCAAGACCTGCGGCATCGATCTGCCAAGCGAGGGCACCGGTCGCATTCCTGACGCCAAGTGGAAAGAGTCGTACTTTACCGACGCCTCGGCCGAGGACCGCAAGTGGAACGCCGGCGATATGACTAACATCGCTATCGGCCAGGGCGACATTTTGGTGACACCGCTGCAGATGGCCTGCGCTTACATGGGCCTCGCCAACGGCGGCAAGCAGTATGTGCCCCACGTCTTCTTGTCGGCGGTGTCGCGCGATGGCGACGGCGATGCCTATAAGTACAACGGTAAGGGCAAAAAGAAGCGCCTGGAGGCCCACATCAATAGCGATGCCGACCTGGCGCTGGTCCGCAACGGCATGCACGATGTGATTTATTCGGCGTCGACTTCGACCGCCGCGCACTTTAACTCCTTGACCCCCACGGTCTACGGTAAGTCCGGCACGGGCGAGAAGAGCGGCGAGGACGATTACGCGTGGTTTTGCGCCTACGCGCCGGCCGATGAGCCCAAGTACGTGATTGTAACTGTCTTGGAACAGGGTGGTGGTGGCTCCGATACCGCGCTGCACGTCGTGCGCGATGTGCTCGGCGCCATCTATGATGAGCCCGACACATCTTCTGCCACGGGCGATTCCTCGGTTCGATAGGAGGTTGCGATGGATTTTTCGCCGGCGGACCTGTTCCGCTCAACTAAAACTGGTTCTCGCAGCAGCCTGGACCGTGTCAACAAGCAGCTTTCGGCCTCGCGCGGCACGTTTCGCCAGAAGGTGCACATCGGCGTGCTGCTGGCAACCTTGGCACTCGTTGCCTATGGTGCCATCATCATTTGGTCGGCATCGCAGTTTAAGGCCGACGCCTCATTTTCGCGCCACCTGTTGGGCATCGGCATCGGTGCGGTGCTTGCGGTGCTCGTCTGGCGTACCGATCTGCGCGGCATCTCTAACTTCTCGACGGCGCTGCTCGTCATCGACCTCATTGTGATTTTCTCGCCCAAGATTCCGGGGCTGTCCTATACGGGCGGTCTGGGCATGACGGGCTGGATCAAGATTCCCGGTATCGGTCTTACCTTCCAGCCGGTCGAGCTCGCCAAGCTCATCACGATCTTCTTTATCGCCACGCTTGGTTCGCAGTACAACGGCCGCATCGATACCGCCCGCGACTACATTAAGCTCTGCGGCATGCTCTCCGTTCCGTTTTTGGCCGTCGTCGCCATGGGCGACCTGGGTTCGGGCCTGGTCGTGTTGGTGTCGGGTGCCGTTGTGATCTGCATGAGCGGTGCGCGCCGCGAATGGGTGCTGTCGACCTTGGCTCTGCTCGTGGGTTTGGTGGCGCTCATCCTGGCGCTCGATTCTGTGCTCGATTCTCTTTTGGGCCATGACGTTTTGATCAAGCAGTACCAGATGAACCGACTGACCGTCTTTATCGACCCCGATAATGCCGATTCGGACGATGCCTACAACTTGCAGCAATCGCTCATCGCGGTTGGATCGGGTGGCTTTTTCGGTAAAGGTCTGGGCCATGCGACGCAGTCTGCCGGTGGCTTTCTGCCCGAGTTCCACACCGACTTCGTCTTTGCCTTTTTGTCCGAGACCTTTGGCTTCTGCGGCTCCTTTTTGCTGCTGTGCCTGTACGTGCTGCTCATGTTCTCGACGATTCGCGTTGCCTTTAAGTGTGAGTCTCTGTTCCTACGCTTGTCATGCGTGGGTATCGTCGGCATGTGGGCATTCCAGACCTTCGAGAACATCGGCATGTGCATCGGCATGATGCCGATTACCGGTATTCCGCTGCCGTTCATTAGCTTCGGTTCGTCCTCGATGATGATCCAGTTGCTGACGGTGGGTATCGTACAATCCATATGGCGGCATCGTTCGGGCGCCGCGTAACCGCTGGAGGGGTTTGCTATGAAGATTCCCGTGGACAAGCTGACCCGCGTCTTTAAGATGGGCGCGACCACCAAGAAGGATTCCGACACGCCGGTTCGCGTGTCCGTCTACCTCGATTCGTCTGCCTCGCGTTTTTTGGTCGAGACGGTGCGCGATGCCTTCGTGCCGCAAACGACGTCTGGCATTGTGCGCGTTGAGCGCCTGGGTGAGGACCGTATCGTCCCCAAGACCGATACCGACGTGGTGCTGGTCCTTTCGTGCGGATCCGACCGTCTGGAGAGCGCTGTACAGGAGCTTGTGATTGCCGGCGCCCCCGTGTGCGTGCTGGCCGAGTCTGCTGTCGAGGTGCCTTTTATCCAGGAGTCCACGCCCATGCTCGGCGCGGTGGCGGCCACCGATAAGACGTATCTGCTCGAGACGCTTGCCCGCTGGATTCTCGATCGCACGGACAAGGAGACGGCCTTTGCGGCGAACTTTGCTTTTATGCGTATTGCGGCCGCTAACCGCATCATCACCTCGTGCGCGCTTACCAATATGGCGACGGGCGCGCTGGTGTTTTTGCCGGGGGCCGATTATCCCGTTATGGCGCTGGCGCAGGTGGGCATGCTCTTTGAGCTCGCGGCCATCTTTGGACGCGGTATTAAGCCCGAGCGCGGTTATGAGGTCGCGGGCGTGCTTGCCGGCGGCTTGGTGCTCCGCGCCGTCACCCGCGCCCTGGTAAAGCAGACGCCGCATATTGGGTTTGCCGTCAAGGCGCTGACCGCCGCCGCGGGCACCTATGGCATGGGCCGTGCGCTCGTTTCGCTGTACGAGCGCGATATCGACTACAGCCGTGCCAACGAGGTGGCTGCCGCCACGTTCTCGCGCGTTCGCGACCTGGTGACCACGGTTGCCGGCGCTATTCGTCCCATGGGTCCCTTTGAGGACGCATCTGATCTCGCTGCTTAGGGGTTTCTTTTGCGCGCTGTTTACCAAGACTGTTTTCATTTGATTGAGCCCCTGCTCGCAAAGGTCGAGAAGCCGAGTCGCTATATCGACCATGAGTGGGGCACGCTCTCCAAGGCCGATGCCGATTACCGCTGCTGCATGATCTATCCTGACGTGTATGAGGTCGGTCTGCCCAACCAGGGCATCGCCATTCTCTATAACATCCTCAATCAGGCCGAGGGCATTTCCTGCGAGCGCGGCTATGTGCCGTGGCCCGATATGGGCGATGCCATGCGCGAGGCGGGGATTCCGCTGCTGTCGCTCGAGGGCGCGGCGCCTGTGGCCTCGTTCGATATCGTCGGCATGCATGTGCCGCACGAGATGGCCGTCACCAACTTCCTCGAGGCGCTCGACCTCGCCGGCATTCCGCTGCTCGCCGCCGACCGTACCGAGGACGATCCCATCATCGTCGCCGGTGGTCCCTCGGTCTATAACCCCGAGCCGTATGCGGCTTTCTTCGATGCCATTCTCATTGGCGAGGGTGAGGAGTCGCTGCTCGAGATTTGCCAGCTGCATCGCCGCTTGCGCGACGAGGGCGTCTCGCGCGCTCGGATTGTCGAGCAGCTCGCGACGGTCGCCGGTACCTATGTGCCGTCTCTGTATGAGGTGCGCTATGACGAGCCTTGCTCTCCGCACGGCTATACCGTGCCGCGTGAGGGCAAAGACGTCCCGCCGGTGGTCTACAAGCGCGTCGTTGAGGACTTTGGCGCTACCAATCCGTTGTCGCAGTCGTGCGTGCCCTACGCGCAGCTCGTTCACGATCGCCTGTCTATCGAGATTCTGCGCGGTTGTGCCCGCGGCTGCCGTTTTTGCCAGGCCGGCATGACCTATCGTCCGGTGCGCGAGCGCTCGGCCGACCAGATCGTGTCCTCGGTGATCCAGGGCCTGGAAAAGACCGGCTATGACGAGGTGTCGCTCACCTCGCTTTCGACCACCGACCACTCCTGCATCCGCGATGTGCTCGGCAGGCTCAACCGCCGCCTGGAGGACACGGGCATTCGAGTGTCCATTCCCTCGCAGCGCCTGGATTCGTTTGGCGTGGACATGGCCGAGTCGGTCGCCGGCGAAAAGAAGGGCGGCCTTACGTTTGCCCCCGAGGCCGGCAGCCAGCGCATGCGCGACATCATCAACAAGAACGTGACCGAGGAGGACTTGGACCGTGCGGCCAAGGCGGCCTTCGAGGCTGGTTGGAACCGCATGAAGCTCTACTTTATGATGGGCCTTCCCGGCGAGCGCGACGAGGATATCGTGGCCATCGCCAACCTGGCCGACCATGTGCTCGAGCTCGGCCGCGCCGTGGTTCCCAAGGCGCGCCGCGGCTCCATCTCGGTGTCCATCTCGGTGTCGGCGTTTATCCCCAAGGCTGCCACGCCGTTCCAATGGCGCCCGCAGATCGATTACGACGGCGTCAAGCGCCGCGAGAAACTCCTCATCACGAGTGTGCGCAACCGCGCCGTACGCGTGCATTACCACGATGCCGAGACCTCGCTCGTCGAGGCCGCGCTGTCCCGTGCCGGTCGCGACATGACGCCGGTCATTATCGACGCCTGGCGTGCGGGCTCGCGTTTTGACGCCTGGGTGGAGCATTTCTCGCTCGATAACTGGAAAGAGGCTGCGGCTAAAAACGGCATCGATCTCAACGAGCTCGTGCACCTGCCCTACGAACTGGACTGGCGCCTGCCCTGGGAGCACGTGAGCCCCGGCTGCTCGCGCGGCTTCCTCGAGCGCGAATACCGCCGCTCGCTGGAGGGTGTCACGACCCCCGACTGCACCCGCACGTCGTGCACCGGCTGCGGAATCTGCCCCACGCTCCATGCCAAGAACGTATTGGTGGGTGATCGCGCATGAGTGAGCGCCTGACCGACAACCCCACGCTCTTCAGGCTTCGCGTTCGCTATGGCAAGCGCGACCGTCTTAAGTACCTGGGCCATCTCGAAGTGATTCATACCATTGAGCGCATCGTGCGTCGCGCGGGGCTGCCCTATGCTGTGACGCAGGGCTTCTCTCCGCACATGCGCGTGGGCTTTTCGTCGGCGCTGCCGGTGGGAACGTCGTCGACCTGTGAGTGGTATGACCTGTTTATGACCGAGTTCGTCGCACTCGACGAGGCGTTTGAGCGCCTAGCGGCGGCATCTCCGGCCGATCTTGCCCCCATCGAGGCGGCATACATCGACGTGCGCACACCGGCGCTGACAGCGCAACTCACGCGTCTGTCGTACCGTATCGACCTACACTTGGACGCCGAAGCACCCGTGAGCGCCGATGAGGTGCGCGCTGCGATCGACACGTTGCGTGCAGGCCATGGCATCGACTACGCACGCGGTAAGAAGAGCAAGCGCCTAGACCTTGACCACACACTTGTGGGCTATGAGCTCACGGCAGGGGAGCGCCCGGACCATCTGGTGCTCATGCTCGACACCCATGCCGACAACGAGGGGTCCATGCGTCCGGAAATTTTGCTTTCTGCCGCTGATGTTTTGTTGCAGGGCTTGACCCCGGGCGTCGATGCACCTATTGTTTCCACCGGTATGCAAGACCTCGTGACCATCTGCTCCTACGATGTCGAGCGTCAGAATCAAGCATGCGAGGACGACGAGGGCCGACTCGTCAGCCCCATACCTGTGCGAACTTGTGGATTTGCTCCACATACTCGTTGACGGGGGTATTATCGCCTGCTACTATATTCGGCTGTTGCACTAACTGATGCATGAAGGGCAAGTAAACATGTACGCAATCGTTAACACGGGCGGCAAGCAGTACAAGGTCGCCACCGACGATGTCATCACCGTCGAGAAGATCGAGGGCAATGAGGGCGACAAGATCACCCTGCCGGTTATCTTCCTCAACGATGGTAAGAAGATCGTCACCGATCCCGACAAGCTGGCCAAGGCCAAGGTTACCGCTCAGATCGTTGAGCAGTTCAAGGGCGAGAAGCAGCTGGTCTTCAAGTTCCACAAGCGCAAGCGCTATCGTCGTCTGAAGGGTCACCGTCAGCAGCTCACCAAGCTGAAGATCGTGAAGGTTCAGGCTACCTCCCGCGCCAAGAAGGCTGTCAAGGCAGAGGCTGAGGCTGTTGCCGAGGCTCCCGTCGCCGAGTAGATTACACTCGTAACGAAAGAGTAGGTATACACAATGGCACACAAAAAAGGACTCGGTTCCTCCCGTAATGGCCGTGACTCCCGCGGTCAGCGCCTTGGCACGAAGCGCTATGCCGGCCAGACGGTAACCACGGGCACGATTCTCGTCCGTCAGCACGGCACGCACATCCACCCGGGTGAGAACGTTGGCCGTGGCAAGGACGACACGCTGTTCGCGCTGGTCGACGGTACCGTTGAGTTCCACAAGGGTATCAAGCACAGGGTCAGCGTACGCCCGCTCGCGAACGCGTAATTCACCCTTCATAGAGCACATATGTGGGAGGCACTTGAGTTTTAGGATTCAAGGGTCTCCCTCTTTTTTGTAGGAGGCGATTCTGTTGTCACAGTTCACCGATATCAGCCGAATTAACGTTTGCGGCGGCGACGGCGGAGCCGGATGCATGTCGTTTAGGCGCGAGGCATTTGTTCCCAAGGGCGGCCCCGATGGCGGCGACGGCGGTCGTGGCGGCAATGTCGTCATCCAGGCCGAT
>CATZEP010000048.1 GCA_958418185.1 uncultured Collinsella sp.
AACATAGACGTGGTTAACTTTTATCGCGTCGATGTTGAGTACGAACTGACGTTAGGAGCCACTCATGTCTTGCGGACCGCAGATGCCGGCTATGCCGCTTTCGATGGTAAAAGCGGGCGAAACCGTGCGCGTGTCTCGTGTAAAGGGCAATGAGGACATGAAACACCACCTCAAGGACCTCGGTTTTGTCGAGGGCAACGAAATCCACGTGGTGAGCTCGAGTGGCGCCAATATCATCGTCACGGTGCTGGGCGCACGCTTTGGCATCGATTCCAAAGTTGCCATGCACATCATGACCGTCGGTTAGTCGACGGTATTTCTGTACGCACTGAAAGGGGGACAAGTAAATGAAGACGTTGGGTGACGTTAAGGTGGGCGAGAGCTCCACCATCGTCAAGCTTCACGGTGAGGGTGCGCTTCGCCGCCACCTTATGGACCTGGGGCTCATCAAGGGCACTTCGTTCAAGGTCGTGAAGGTTGCACCGCTCGGTGATCCGGTCGAGATCAACGTGCGCGGCTACGAGCTTTCCATCCGCAAGGAGGAGGCGGCCGTCGTCGAGGTCCAGTAAGGGCCCGAGGCGTATATTTCTGCAGATAAAGTTAGGTTTTTCTAACTTGATGCTGCAACTTTGAAGCACATTATCCAGCCTGCGCGGAGAAAGCAGCGCAGGCACACAAGGAAGAAGGATTGAATGGCGGATTCTCAGATCCATGTCGCGTTGGCGGGTAACCCCAACTGCGGCAAGACCACGCTTTTCAACCTGATCACCGGCGCCAACGGCTACGTTGGCAACTGGCCCGGCGTCACGGTTGAGAAAAAGGAGGCCAAGCTCCTAAGCGACAAGAACGTTACCATCACGGACCTCCCTGGCATCTACTCGCTTTCCCCCTACAGCCCCGAGGAGCAATGCTCGCGCGATTACCTCATGAGCGGCGAGCCCGATGTGGTCGTCCAGGTTGTCGATGCCACCAACCTCGAGCGCAACCTGTACCTGGCGCTTCAGGTTATCGAGACCGGCCTGCCCGTAGTCGTCGCCCTCAACATGGCCGACTTGGTCGAGAAGAACGGCGACAAGATCGACACGGACAAGCTCTCCAAGAAGCTCGGCTGCCCGGTCATGATGATCTCGGCCCTTAAGAACAAAGGCATTAAGGAGCTGTTCGAGCAGGTCAAGAAGTCCGCTGCTTCCAAGGGCCAGGTGCCGGAGCACAAGTTCGATTCTTCCATCGAGGACGTTCTGGACCACATCGAGAACAACCTGCCGGCGAGCGTTCCCGCCAACAAGCGTCGCTACTACGCTGTCAAGCTGTTTGAGCGTGATGCGGACGCCTGCAAGCTCATCAACCTCACCAAGGAGAAGGCCGCTCGCGTGGAGCAGCTGGTCGCCCAGTGCGAGCAGGACTGCGACGACGACGCCGAGTCCATCATCACCGGCGAACGCTATGGCGTGATTGCCCACATCATCGATGAGTGCCTCACCAAGGCTCCGGCCAAGATGAGCACCTCCGAGAAGATTGACCGCGTGGTTACCAACCGTATCCTGGGCCTGCCGATCTTTGTGGTCATCATGTTCTGCGTGTACTACATTGCCGTTTCCACTCTGGGCGGCACGGTGACCGACTTCACCAACGACCAGCTCTTCGGTACCGACGGTTGGTATGTGCTCGGCCAGGGCCGCGACGCCTACGATGAGGCTGTCGAGGCCGCGGGTGACGACGCCGACTCGGTCGACCCGGCGCAGTACGGCCCCTATGTCCCGGGTATCACCACCATGGTGCACGATGCCCTCGTGGCGGGTGGCACCGAGGACGGTGGCCTGGTTGATTCGCTGGTCTGCGACGGTATCGTTGGCGGCCTGGGCGCCATCTTCGGCTTCGTTCCGCAGATGTTCCTGCTGTTCGTCATGCTGTCCTTCTTGGAGGACTGCGGCTACATGGCCCGCGTCGCCTTCATCATGGACCGCGTGTTCCGCCGCTTTGGTCTGTCCGGTAAGTCGTTCATCCCCATGCTCGTGTCCTCAGGCTGCGGCGTCCCCGGCGTCATGGCCACCAAGACCATCGAGAACGAGAAGGACCGCCGCATGACGGTCATGACCACCACGTTCATCCCCTGCGGCGCCAAGCTGCCGATCATCGCCCTGCTCATGGGCTCCATCATTGGCGATTCTTCCACCACGGCCGCATGGATCAGCCCGCTCTTTTACTTCCTGGGCGTCTTTGCCGTCATCGCCTCGGGCCTCATGCTCAAGAAGACCAAGCTCTTCGCCGGCCGCCCGACGCCGTTTGTTATGGAGCTTCCTGCCTACCACTTCCCGGCGATCCGCTCTTGGGCGCTGCACGTGTGGGAGCGCTGCTGGGCCTTTATCAAGAAGGCCGGCACGGTCATCTTTGCCTCCACTGTCGTGGTTTGGTTCCTGTCCAACTTTGGTAGCTACAACGGCTCCTTTGGCTTCCTGCCTGCGATGGAGGGCATCCCCGAGGAGTTCATGGACTACTCCGTGCTTGCCATGCTTGGCAACCTGGTCGCTTGGATCTTCGCCCCGCTCGGCTTTAGCACCTGGCAGGCCACCGCGCTGACCGTCTCTGGCCTCGTCGCTAAGGAGAACGTCGTCGCCACCGCCGGTTCGCTGCTGTCCGTTGCCGATGCCGGCGAGACCGATCCGAGCCTGTGGACCGCGTTCGCCGCTATGTTCCCGACCATGGGCGCTTGCGTTGCCTTTGGTGCCTTCAACCTGCTGTGCGCTCCGTGCTTTGCCGCCATTGGCACCATCCGCAACCAGATGGACTCCGGCAAGTGGACCGCTATTGCCATCGGCTACGAGTGCGCTTTCGCTTGGGTCATCGGCCTGTTCATCAACCAGTTCTATAACCTGCTTGTCCTTGGGCAGTTTGGTATCTGGACGGTTGTGGCCATCGTGCTGCTGGTTGCGATGCTCTTCCAGATCTTCCGTCCCATGCCCAAGCACGCTTGGACCGACGAGGACGAGACCAACACCGCTTCTGCTGCAGCTTCCGCTTAAGTCCGAATAAGGATTAACCCCTTTCCACGAGCCCGGGCGTCCCAGCGACACTCGGGCTTTTTGGTGGGGGAGATGTGGCGTTTCCGCAGATAAAACTGATCAAAATAAGCCCGTCCCTTTTTGGCAGGTGGAGAATGGGGTAAAGTAAGTGGTGGTTAACTAGAGGAGGCTTGCTATGGCACCTATCGATATTGTTGTACTGGCTGTTATCGGTATTGCGTTTGTCGCGGTATGCGTGCGCATCTACCGCAAGGGCACCTGTGCCGACTGCGCTCAGGGTGGCGTTTGCACGGGGCATTGCTCCAACAAAAAGACCTGCGCCGCACTTAAGGGCGTAGACAAAATCGCCGAAGACTTGGGCCGCGGTATTCATTAGCCGACCGGCGTTTGGGCATGTTTGACTACGGATACGGCAGTTGCTGATACGATAGGTACGTTAGCAACTGCCGCCGAGCGGCTCAAACGAAAGGAAGCCTGTATGGAGTCCTCTGCCTACCCGATGCTCTTTAGCCCGATCAAGGTCGGTACAACCGAGGTCAAGAACCGCGTCTTTATGCCGCCGGTGTCCACCAACCTGGCCGATCACGGCTATGTGACCGATGACTTGGTCGATCATTACCGTGCCCGCGCCAAGGGCGGCGTGGGCCTGATCATCACCGAAGTCGTGACGGTCGAGCCCACCTATACCTACCTGCCGGGTGACATGTGCTGCTACGACGACACGTTTATCCCCGGCTGGGAAAAGCTCGCCGCGGCCGTCCACGAGTACGGCTGCAAGATCATGCCGCAGCTCTTCCACCCCGCCTACATGGCTTTTAACATTCCGGGCACGCCTCGCCTGATCGCTCCGTCCTTTGTGGGCCCGTCTTACGCCCGCGAGGCACCGCGTCCTATCACGGTCGACGAGATTCACGAGCTCACGCATCAGTTTGGCGACGCTGCCGTGCGTATGCAGAAGGCTGGCGTCGATGGCGTTGAAGTCCATGCGGCACACGCCCACGGCATGCTCGGCGGCTTTTTGACTCCGCTCTACAACAAGCGTACCGACGAGTATGGTGGCTCGCTCGACGCCCGTATGCGCTTCTTGCTCGAGGTCATTGCCGAGATTCGCGAGCGCTGCGGCAAGGACTTTATCATCGACGTCCGCATCTCGGGCGATGAGTACACCGATGGCGGCCTGACCCCCAACGACATGATTTATGTCTCGCGTCGTCTGGAGAAGGCCGGCGTCGACATGATTCATGTGTCGGGCGGCACCACCATCAAGCGCGGCTCTGCGATTCCCGCCGCCGGCACGCAGCAGGCCTCGCACGCCGCTTGCTCGCGTGAGATTAAGAAGCACGTGAACATTCCCGTCGCCACCGTTGGCCGCATTAACGAGGCATGGATTGCCGAGGAGCTGATCGAGGACGGCGCTGCCGACATCTGCATGATGGGCCGCGCCAATCTGTGCGATGCCGAGTTCTGCAATAAGGCCGCTGCCGGCAACGCCGACGACATCCGTCCCTGCATTGGCTGCCTGCGCTGCCTGAACGGCATTATGTTCGGCAAGCGCATCTCCTGCACCGTCAACCCCGATGTTGAGCGCGACGAGGCCGGTTACGAGCCTGCCGCCGAGGCCAAGAACGTACTGGTTGTGGGCGCTGGTCCTGCGGGCATGGAGGCGGCGTTCATTGCCGCCAAGCGCGGCCACAACGTGGTGCTCGTGGATAAGCAGGACGAACCGGGCGGCGAGATGCGCATCGCGGCCGTTCCGCCGGCCAAGCAGGAACTCACCCGCGTGATCAAGTACCAGTATCGCCGTCTTGCTGAGGCGGGCGTGAAGTGCGTCTTTGGTACCGAGCTTTCGGCCGAGGACATTCAGCGTGACTACGCCGGCTACGAGGTCGTCCTAGCTTATGGCGCCGAGCCCATCGCTCCGGCCTTTATGCAGGGCTTTAAGCAGGTTATGACGGCTGACGACCTGCTGGGCGGCAAGGCCTTCCCGGGCAAGAAGATCGTCATCGTGGGCGGCGGCACCGTCGGCTGCGAGACGGCCGATTACCTGGCCCCGTTGGTCAACGACCTGTCGCCGGCCAACCGCGATGTCACTGTTATCGAGATGACCAAGACGCTCGCCGCCAACGAGGGCGGCGCCGGACGCGCGGTGCTCATCACGCGCATGCTCTCCAAGGGTGTCCACGTGCTGACCGAGGCCAAGGTGACCGAGATTACCGAGGACACTATCAGCTACGAAAAGGACGGCGAGGTCCACACCATCACCGGTGCCGATACGCTGGTGCTTGCCATGGGCTATCGTCCCAATACCAAGCTGGCCGACGACCTGGCTGCAGCCGGTGTTGCCACCCACGTGCTGGGCGATGCCAACAAGTGCGGCAACATCCGCGACGCCATCGGCGATGGCTACAAGGTTGCCTGCGAGCTCTAGTCAACCCCTTGTGCGTGGGGGACAGGTTGCTTTGTACCAACTTGGTGCATGTAAACCTGGCCCCATTGCACCATTTGATAAAGCGCAAGCGGCCGCCGCTTTTGCGTTTTATCAAAGAAAGATCATGGTCGAGCCCTAAAGGCCTTTTGTCTGTGCGTCTTCCGCAATCATGTTGCGGTTGTAGACCAGGTGCAGATACATCGCGTCGTGCGCTGCGGTGGGGTTGCGCGCCTCGATGGCGTCGGCCACACCGTGGTGCGTGCGGATGGTCTCCTCGACGAGCTTTTTTGCCCGTTACGTTGATAAAGAGGGGAATGGATGCCTTGAGCACACCCATCAGACGGGTAACGACGAGGTTGCAGCCATCCCAGGGCGGCTTCATGGAGTAGCGCCCGTACGCATCGAATTTCTCCTCTCATAGATGTGCGGCACAAAGAGCCCCGAGTTCATACGAGCTCGGGGCTCTTTTCGTTTGGATTGCAGACGTATTGACAGACGAAAACAGTCTGTGTCCGGTATTGAGCCATACGAAAGCGAAATTATGCGTCTTAATTCCGTACGCAAATAAAGACGAAAACCATTTGCGTCTTGGATAAATCAGTACGCAAACAGTTTTCGTCTTATAATACGGTTATGAATGGTACGAAACGAGGGGGTTGTTCATATGGTTGTTAGAGAAAGCCCTACAGTCGAATACAAGGAAAGCGTTACGCCGACGTTTCTTAAAACGGTGAGCGCCTATGCAAATTACGGGACGGGCAAGATTGAGTTTGGCGTTGATGACGAGGGCGTGGCTGTCGGCCTTGCAGATCCGGTCGCAGAGTGTCTCCGCATCGAGAACATGATTAATGACAGCTTGGACCCCGCTCCCCGTTACACGCTCGAGCCCGATGAGAAACACGGGACCGTAATCCTTACGGTTTATGAGGGCCAGGAAAAACCCTATCGAAGCAAGGGAAAGGCCTACAGGCGAAACGATTCGGCAACGGTGGAGGTCGACCGGTTTGAGTATGGCAGGCTGACGCTCGAAGGCAGCAACGTAACGTTCGACGCGCTCACATCGGCTCGCCAGGACTTGAGTTTTCACACGCTCGAGCATAAGTGTGTTGAACATCTCGGCATTTCCGAGCTAACGCCGGATATTATGCGCACACTTCGCTTGCTCGGCAAAGATGGCTATACCAACGCTGCGGCGATTTTGGCGGATAGGAATGATTTTCCGGGCATCGACTGCGTCCGTTTTGGCGATACCGAGGATGTGATCTTGGACCGTGAGACGGCGACAAATGTATCCGCAATTGAGCAGGTGGACAGGGCGGTGGCTATGTTTGCACGCTACTACCGTTTTGAGCGTATCGAAGGGATGGAGCGCGTCCAAACCGATCGAATTCCTCTCGAGGCGTTTCGCGAGGCTGTCGCAAACGCTTTGGTGCATCGGACGTGGGACGTTCGAGCGAATGTTCAAATTGCCCTGTACGACGATCGCGTCGTTGTGACTTCGCCCGGATCGCTGCCTGCCGGTTTGACGACGGAACAATATCTGTATGGGCAGATATCCGTGCTCAGAAACCCCATCATTGCAGAGGCCTTCTTAAAGCTGGATTACATCGAGAAATTTGGTACGGGAATTGCGCGCATTAGACGTGCCTATCGCGATTCGATCAATCAACCAATTTTTGATGTTCGCGGCGGCATGGTGGCCGTCACATTGCCCGTTACCGATGCCTTTGAAGGGTCCGAGGAAGAGGTCCAGGTTCTCAAGGCCTTGTCGGGTGGGCGAATTATGTCGCGAAGTGAGATTGAAAAACAGACGGGGCTGAGCCGCATGCGGACGTTGGCGGCACTCGAATCTCTGCTTGAACGGAATATAATCGTAAGGCAGGGAACCGGGCGGGCCACGAAATACGAGCGCTCATAGTCCAAAAGAGCCATGGTACAAGACGGGCCCCAAGCCAGCGTTGGCTTGGGGCCCGTTATATCCCGGATGGTAACGGGCCGATTATTGTCAAGTTATAGCAAAGTATAGCGACGTACAGCAAAGTATAGTGAGATATAGCAAGCCGTATAGCGCGCCTTGATTATCAACCCTTGATTATCAACCCTTGATTATCAACCCTTGATTATCAACCGTCCGTATTTCACAGCAACTTATAACAGGCTCGGGGTGCCAATTTGGGGTGCAGTAGTGCTGCGCCACGAAAAAGGCCTATCTACTACGTTTAAGCCGCAGGGGTCAACCATAGTCGGCTTTTTCGAAAATCGACAAGCTGTCTACCTGCGGTTTTGTTTTCACGGTTTTCGGTATGGCCGAGGCTATCCGTGTTAACGTAGTAGATGGGCCACTTTTGTGGCAAGGGGGCCGATTTGCGGGCCAGGGTAGCTAAAAGAGCCCCGTCCCAAAAAGACTGATTGGGAGCTGGGGCGTGTCGATGCGATAGTATTACGTGGTGACATTCGACAACCGTGAGCTTCATTCGAGGGCTTTATGGAACAACACCAGCATTATCAGAGCTTGCAAGATCAGGCATACAACGCACTGCGCTCCAAGATTATCTATGCCGAGCTCAAGCCCGGTACGCGCCTTTCAGCGATTGGTCTGGAAAAGGAGACGGGAATCGGGCGCACGCCCATTCGCGAATCCTTTGTGCGCCTGCGGGAGCAGGAGCTGGTGGAAACGCGTCCCAAAAGCGGCACCTATGTCTCTAAGATCAGCATGGAACGCGCCGAGAACGCCTGTTTCTTGCGCGAGAAACTTGAGAGAAGCGTGCTCATTAAATGTTGCTCGGCCGCCTCGCCCGAGCAAAAGCATCGGCTTGAGCAGATTCTTGCCGAGTCCGAGTCGCTCGACCATAGCGAAACGCGTCGTTTTTTCGATCTGGATAACCTGTTCCATGAGACGTGCTTTGAGATTGCCGACCGCCATATGCTGTGGGATTGGATGAAGAGCGTCAATACGCATTTTGAGCGGTATAACTGGCTGCGTATGGTGTCGCAGGACCTGGATTGGGAGCCGATTCGTCGGCAGCATCGCCGGATTCTCGAGGCCATTAAGAGGGGCGATACCGACGCGGCGAGCTATCTGGCCGAGACGCACTTGCACCTGATGCCCGAGGAGCAGGGCCCGGTTATCGCATTGCATCCCGACTATTTTGAGCTGTCCAAAGACTCGTCTATCTAGCCCATCACTGCATCTGCTCGAGACGCAAAAACGATGCCGCTCACCTACAGCGTTTTGCAACCGAGATTTTTAAAAAAATGCCTAAAATGGCTCAGACTGCCGACATTGGGAAACGGGGTGCGCTATGGCGCAGATGAGAATCAAGGACATTGCCGCCGAGGCGGGCGTGAGCCCGGCCACGGTCTCGCGCTATCTCAACAACCGTCCCGGGCAAATGACCGAGGAGACCCGTGCCCGCATTGCCGAGGTCATCGAGCGTACCGGCTATCGCCCGCGTGCCGCCGCACGCAATCTGCGCTCCTCGCGTACGAACCTCATCGGCGTGATTCTGGCCGACATCGCCAACCCGTTCTCGAGCGCCATGCTCGAAGGGCTTTCCGCCAGCGCCGCCGCGCGCGGCTGCTCGCTCATGACGGCCATTAGTGGCAACGACTCCGCTAGGGAAGCGGAGTCGCTCACCAGACTTATCGATGCCGGCGGGGGCGGCCTGGTCGTCAACGCCTGCGGAGGGG
>CATZEP010000049.1 GCA_958418185.1 uncultured Collinsella sp.
GCTCGAACGCACCGTCTCCAGATCCAAACCCAGCAGGTCGGCAATCTGTATAAAGTACGTATCGATCATGTAGCTATCGCGCAGCGGATAGATGAGTGTCAGTGCGTCCTCGAGCGCTTTGGCACGACCGCCCGGCGTGGTAATGTCGCTTGACTCCTGCAGCGAGCGGTACACAAAGTCCATGAGGGGCTCGGCGGCATCGATGCGCGCCTGCAGCGCCTCGCCGCCATGCGCGGTAATGAACTCCATGGGGTCGTTGCCGTCGGGAAGCACCACGCAGCGCAGGTCCATCGAATCCTGCTCGATAAACTGAATCGCGCGGCGTGCAGCCTTTTGACCGGCGGCATCACCGTCGAACATATACACGATGCGCTTGGCAAAACGGGTGAGCGTCTTTACGTGATGTTCCGTCAGCGCCGTGCCCAGCGTGGCGACGACGTTTTTAATCCCCGCCTCCCAGCAGGCGATGCAGTCGGTATATCCCTCCACCACGATGGCGGTATCCTGCGCGACGATAAACTCCTTAGCCCAGTTAAAGCCGTAGAGGTTTCGCTTTTTATGGAACACGCTCGTCTCGGCGGTGTTGAGGTACTTAGGCTGTCCGTCGCCCATAATGCGCCCGCCAAAGGCGATGTTATGACCCTGTTCGTCAAAAATGGGAAACATCACGCGGTCGTAAAAACGGTCGGCAAGCTGCCCGCGCCCACGACTCACGGCCACGTTGGCGTCGATCATCTCCTGCGGGGTAAAGCCCGCCTGCGACAGATGCGACACCAGCGCGTTGCGACCCGGCGCAAAGCCCAAGCAGTAGCGGCGGCAGACGTCGCCGCCCATACCACGGCTGGCGAAGTACTCGCGCGGACGGCTGTCCTTACCGCGCATGAGCATGGTGTGGTAGAACTGGGCGGTCTCGGCGCACAGGTCATAGATGCGGGCGCGCTTGGTGCCGCGCTCGCGATAAGCGCCGGTATCGTGCAGCTCAATGCCGGCACGGTCGGCCAGGTAGCGAATTGACTCGGGAAAGCTCAGGTTCTCGCGCTTCATGATGTAGGTGAAGACGTCGCCGCCCTCGCCACAGCCAAAGCAGTGCCACACCTGCGTAGCGGGGATAATGTGAAACGACGGGGTCTTTTCGCCATGGAAGGGGCAGCAACCCCAAAACTCATGGCCGCGGGGCTTGAGCTCAACCGTTTCCTGCACGATGGCAACCAGATCGGACGCAGCGCGTACCTGGTCTTTTTCCTCATCGCTAATCACGGATGCTCACCCCCTGCTCACCCAAATGATGACGGATATCGTCAATATTACCCTCGACGGTCGCAATAAGCTCGTCCAGCGAATCGAACACGCGCGACGGGCGCAGCCAGCGCGTAAACGCCAGCGAAACCGAGGCGCCGTACAGGTCGCCCGCATATCCGATCAAGTTGGCCTCGAGATGCGCCGAGGCAGCATCGTCGGCATACGTCGGCGGCAGGCCCACGTTGACGGCGGCAGGCCACACGGTATCGTCGACCAGCACAAGACCCTCGTAGACACCATCGGCAGGAACCAGGATGCCCTCGGGCACCTGGATGTTTGCCGTGGGAAAACCCATGTCGGAACCCTGGTGACGACCGCCGGCAACAATACCGCGCAGCATGTACGGGCGGCCGAGCAGCTCGGCGGCAAGCTCAACATGACCCTGGCGGAGCTCCTGGCGAATACGGGTAGCGCAGACCGTCTGCCCATCGACGCACAGCAGCTCGTGACCAAAGACGTCTACACGGCGCTCGGTACCCCATGCCTGCATCTCGGCAACGCCCGAGGCACCGCCGCGGCCCAGCCTAAAATCGCTGCCCACGCGAATCGAGCGGATATCGACGACGCGCGACAGCAGCTTAAGAAAGCCCACGTGGTCGAGTGCCGCCACCGCAGGCGTGAAGGGAACGGCCACAACCGCATCGACCCCGGTGAGAGCCAGGGCATGCAGACGGTCGGCCGTCGTCATCAGTTTTTGAGCAGGCGATGGGCTCACCACCACGTCCGGGTCGGGATCGAAGGTGACCACGACCGCCTTGCAGCCATGGTCACGCGCATCGCGAACGACCGCATCGATCAGTTCGTGATGCCCCCGATGCACGCCGTCGAACACGCCGATGGCGATCGACGCGGCACCCAGGCACGCGCAATCATCAAATGCATCGGCGGCGACGATGCGGGCCTCATCCGACTCGCCCGCGAAAAAGATACGCGCGAGCTCAAGGGAGGCCAGCATCATCGAACACCACCGATCGCCTGCGGAAAGACATGCTCCATAACAAAGCGACCGCCCTCGATATGGGCAAGCGCCTTGAGCCCGCCATCGAGCACCAGCGCAAACGGCGCCTTCGAGGCATCGAAGCCCGCAAGCGCGCGCTCAATAGGAATACGACGTCCACACAGCAGATCGTCGGCAAGATCGCCCGGCAAGTCGACGCGCGTGGCGCCCAGTGCCGCAATTGGATCCAAGGCAAAGCCGGCAGCGGACTCGACAGAAAGTTCCTCGACCGCATGGCAGGCGCCGATGGAAACAACACCGGAGGCCGTACGGCGCAGTGCGGAAATATGTGCCGCATTGTCGCAGGCACGACCCAGATCGCGAGCGAGCGCACGGATATAGGTGCCCTTGCTCACCGAAAACGCCACGGTCCAAACGCAAGCGTCGACATCACCACCCACGGCAATCAGGTCAGCGGAGTACACCTCGACCGGACGCGGGGGCAGTGACACGGCATTGCCCTCGCGCGCAGCCTTATAGGCGCGCACGCCGTTGACCGAAATGGCCGAAAACGCCGGCGGCACCTGCATCAGCGGGCCCAGCATGGCGCACAGGCGCTCGCGGGCATAGGCCGGATCACGCAGGTCGGCAGCAACGGGCACCGTGCGGACGGCCTCGCCCTCCGCATCATCGGTATTGGTCTCGACGCCAAACGAGATGTCGGCGACGTAGCTTTTGGTATCGAGCGTGAGCATGCCCAGCAGGCGCGTTGCCTGGCCCACGCCCACCACCATGACACCCGACGCCATGGGGTCGAGCGTTCCGGCATGGCCGACGCGCCGCTCATGGAGGGCGCGTCGGCATTGCGAAACCACGTCGTGGGATGTACAGCCCACCGGCTTATCGACGGCGAGCAGCATATTCAATTGAGAAGGCGTACGACGAGCCATGTACCATCCAAAATGTTAGAGCTCGACGGTCACCGAAGCGGGATCCTCCCCTACCAGCTCGGCCAGCATGGGAAGTGCCACGGTGAGCGTCTCGGAAATCGTTCCGGCGTTGGTGAAGCCGGCGGCAGCGTGGTGCCCACCTCCGCCAAAGTTGGCCGCAATCTCGGAAACATCAAGATCGCCCTTGGAGCGCAGGTTGCCGCGCACCTTGGTATCGCCCTCGATGCCCTTAAGGAACAGGCAGACCTCGACGCCCATCACCGCGCGCACCACATCGACCAGGCCGTCGCACTCATCAGAGGTGACGCCGCATTCCTTAAGGTCACTTTCGTACGCGTAGCTATATGCCACGCGCCCGTGCGCGACCGTCTTGATACGACCCATGACAATGGACTTGAGGTGCAAGAACTCGACACGCATGCTCTGGTAGACCTCGAGCGCGACGCGCGCTGGATCGGCACCGTGCGCCACCAGACGCGAGGCAGCATGAAACGCGGCGGCGTCGGCGTTCTGATACTGAAAACGACCGGTATCGGTGACCAGGCCGCACAGCAGGCAGGTCGCGATGCTATCGCTTGCGGTAATGCCACAATCGGCCAAAAAACGGTCGATAATCATGGCACAAGCAGCGGCATTGACGCACCTAAGGCTGACCTCGGCAAACTCCTCGCGCGCCGGATGATGGTCAAAGCACGCCACGTGGGCCGAACGGCGAAGCACCTCGGCGGAATTATTGAGGCGCTCGACGACCGGCACGTCCACCGAGATGAACAGGTCCGGGTTGCCGGTGTAGGCAGATGCCGGCACCAGCAGATCGGCGCCCTCCATAAAACGGTAGATGCGCGGAACGGGATCGTCGTCTGCCAGCAACAGGGCGATGTCCTTGTCGGGGAACACCTTCATAAGCGAGAGGCCCAGGCCCAACACGGAGCCCAGGGCATCGCCGTCGGGAGAGGTGTGACCCGAGATCGCAATGGAGGACGCACCCTCGATGAGCTCGAGGATGCGTCGTTTAATATCTGCAGACTCGCACGAGGCGAGGTCGGCGGAATTAGTCATCTAAAGCTGCCTCCTGGGCGGCATCCGCTATGGGGTAGCCGTCCTCGTCCTTTTCGATCGCAAGCGTGGCGGGAACGTTTTCCAGCGCACGCGTGATGCGCTCGGCCTCATCGGTCGAGCGATCGATGCGAAAATCGAGCTCGGGCGTGACGCGCCAATCGAGCGAGCGAGCCAACAGGCTGCGAATACGGCCCTTGGCGCTGGCAAGCGCCTCCATGACCTCATCGTAGCGGCTCGCATCGCACGACACGTACACGCGTGCGAACGAACGGTCCACCGCGACCTCGACCGCGGTCAGGGTGACCAGGACGAGACGCGGATCGGAAACCTCAAAGAGCAGGATATAACCAAGCTTCTCGCGAAGCTGCTCGCCCAGACGGCGGGTTGCCTGCGTTTGCTTCATAGCGCTACCCCCTACTCGGTACGGGCAACCTGGTCGATACGGTAACCCTCGATCTGGTCGCCGGGCTTGATGTCCTGGAAGTTCTCCAGGCCAATGCCGCCCTCGGAACCGCTCTTGAGGCTCTTGGCCTCGTCCTTGTAGTGGCGCATCGAGGCGATCTTGCCGTTGAAGACCACAATGCCGTCACGCACCAGGCGCACGGAATCGGTCGCGGCGATCTCGCCCTCCTCGACGCGGACACCGGCGGCGATACCGACTTTGGGTACCTTGAAGGTGTCCAGGACGGTCGCGGTACCCGTGGAAACCTCGACCTCGGTGGGCTTGAGCATGCCGATGCGGGCAGCGTCGAGCTCCTCGAGGCACTTGTAGATGACGTCGTAGCAACGGATCTCGACGCCCTCGCGCTCGGCAGCGGAGCGGGCCTTGCCGTCGGGACGCACGCCAAAGCCGATGATGATGGCGTTGGAGGCGTCGGCCAGGACGACGTCGGTCTCGTTGATGGCACCGACGGCGGAGTGGATCGTGTTGATGCGGACCTCGGACTGATCCATCTTGTCGAGCGAGTCCTGAAGGGCCTCGATGGAACCCTGGACGTCGGCCTTGATGATCAGGTTGAGCTCCTTGACTTCGGCGTCGGCGATGGTCTCGAAGAGGTTCTCGAGCGTGACGTGCTTCACGCGGCTCTGCTCCTCGATACGGGCCTTGAGCGAGCGCTCATCGGCCAGGGCGCGAGCCTCGCGCTCGTCCTCGAACACGCGGAACTCGTCACCGGCGTTGGGCACGGACTGCAGGCCCAAGATCTCGACGGCGTCGGAGGGGCCGGCCTCGGTAACGGCGTTGCCCTTGGGATCGAGCATGGCGCGGACGCGGCCGTAGGTAAGGCCGGCGACCAGCGTATCGCCCACGTGCAGGGTACCGCGGGTCACCAGCACGGTAGCGACCGAACCGCGGCCCTTGTCGAGCTTAGCCTCGAGGACGTTACCGGAGGCAAAGGTGTCCGGGTTGGCCTTGAGCTCAAGCACGTCGGCCTGGAGCAGCACGGTCTCGAGCAGGTCGTCGATACCGATCTTCTGCTTGGCCGAGATGTTGACGAACATGTTCTGTCCGCCCCACTCCTCGGGGATGATGCCGTACTCGGTCAGCTCCTGGCGCACGCGGTCGGGGTTGGCGCCCGGCTTATCGATCTTGTTGACGGCGACGACGATGGGTACGCCGGCGGCCTTGGCGTGGTTGATCGACTCGATGGTCTGAGGCATGACGCCGTCGTCGGCGGCGACAATCAGGATGACGATGTCAGTCACCTTGGCGCCGCGGGCACGCATGGCCGTAAAGGTCGCGTGACCAGGGGTATCGATGAAGGTGATCTTACGGTCGTTGATCATGACCTGCGAAGCGCCAATGGCCTGGGTAATGCCGCCCGCCTCGCCGGCAGCGACGCCGGTGTGACGAATGGCGTCGAGCAGGCTCGTCTTGCCGTGGTCGACGTGACCCATGACGGTGACGACCGGGGCGCGGGGCTTAAGGTCGGCGGGATCGTCGTAGAACGAGAAGGTGTTCTCCTCCTCGGGGGTGATGATCTTGATCTGACGGCCAAGGTCGTCGGCAACGAGCTCGACGAGGTCGTCGGACATGGACTGCGTCATCGTGAGCGGCGTGCCCAGCAGGAACAGGCGCTTGATGATGTCGTTGGCCGGAACGTCGAGCGCCTCGGCGAGCTCCTGGACGGTAACGCCCTGGGAGACCTTGATGGCGTCGAGCTCCTCGGGGTTCACGCCCTGGGCCAGCGCCTCCTCAATCTTGCGCTCCTCCTGAGCCTTAGCAGCCTCGCGCTCGCGCTTCTCCTTGCGCTTCTTGCGGCGACCGGTGGACTCGCGAGAGGCCTCCTCGACGGCGGCGCGGGCCTCCTCGAGCACCTTCTCGCGGCTGTACTCCTCGGCCTCACGGGCCATGCGGCTGTAGTGGTCCTCATCGTTGCCGTGACCGCCCTTGCGCTTCTTGCCCTTGCCCTGTTTATCGGGATTGGGGAAGTCCATGCCGGCAGCGACGTTGTTGCTGGCGTTGGTGCGATGGCTGTGCGGACGGCTCTCGGAGGCGTTGCGCTCGGAGTTGTTGTCGGAGGCGTTGCGATCGTTACGACGGCCACCGCGACGGTCGTTGTTGCCGGCACGACGGTTGCCGCGCTCGGCGGCGCGCTCGGCCTTGGCCTTCGCCTCGGCGTCCTTCTTCTCCTTGAGCACGGTCTCCTGTGCGGCGATCTGGTCGAGCAGCGAGCGGAAGCGCGAACCGGAGTCGGAAGCGGGAACGGCGCGGCGCTGGGCCTCGCGGGCAGCCTCCTCCTTCTCGCGGGCAAGGCGCTCCTGCTCGGCCTTCTTCTTGGCCTCGGCCTCGGCGCGGGCGGCCTCCTCGGCAGCCTGGGCGGCGGCGAACTGGCGGCGCTCCTCCTCGCGTGCCTTCTCGGCGGCGATGCGCTCGCGCTCGGCCTCGGCAGCGCGCGCTGCCTCCTCGGCGGCGGCTGCCTCCTCCTCGGCCTGCTTGGCGGCCTCGACTTCCTTGGCGCGGGCCTCGATCACCGAGGCGAGCTGCTTGCGGACCATGGCGACGTAGGCATCCTCCAGGGCGGAGGAAGCGGACTTAGCGGGAATCTTCATTTCGGCGAGATGACCCATCAGTTCCTTGGAGGTCATGCCGAACTCTTTGGCCAGGGTGGACACACGGACTTTTGCCATATGACTTCACCTACCCTTTCTGGCACCTTGGGTGCCTAGAGACTGAACGAGCGTGGGAGATGCGCCGGGACCTGCCCGGCGCGACCGCGCGCTAGATCAGGTCCTCCGCATCATCGAAGGCGTCGGTGTCGTGGACACCGCAGAAACGGGAGCCGGGGCGGGCTTGGTTGCGGCACTGGACGCCGTCCTCGGACACGTACTCACAGCGACGGACGTCGTCGTCCTCCTCGTCACCGATCAGGTCGGCAGCGGGCTCCTCGTGAACGGGGACGTTCTTGAGGATGTCGGCGGCAAGAGTCTCGGACTTAATGTCGATGTGCCAGCCGGTCAGGCGAGCGGCGAGGCGGGCGTTCTGGCCCTCCTTGCCGATGGCGAGCGAAAGCTGGTCGTCGGGCACGATGACGCCGGCGTAGGCCTTCTCCTCGTCGATGAGGACGCGAGTGACCTTGGCGGGCGACAGGGCGTTGGCGACGTAGACGGCCGGATCGGCATCCCACAGGATGACGTCGACGCGCTCGCCGCGAAGCTCGCCCACGACGGCACGAACACGGCTGCCCTTGGGGCCGACGCAGGCGCCCACGGGATCCAGGCGATCGTCGAGCGAGTGGACGGCGACCTTGGAGCGCTGGCCGGGCTCGCGGGCGATCGACTTGATCTGGACGGTGCCCTCATAGATCTCGGGCACCTCCTGCTCAAACAGACGACGCATGAGCTCGGGATGGGTGCGGGAGATGACGATCGGCGGACGGCTGTGCTCGCCGCGAACCGGCTGCAGGTTGGAGTTGGGATCGCGGACGTCGATGATCACGGCCTTGATGTGCTGGTTGTGCAGATAGCGCTCGCCCATCGGACGCTCGTTGCGCTCGTTCTCGTAACGGCGCTGGTCAAAATGCGGCAGCTCGGCCTCGACGCCATCGCGGATCTTGACGATCGTGAAGTCGGGCGTGGACTGCAGCACGGTACCGCTGATGAGGTCACCGATACGACCGGAGAACTCCTCGTAGATCTGCTCGCGGGCGGAGTTACGCACGATGGCGTTGATCTCGGCCTTGGCGTGCTGAGCGGCGATGCGGCTCGTGTTCTTGGGAGTGACGTCGATCTCCTCGAACTCGGTGAAGTTGCCCTCCTCGTCCATGGAATCGTCGATCGGCTCCAGACGGTAAACGTAGATCTTGCCGGTGGTGCGGTCGATGGTCACCTTGGCGCCCCACTCAAGATGCAAGATCTCGGCATAGCTCTTGGCGAGCGACTGCTCCAGGCGGTCGATCAGGTAGAGCTGGTCGATGTGCCTCTCCTGGCAAAGCTCCATCAGGGCGGACATCATGTCGGATGCTGCCATGTTAGTTTCCTTCCTTCGCGGGCTTGAAGTCGTAGGTGGGCTTCAACTTGCACTTTTTAACATCAGAGAAATCGAGGGTGACGGACTCGCCGTCCTCGAGCTCGAGGGTCACGTTCGTCTCGGTCGCGGCGACAATCTTGCCGGAGTACTTGCGACGGCCCTCGGTGGCGGTGGAGGTGAGCTCGCAGTCCTCGCCCACAAAGCGGGCAAAGTCGCGCGGACGGCGCAGCGGGCGCGCCATACCAGGGCTCGACACCTCGAGCGTGTAGCTCGAAGAAATGGGGTCGAGCTCCTCGATCACGTCGCCGACCCACTTGGTATTGGCCGTGACGTCGTTGAGCGACAGGCTCTGACCCTCGGCACCCTCGATACGCA
>CATZEP010000050.1 GCA_958418185.1 uncultured Collinsella sp.
CATCGCCCGCTGCGGCGCCGGCGTCAATAACATCCCCGTCGAGGAGTACGCCAAGAAGGGCGTCGTCGTCTTTAACTCCCCCGGCGCCAACAGCAACGCCGTCAAGGAGCTCGTCCTGGGCATGCTGGTGCTCTCGAGCCGCGGCGTGGTGCAGTCGATGAATTGGGTGCGCGACAACGCCGACGACCCCGAGATTCAGGTCGACGCCGAAAAGGCCAAGAAGGCCTTTGTGGGCCGCGAGCTCAAGGGCAAGCGCATCGGCGTTATCGGTCTGGGCAACGTGGGCTCCAAGGTCGCCAACGCCTGCGTCGATCTGGGCATGGATGTCTACGGCTACGATCCGTTCATTTCCGTCGAGCACGCGTGGGTGCTGAGCCGCGAGGTGCAGCGCGTGGGCACGCTCGAGGACCTCTGCCGCGGCTGCGACTACCTCACCGTGCACGTGCCCAGCAAGGCCGACACCATCGGCATGATCAGTACCGAGCAAATCAACCTGCTGGCACCCGACGCCGTGCTCATCAACTACGCGCGCGAGACCATCATTGACGAGGACGCCGTCGACGCCGCCCTGCGCGAGGGCAAGCTTAGCTGGTTTAGCTGCGACTTTGCCACGCCCAAGACCGTCAAGATGCCCAATACGTTTATCACCACGCACTCGGGCGCCGGCACCGGCGAGGCCGAGGCCAACTGCGCCGACATGGCGATCAGCGAGCTCAAGGATTACCTGGAAAACGGCAATATCGCGCACAGCGTCAACTACCCCGCCTGCAGCATGGGCAAGGCGCGCGCCGCGAGCCGCATCGCCTGCCTGCACGCCAACGTGCCCAACATGATCGGCCAGATCACGGCCATTCTCGCCAAGGACAACGCCAACGTGCAGCGTATGACCAACGAGTCCGCTGGCGAGAACGCCTACACCATGTTCGACACCGACGAGCACCTGAACAGCAGCACCATCGAGGCGCTCAAGCAGATTCCGTCGATGTATCGCGTGCGCGTGATCAAGTAGCGTCGGCGCCAAGCCTGCCAGACAGACCACGAAGTCCATTCGGCCCCCGTTTTCACGAAACGGGGGCCGATTTCGTTGCTCCGGCTGGTTTTGAAAATGCTACCCATAATAAGTTTTTTCGGATAATCGACAGTGAGGCCCTAGTCGCTAAGCACAACTGCTTTTACAAACAGCTTTATCAGGGGTTTTAGTAGGTAAAAATCGATCTCTATATGCCAAACTAAAGTTGACTGTCCATTTTCCGAAATAACTTGCTCTAGGTAGCACTTTTCAAGCCAATTCCAAGGAGCAATTGAAGGCTATTCGCAACTAAAACCCTAGCTTCCGCGACCATTTTCCACCCGCGCGGCTACATTCCCGCCCAATCGATAAAAATCTCCTCACGAAGCCGTCGTTCGAGCTTCTGCTGCCGCGGCGTCTTGTCTTTCAACGGCACATCGAGATAGGACATGATGAGTTCCATCACCACGCGGAAGGCATCGGAGTCGACCAGCTGACCATAGGTCATCAGAACGACAGGATATCCCATCGTCTGCAGGGCCGTCGTTCGATCGGAGTCCGAGATCTTGGATTCTATGGATCCGTGAATGGCTTTACCTTGACATTCAACCAGGCACTCTCGGCTGCCGTCCTTATTTGACAGCAAGATATCGGCGTAGCGCCTATCAAGCCCCGAAATCAGGCGGGCGCTGCGCGTCATGCGAATCTCAACATTATTGGTAAGGCGCAGCCCTTCGCCGCCGCGCAGCCTCGAAAGGCCAAACAGCATCGAAGCTTGGACCTCAAGCGGCGATGCCACAACCCCCGTAATGCATTTCGCGGCACGTGTGAATGATTTAGCACCGCCGACTCCCTGGCTCTCATTGTCGAACGCCGGAAGGTCAGAGACCCCGATCAAGGGAGGTCGTTTCCACAAGTCCGTTGGATTCCCCGAGGCATCCTTTACGTTTTCCCAGCCCAACCGTGCGTCACCCCACCGGCCCCCATATGCCTGTTCAAGTGCCAACTTTACCTGGGGCGCAATCTTGCACACGGCAAAGGTGCCACACATCTCATACATGCACATGATCAGACGCTCGTTTGAAACCGAGGAAGCCAGGGTCAGCAGGGTAAAGAGCGGGGACGCGACATCAAGGCCAAACTCTGTCTGCCGTACGGAGCCAAACGGCCTCTCCCCGTTCCAAACATGCCTGACAATGCGACCGCCTTTACGTCCGCAGCCGCCCTGTGCCAACACGTGTAATGGTGTGCCCAGGAAATGCTTGACGAGCGGATGCTCACAAAGACGCTCCCTGCGTGGATCGTCCACAGAATCGGGCAGGTCCGGCATTATTGCCAAAACCTGTGGAGGTATCCGGTGATACCGAAAGGCAGATATGTCGCACAGCATGTCGTCCATGAAAGGTACGTACCCACTACGTCGTTTGCGAGCCCGCCCGGACGGCAGACGCGATGGCTCGGCCTGCGAACGGTAAATACTGCTACAACATGCACGTCGCGAATCTTCCAGGTGGCTTACAATCGGTTTGGAAAGCAGGCTGATTGTGAAGTTGCATATGGTTGATGAGGACTTTGCCTGGCGGCTTGCGCAGGAGCTTGTGAAGATTGACAGCTCAGACCCCGGCGCGTATGAGCTCGAGATCGAACAACATATCAAAGACCTGGTCGAGACATATGTTGCCAAACTCGATTCGCCCGTGCTGGACACCGCAGAGATACGCGAGCTCGAAGTGTTCCCCGGGCGCTGCAACCTTATGATTACCGTGCCGGGCGCGAGCGGCGAGGCGCGGCTCGTCTACATCTGCCATATGGATACCGTCACCCTGGGCGATGGCTGGAACGCGGACACGACCGTCGGCTTCTTTACCAGCTACACCGACACCGCCGTCATTGCCGGCAAGACAGGTAACCTCAATTGCATGAGCTACGGCCCCGGCTCGTTGGTGCTCACGCATAAGCCCAACGAGCCGGGGCCCATGCCGATATCGTTCGCTGCCAGAACGTGCTCATCGCGCTTGTCGACAACACGCTCTGGGACGCAAGCGTCCAAGTTGGGGCATAATAAGCCGCGAACAAACCGACTCGCGCGTTAGGACCGCCCATGAAAGCACTTCCGTTTCCCTGCATCCGCCCAGCTCAGGACCGCGTGCTCGAAGCGCTGCCGCAGATGGGCGGTATCCTGAGCGGCAACGACGCCCTGCGCGGCGCCATTGCCGACGGGCTTATGCTCAAGGACCCCGGTGCGGCATATTACGTGTACGAATGCTCCGGAGAGCCGGGGCGCGTGACGGGCGTTGTGGCAATTTGCCCGGTCGGTGTACTGACGGGCGACGGCGCGAACCCCGCAGATGCGGCCGCAGCCGCCCGTGCGATCGCCGAACTCAAAGTTCAACCTCGTCCCATGTCGCTCGCCTACGAGGCCTCGCCCGTCATGGATATCATCCTCGGCGCCGCCAAAGAGGGCGCGTCGCTCTATGCCGTCACCGACCCCGCCGGCATTACGCACCGTATGTGGGAGGTCAAGCGCGAGGATGCCGTTGCCGCCATCCGAGCCATGCTCGACCAGGCACCGGAGCCGACGCCGGCTGACGATCCCGCCTACGCCGCCGCGCTGGCAGGGGCGGCGCAGCTCCTGGCAAACGAGGCCCGCACAGCCGACACCTACACGGGCAAAGAGCCGTTCAACTTTACCGTTGCCGCGTTATTCCCCGCCGCACAGGTCGCCGGCGGCGCGCCGCAGGTTCCGACGGGTCTGCTCACCCACCAGATCGCACGGTTCTAACAGGGCGTAAACGCCTCGTACAAAGACTCGATAGCTCAACAAACAAGGGGCGGGGATGCAATGCCCATGCATGCATCCCCGCCCCTTTCACATCGAGCAATGACATCGGCGATCTGTATCGCCACGCCGCGTTACCCGCGCTGCGGACCCGATGCCGCCACGAGCGGCTCAACCCCCAGCTCGCGCGCATAGTCTTCTTGCGTAAAGACTTCGACCAGATCAAACGTATCGGTTGCATCGTCAAATACAAAATGCAGCACTGAGCAGTTGCCCGGCACGCGCTCGCGCTCGTCGGCCGCCGCTCCCCTCACGTGGTCCAAAAATTCCTTGATGGCCGAGGCATGGCTCACCGCGAGCACGCACGAATGGTCCGGACTTCGCATAAGATCGGTCAACGTCGACACCATGCGCTCGCGCACCTGCATCTGCCCCTCACCACCAAACTGACGATAAAAGTCACGCCATGGGCGCTCGGGCATGAGCATCACGCGCTCGGCCTCAAAGTCGCCAAAAAACCACTCGCGCAGGCCATCAAGGCGCTCGTAGGCAAGGCCCGGCCACAGGTTGGCTATAGTCTGCTCGGTGCGGTGCAGTGTGGAGGTGTAGGCATGATCGGGTTCGATGCCGCGCGCACGCAAGAACATACCGGCGCGCGCCGCCTGCTCGCAGCCCAACTGCGTGAGTGGCGAATCGCTCCAACCCTGAATAATGCGCTTAAGGTTGAATATCGTCTGTCCATGACGGACCAGATACAGATCTTTATTCATAGGGAGTCCTTTCGCTCGTTACCAATCAAGGAGCGAAAACGCCCCATCACAATAGCTAAAATGAAGCACGGCGCCGTTGTCGGGCTGTTCTCCCCCGCCGGCCACATACTCAAGAAACTCCTGGCAGGCAGAGCCATGAGAGACTGCAAGCACACAATCGTGCTGCGGTCGAGCCATAATACGGGACAGCGCTGCAACCATGCGCGCCCGTAGCTCGCCTTCAGATTCGCCACCAAAGGCCACCGGATAATCACCCCAGGGCTGCGGCGGCATCTCGCAATTTGATGTGCCCTCCAGCGAGCCCAAGTGCCACTCGCGTAGGTCGTCGACCAGCTCTATGGGAAGGCCCTCACCAACGATCAGCTCTGCCGTACACCGTGCCCGACCCAACGGAGACGAATACGCATGGTCAAAGGAGATGCCGCGCGCCTCAAACGCCGCGCGCGTCGCCAGTGCCTGCTCGCGCCCGCGCGCCGTAAGCGGCGAATCGTGCCAGCCCTGCAAAATGTTCTGCACATTGAGCTCAGTCTGCCCATGCCGCACCAAATACAGATCGGCCACATGCCCTCCCCTCGTACCACCACAAAGGGGACGGTCACCTTTGTGGTGGTTTTGCCGCCGGATCACGCCGCGGCGACGCTCAACTACACCAGTACGTCGGCGAGTGGACGCTTGGGTACGTGGTGTACCTGCGCCTCGTCACGCCAGTAATTAATAGAGCCGTCGGGGTTGGAATCAATTGCATCGATCACCTGTGTCTCGGCGGGAACGCCAAAGACCATGATCAGCTTGACCTCGTACTTGTCGCCGTCAAGTCCCATGACATCAATCGCACGAGGCGGAAAAGCCTTGAACATGCACGCCGCCACCTCGGGCGTAGCGCTGCGGGCGGCGAGCATCATCGTCTGCGCGGCGATACCAGCGTCTGCCTCGGTGATTGGCGCGGCAGGCTTGCCCGGAGCGGGACGCTCTGCAAGGATCGCGATATAGCCGGTCGGGCGCTCGCCCTCGACAGGACCCGACCAATCCTTGAGCGCACCAGCCCATGTGAGCTTTTCAAATAAGCTCGAACACTCCTCGGCGTCGCTCACCACATGAAAACGCAGACGCTGAGCATTAGCGCCGCAGGGAGCCAGGTGCGCCAGCTCTGCCAGCTCAAGCAAAAACTCGCGCGGTACGCGCATGGACTCGTCAAATCGACGGCATGTGCGGGCACGACGGACCAGCGCGTCAAACGATTCCAGACCGAGCTTTTCGCAACCTTGCTTTGCCATCAACTCCACGCTCGACGGCGCCGCGGGAACAGCTTCGTTCATAGAGACCCCCAATACAAGGCAATTGTTCTTAGGAAAATCTAACCTAAAACGCAGGCAATAACGAACAGAGCCGCAATGTTCTACACCTGTTGAATAGAAAAACGCGACATGGGGAACAACGAGAACAAATCGGGACCTTTGGGTTACACTTCGCCCTCCCCGACCCATACGCCGGTGCCTTTAGGCGATACTTGTTGTAGCAACTGCGACATACGCCGCAAAAACAACAATGACGGCAAACGCCGCGCGGAAAGGAGACCTCATGGGCATCTTTAAGAACGACGACCAGCAGTCGAATCTGTTTGGATTTGACGAGAAAAGCATGGCAGGCAAGGCAATCAAGGCCGTGCGCTGGATCTACGCCGTCACGGGCGTCATCGCGCTGCTTGCCGGCATCGCGCTGCTGTTTGCGCCCGCCAAGTCCCTCGTCTTCCTGACGACCGTCCTGGGCTTCTACTTTGTGATCACGGCTGGCGTCAGGCTGTTCACCGCCATTTTTGAGCCGCTGCTGCCCGCCGGCTGGCGCGTCACGAGCATCATCTCCAACCTGCTCATCATCCTGGGCGGCGTCATAATCCTGCGCAACCAGGCCTTCTCGACCGCGACGCTCACCACGCTCGTGGTGGTCGTGGCCGGTTTTGGCTGGATCGTCGAAGGTGTCATGTCCATTCTGGAGTCCGAGCTTTCGTCTAACCGCGCCCTTGCCATCCTGAGCGGCGCGCTCTCCATCATCGCCGGCATGTTCGTGTTTATCTATCCACTGTGGTCGGCAAAGATGCTCGTCATCTTTAGCGGCGCCGCGCTCCTGGTGTTTGGGGTGACGCTGATTATTCGCGCTATCCGCTTTGGCAAGCTGGTGCGCTAGATGCCGCGAACGCTGTTTATTGATGCTGACGCCTGCCCGGTCACGCGCGAGTCGATCGACTGCGCGCGGCGGGCGGGCGTCGCCGTGGTGATTGCCGGCAACAGCACGCAGAACCTGGAGCGGCACATTCGCCGCGACGATCCACGTGATGCCGAGCACGCGCGACGCGGCTTTTGGGTCACCACGCTCGATGTGAGCGTGGGCGCCGATAGTGCCGACTTTGCCATTGTCGAACGTCTGCAGGCGGGCGACGTGGTCGTGACGCAGGACATTGGCCTGGCGAGCATGGTGCTCGGCCGCGATGCCTCCGCCATCGGCGTGCGCGGGCGCGTGTACGACAAGGCGACCATCGACATGCAGCTGTTTATTCGTCACGAGGAAAAGAAAGTGCGCCGCGCTGGCGGTCGCACCCGCGGGCCAGCAGCCTTCACCAGCGAAGACCGCGCCCGCTTTAAGCGCAACCTCACCGAGCTGCTGCGCTAACCAAGGCAGATTTTTGGGACATGCCTAAAACTCTGCCTTTTTGTTTTGGGCGGCGTGAGCGCTCAGGATCCATGGCTCAACAAAAAACGGGCTTCAAAATGCCATGCGTCGCCGCATTGTGTAGGCGCCGTGCATAGCTATTTTGAAGCCCGTTTTGTTAGGCCTACTTAGAGGCCGAAGGCAGATAGGGCGAGGCCCCAGCCCACGCCGATGACGTACATCATGACCAGGAACACGGCGTTTTCGCGAGCACTGCGATTGGTGCGGAACAGCACCAGATAACCCACGCCGGCAGAAATGAGCGTGCCGGCGAGCATCGGTGCCAGTTGCAGTGCGCCTTCCAGATACAGCTGCGTAATGACCACGCTCGCCGAGCAGTTGGGGATCAGGCCGACAAGCGCCGAACCCAGGACGGCGAGCGTCTCGTTGCCACGCAGGAACTGCTCGATCGCAGATTCGCCAAAGGTCTCGAGCACGGCGACCAGAATCAGCGTCACTAGGAAAATGAATACCGATACCTGCACGGTATGCGAGATGGCGCTGCGGATAATCGACAGGACGGGCGCACCTTCGTGTGAGTGAGAGTGACCATGGCCATGATGGTGTTCATGCTCGCCCTCATGACCGTGATCGTGGACATGTCCATGTTCGTGCTCGTCCTCGTCTTCATCACAACCGCAATGGTCGCGCTCGCACAGCTCATGGATGTGATCGGCACTCACGCCAGCCTCGGCCACCTCGTCGATGATGTCACCGCCGCTGTGATCGTCATGCGCGCAGTTAACGTGCGCCGGATTGACAGCGGTTCCCAACACGGTACGGCGAATCGCCACATGCGCACGGGCGTTGCGACGCAGGCCGCGAATGGCAGCATCCACGATAAAGCCCGTGACCAGCGCGATCAGCGCCTTCGAAGCCAAAAGCATCGCCATAGTCTGCACGGGAACCTGCTCGGCAAGTAGCAGCGGCAGCATCTCGTCGGAGGTCGAGAGAAACACCGCCACCAGGGTGCCCAGCGTCACGACGCGACCGGCGTATAGCGTTGCCGCCATGGCCGAAAAGCCGCACTGCGGCACCATGCCCAGCAACGAGCCAACCACGGGGCCAGCGGCGCCGGCACGCTTAATGGCGCCGTTAACGCGGTCGCCCGCAACATGCTCAAGCGTCTCGAGGACCAGATATGTCACCAACAAGAACGGCACCAGCGAGAACGTGTCCTTGCCGGCGTCGAGCAGAATATCAATCAGCAAATCCATGACGGATGGAACCTTTCGTGTCTTTCGGCAGCATTGTAAAAGTCCTAGCGGTCAACTAGGGTATTGTAATTGTCCTAGGCGTGATGCCAATAGTTGCCCATGGTAAACTATCATCTCGCCATAACTCGACAAACCCGAGCCGCGCGACGCGGCCCGTCCAAGGAGCAGCATATGAACGTTTCGCAAGCACTCGAATACGAGCGCCAGCCGTTTATCCCCATGTTTATCTATGGCGATCACGGCGCCATGGAGTCCGAGCGCCAGAAGGGCGAGGAGGCCCTCAAGGTGCTCGAGACCGAGTACTTTACCGCCGAGGGCGACCCCGGCTTCGACTTTGCCACTGTGCGCGACCTGGCCGACCGCAACCGCGACCTGTGCGACCAGATTGGCGAGGCGCGCCTGCGCAACGTGACGCCCGCGACGCTTTCGCGCGGCCTGTCCGATGCCGACACCTGCGCTGCCATCGGCAAGATGCAAAAGCGCACCGCCGCGTCCGTCATGCGCGAGATCCGCGGCGACCGCGACGCGCTTGGCGT
>CATZEP010000051.1 GCA_958418185.1 uncultured Collinsella sp.
GGAATCGCAGCCGGGCTCCACAGCTGACCTGCCACCCCGCCTCACGGTCGGCTATGCGCGCGCCGCGCGTATTACGGACATGCTGGCAGAAAAGGGTGTCGTCGGCCCGCCCGACGGTTCCAAGCCGCGCGAGGTCCTGCTGGATGAGGAGGGGCTTGCCGCGCTGGAGTCTGTCGACGCCGAGATGGCACGTGAAGATCGTGAGTTTGGAGGATTCTGATGGCTGCACGCTTTGGTGACATGCTGCTCGAGCAGCGTCGCCGGATGGGCCTTTCCATCCAGCAGGTCGCCAACACCATCAAAATCAGGCCGCCGATCATCGAGTTTTTCGAGACCGGTAACTTTGCTTCGATGCCGCCGCGCGGCTATGCACTGGGCATGATTTCGAGCTATGCACGCTTTTTGGGGCTTAACCCTCGCGAGGTCGTCAACGCTTATTTTGATGACCTCATGGCATATGAACGCGAGACCTCGCAGCGGGGCGGTCGTTTTCAGGATGCTGCCGGCTACGTTAACTCGCGTTCGTCGGTCGATAACGGACGCTTTCTGATGGTTCAGGGTGGTCGCTCGACGCGGTATGGCCAGCGCCCTCCGCAGGCGGGCTATATCACCGAGACGGGCTCCAGCGAGGAGATTCGTTCTCAGCGAGATCGCTTTCGCAGTACGCCCATGCCTGATGACCGTGCGCTTCCCGCCGCTCGCGGGTTGAGTCGCGATCCCCGCGCCGGTTACGGCGACGGTGGCTACTCCGGTCGTGGTTATCGCGGAGTTTCTGCCGGGCGTTCCCACGGTGGATATGCCGACGCCGATACCACGCAGGTGACGCCGCGCCTCCGTTCGCAATCGCAGTCTTACGGGCAGCGCTCTTCGGCGCCTCGCTCTGACCAGCGTGGCTATCAGAACCGTGGTGAGCTTGCGCCGCGTTCGGGCCAGCGCGGCTCGCAGAGCCAAGGCGGCTATCGTGGTCGTCCCGATAGCGGTCGCGGCCGTATGCCGCAGGTAAACGGTCGCGGTGGTTCTAATCGCGGACGCGGCGGTGGACGTGCCCCCCAGAATAATGGACTCGATCCGCGCATCATCTACGCCGGCATCGGTGCCGTGGCGCTTTTGTTGATTCTGCTCATCCTGGTCCTCCTGCGTGGCTGCGGCTCTTCTGCACCCGAGTCGACGCCCGAGACGCCCGCGGCCACCAAGACGACGACCAAGAAGTCTTCCAAGAAGACCGAATCCGTTGACGAGGATGAAGGCACCGACGAGGCGACGGATTCTGCCGATTCCGATGCCGCCAAGGCGAACGCGAAAAAGAAAGAGGACGAGGTCATCAAGGTCAAGGTCTCCGTTGCCAAGGGCAAGACCGCCTGGATCGAGGTCAAGGTCGACGGTAAATCGGTCTTTGGCGCCCAGGCAACCGGTCCCTTTGAGCAGGAATACACGCCCGAGTCCTCGATCGAGATCACCACGTCCAAGCCTTCCGATGTCACCGTTACCAAGAACGGCGAAAAGGTTCGCTACGACACTAAGACGTCGGGCGTGGCACGCGTGACGATCACCGTTCCCAAGAAGGAGACGACCGACTCCAAGGACGGCGAGAGCTCCGACGGCACCGATGGCACCGATGGCACCGACGGAACCGATGGAACCGATACCCAGTCCACGGACGGCACCGATACCGCCACCGACGGGCAGACTACGCCTTATTCAGACGACTATTCGTACGACAGCTACTAAGCCGCTCGTAAGCGAAAGGATTAACCATGGCTAAAGATTCCAGCTTCGACGTCGTGTCCGAGGTCAATATGCAGGAGGTCGACAATGCCTTCCAGCAGACCACGCGCGAGATTTCCCAGCGCTATGACCTGAAGGACTCCGGCGCCACGATCGAGCTTTCGAAGGGCGACAAGCTCTTTACGATCAACGCCCCGGCCGACTTTGTCTCCAAGCAGATCGTCGATGTCCTGAGCTCCAAGCTCATCAAGCGCGGTATCGATCTTAAGGCCGTGTCCTGGGATGCGCCTCAGGCTGCATCGGGCGGTACCGTGCGCGTGCTCGGTCACATCGTCGAGGGTATCGACCAGACGACTGCCAAGAAGATCAATAAGGACATTAAGGATCAGAAGCTCAAGGTCAAGGTGACGATCGAGGCCGACAAACTGCGTGTTTCCTCTGCTTCCAAGGATGCGCTGCAGACCGTGATCCAGTTCCTGCGCGACCAGGACTACGGTCAGCCGCTGCAGTTCACCAACTACCGCTAATTCATTCGAAAGGACCGCTCTCCAACATGGATACTCCGTTGGGCTCCGCACTCTATATCACCCTCGGGTGCGCCAAGAACGAGGTCGATACCGACCGTATGCGTTCGCTGCTGACCGCCGCGGGCTACGAGGAGGCATTCGATCCGCAGGATGCCGATATCGCCATCGTCAATACGTGCTCGTTCCTTGCCTCTGCAACGTCCGAGAGCATCGAGACCACGCTCGAGCTTGCCAATGAGGTGCAGGACGGCGTTCGTTCCTGCCCGATCGTCATGTGCGGCTGTGTGCCGTCACGCTACGGCGACGACCTGCCCGACGAGCTGCCCGAAGTTGCGGCCTTTGTGAAGGCCGACGAGGAAGACGGCATCGTGGCGGTCATCGATGACGTGCTGGGTGTCGAGCGCGAGATTGCCGCCTATATTCCGCAGGTCAAGCGTACCGTCGAGGGCGCTGTCGCCTACGTCAAGATCTCCGATGGCTGCAACCGCTTCTGTAGCTTCTGCATGATCCCGTATATCCGCGGTCGTTATCACTCGCGTAATGCCGAGAGCATTATCTCCGAGGTGCGCGACCTGGTCGCCGGTGGCGTGCGCGAGATCGTTCTGATCGGTCAGGACACGGGCATCTGGGGTACCGACTTTGCCGACGAGGACCTCGCCGAGGGCGAGCCGCGCAATCTGGCGCAGCTGTTGCAGGCCGTTGCTGAGGCGGTGCGTCCTCATAACGTGTGGGTCCGCGTACTCTACCTGCAGCCCGAGGGCATGACTGACGAGCTTATCGAGACCATTCGCGATACGCCCGAGGTGCTGCCCTATATCGATATCCCCGTGCAGCACTGCGATGCGCGCATCCTTAAGGCCATGCGTCGCTCCGGTTCGCGCCAGGAGCTCGAGGATCTGTTCCGCGACCTGCGCGAGCGCATCCCCGGTATTGTGATTCGCTCCACGGCCATGGTTGGCTTCCCGACCGAGACCGACGACGAGTTCCGCGATCTTATCGACTTTATGGACACCGTCGGCTTTGACTACACGAGCGTCTTTGCCTACTCGCGTGAGGAGGGCAGCCTGGCCGCCAAGATGGAGGGGCAGGTCGATGAGGAGGTCAAGCTCGAGCGCGCCCAGGAGGCCATGGACCTGGCCGAGTCGCTCGGTTTTGCTGCAACTGCCGCACATGTGGGCGAACGCGCCCAGGTGATCGTCGACGGTATCGAGGAGACCGAAGACGGTGCCGAGCTCATCGGACATGCCTGGTTCCAGGCGCCCGATTCCGATGGTGCGGTGCATCTGGATGCCAGCGAGGCATCTGTGGGCGATATTCTGACGGTCGAGTTTACCGATAGCTTCTGCTACGAGCTTATCGGTCATGTTGTGGAGTAGGAGAGCGTCGTGGCTAACGAGAGCAATAAGGAACTGACGAGTGTTTGGACGCCCGCCAACATCGTGACGTGCGTGCGCATCGTCTTCATTCCGGTGTTCATGATCGTGTCGGCGCTGTCTCACACAAGCGTTGCCGGTACGGATTTGAGCACCTTCGACGGCCCGCTCGCCGCTGCCGCCTTTGTTCTGTACGTCATCCTGTCGTGCACCGATAAGGTTGATGGCTACCTGGCTCGTTCGCGCAACGAGATCACCGACTTCGGTAAGTTCCTGGATCCCATCGCCGATAAGTTGCTCGTGTTCTCGGCTCTGCTTCTGTTCTTGGATTTTGGTACCGTAACCGTGTGGTCGGTGTTCATTATCTTGTTCCGCGAGCTGCTGGTGAGCGCCCTGCGCGTGGTCGTTGCCGCCGATAAGCTTGGCAAGTACAAGACGGCGACGACGATGGTTTCCATCTGCGGCTATCTGTGCGTCTTTGCGATGGCCGGTCTCCAGCTGGGGCCGGTGTCGCTGCTGCTCGGTGTCTATTCGGTGTCGCGCTTCCTGTACGTCATCGCCGTGATTTTGACCATTGTCTCGGGCGCCCAGTACTTCTGGAACTGTCGCAAGATCGTCTTTTCGGTCTAGGTCCTGGTGGGTATGACGGAGTCTTATTTGCTAATCGCCGCAAACAACGAGGAACTGGCGCGCGATATTGTCGAGCGCGCGAGTGCCCGTGGTGTGACGGTCTCGACGGCGGAGTCGCTGACGGCGGGTATGATTGCCTCGACGATTGCCGATATCCCGGGTGCCTCGGCGGTGCTTCGTGGTGGCGCGGTGACCTACTGCGATGAGATCAAACATCGCGTGCTCGGCGTTAAACAGGAAACGCTCGATCGGTTTAGCGCCGTGTCGCACCAGACGGCTCGCGAGATGGCCGCAGGCTCGCTGGAGCTTTATCAGAGCGATATAGCCGTAAGCGCAACGGGCTACGCTGGGCCCGGTGGTGGCACCGAGCAAGACCCCGCCGGTACGTTCTATATTGGGTGGGCGTATCGCGCGGCCGATGGGGGAGCGCCGGTTGTCGAGTCTGCGCGCTGTCATTACGAGGGCGATCGGTCGTGCGTTCGTGCTCATGCGGTCGCGGAGGCTTTGGAGCGCATTGTTCGCGTGCTCAATTCTATGGAATAGACATGGTTTAAGGGGCCTTAGGGCCCCTTAATTGTGGAGATAGGGACCTTTGACGGAATTGGTGTTTGCGCTGGTATAAGGCCTAAATTTATTCGTGCACCTCTATTTGTGATTGGCGTGGTCAAGCGTTTGGTCGGTGATTGGTCGGCGTTTGGTCGGGTTTTGGAATGGTCGGGTGCATATGATGAATCTGAACGGTTGACCACGAACAGCCGTTCGTTTATTATCGTTTCAGGTTGTTAAGAGGAGGGCTATTCATGGCCAAGAATTCAGGTCCCGTACGTACCGTTCATGCACGCACGACGGGTAAAGAGCGCGACGAGATGATCGCCACCACCAAGGCCGAGATTGAGAAGAAGTTCGGCCAGGGCTCTATTATGAGGTATGGCGACGGCGGTCCCGAGCTCGAGGTCGAGGCTATTCCGACGGGCTCTCTGGCGCTCGATGCCGCCTTGGGTATCGGTGGCGTTCCGCGCGGCCGTATCGTCGAGATTTATGGCCCCGAGTCCTCCGGTAAGACGACGCTTTCGCTTGAGATTCTTGCAGAGGCACAGGCCATGGGCGGCGTTGTGGCGTTTATCGATGCCGAGCACGCGCTTGATCCCACCTATGCCGCGCGCATCGGTGTCGATATCGATGAGGTCCTCATTTCCCAGCCCGATACGGGCGAGCAGGCGCTCGAGATCGTCGATATGCTTGTGCGCTCCGGTGCCATCGACGCCATCGTCGTCGACTCTGTTGCCGCCTTGACTCCGCGTGCCGAGATCGAGGGCGAGATCGGTGACACGACGGTGGGTCTGCAGGCTCGTTTGATGAGCCAGGCACTCCGCAAGCTCGCCGGCTCGCTTTCCAAGTCCAACACGACCTGCATCTTCATTAACCAGCTGCGCGAGAAGATCGGCGTCATGTTCGGCAACCCCGAGACCACCACGGGCGGCCGCGCGCTCAAGTTCTTCTCTTCCGTGCGAATCGATATTCGCAAAATCGATACCATCAAGCTCAAGGACGAGGTTATCGGCAATCGCGTTCGTGCCAAGGTCGTTAAGAACAAGGTGGCCGCTCCGTTCCGCTCGGCCGAGTTTGACATCATGTATGGCACCGGCATCTCCAAAGAGGGCTCGATTCTGGATATGGCCGTCGAGTGCGGCATCTGTAAAAAGATGGGGTCCTGGTTTGCCTATGGCGAGGATAAGCTCGGCAACGGTCGCGAGGCCGCCAAGACGTTCCTGCGCGAGCATCCCGATTGCGCCGACGAGATCGAGCACAAGGTTCGCCTTGCCTGCGGTCTTGAGTATGACGACGATGCCCCCTCCGAGGTTGAGTTGACCGACCAGGCTGCCCCCGAGGAGTTTGATGAGCTGTACGCCATCGATGGTTCCGCGATGCTCGACGATGACGACGAGTAGCGGATGCCGACATGTCGTATACGGTGACCGAGGCCACGGTCGTCTTTCCCGATAAGAAGGCGGCCTCCTCGTTCTCGAGCGGTTATGCGTCTAAAAAGCCCTGCGCGCGTATCGATTGCGATCTCGAGGGCGGTTTTGAACGTTCCATTTGGATTCCCGTGCGCGTGGCGCGCCTGTACGTTAAGAACCGCCCCGATCTTCCCTGTGATTGGGATGACTTTCGCGAGGCGGTGCAGCTTATCGAACGTAAATGTGCGCTCACCATGGTGACCGAGATGCTTTCGCGCCGCGATCATGCCACGGGCGAGGTGCGCGATAAGTTGGCGCGCTATGGCTTTCGACAGCCTGCGATCGATTTTGCCGTTGCTCGAGCGACCGAGTATCGTTTTTTGGACGAGGACCGCTTTTGTTCGTACTTTATTGAAGAGCGTAAGTGTCGCGGCTGGGGACAGCGTAAGATCGAGGTTGAACTAAAACGCCGTCATGTCGTGCTTGACGATATCCCCGGGTATCCCGAGGCTTATTTTGCCGTTGATGATGACTTGGCCCGCGCTTCGGCCTTGCTCGCTAAACGTCGCGTTCCCGAAGTACGTGCATTCGAAAAGCTCGTCAGATTTTTGATGGGTAAAGGCTTCTCGTATCGCATCGCCGCCGATGCCGTTAAGGCGCGCCTCGATGCCTCAAGCGAGGAATGCGCCGTGTAAACGTTCACCCGTTACGCCCCTGCCGTTCACCGCTCGATTGGCGCCGTGCCGGGTGCGTTAATTTGACAGTTGTTGCGGTTCAACGTAGGATAAATACTGTCATTTGCTTTGTGATATGTGCTCATCTGTGATGAGTTTGTTTATATGTTTATCTGTATCCGACCCGCATAAGCTGCGCCCATATTACTCAAATGTCGCGAGCCGTTCGTAAGGACGGTTCGCTTTGCTGTGTAACGAATCCATAAAAAGGAGTGAGCATGCCTATCATTGCAGCGCTCGTTGGCCTCGTTTTGGGTGCCATCGCCGCCATTGCCTACATGCGCACCGCCAAGCAGGGTAGTCTTCACGAGGCCGACGAAAAGATTCAGTCGGCACACGCGCAGGCAGAGTCCTTGATCGGTGATGCAAAGCGTCAGGCCGAGACCCTCAAAAAAGAGGCTCTGCTCGAGGCTAAGGAAGAGATCATCAAGAACAAGCAGGCCGCCGAGGCCGAGGACAAGCAGCGTAAGAGCGAGATTCGCACGCTCGAAAATCGCGTAATGCAGCGTGAGGAATCGCTTGATCGCCGCAACGATGCGCTCGATAAGCGCGAGCATCAGCTGTCTAGCCAGGCCGGCCAGGTCGAGAAGCGCTCTCGTGAGCTTGAGGAGCTCTGCGCCAAGCAGACTTCCGAGCTTGAGCGTATTGCCGACCTTACGCGTGAGGATGCTCACAAGGAGTTGCTCGACAAGGTCCGCGGCGAGGTTACCCACGAGGCGGCCACCATCATCCGTGAGTCCGAGCAGCAGGTCCGCGCCGAGTGCCACAAGACCGCCCAGGAGATTCTCTCCCTGGCGATTCAGCGTTGCGCCGCCGACCATACCGCCGAGGTCACCGTTACTTCCGTTCATATTCCCTCCGATGACCTCAAGGGTCGCATCATCGGTCGCGAGGGTCGCAACATCCGCACCTTTGAGCAGGTGTCCGGCGTCAACCTCGTGATTGACGACACCCCCGAGACCGTCGTGCTTTCGAGCTTCGATCCAGTCCGTCGTGAGACTGCCCGCGTGGCGCTCGAGAACCTCATTGCAGACGGCCGCATTCACCCCGCACGCATCGAGGAGATGTATCACAAGGCCGCCGACCTGGTTCAGCAGCGTGTGCGCGAGGCTGGCGAGCAGGCCGCCTTCGATACCGGTATCCACGACCTGCATCCTGAGATCGTCAAGACCCTGGGTGCTCTTCGCTACCGCACCTCGTTTGGCCAGAACGTTCTGCAGCACTCGCTTGAGGTTTCTGACCTGTGCGGCGTTATGGCCTCCGAGCTTGGTCTGGACGTTGTGACCGCCAAGCGTGCCGGTCTTCTGCACGACCTGGGCAAGGCCATCGACCACGACGTTGAGGGTCCGCATGCCGTCATTGGCGCCGAGCTTGCCCGCCGTTATGGCGAGAAGCCCGTTATCGTCCACGCGATCGAGGCCCATCATGCCGACGTCGATCCCAACACGGTGCTCGACGTTCTGGTCCAGGCTGCCGATGCCGTTTCCGCTTCTCGTCCCGGCGCCCGCCGCGAGTCGGCCGAGAACTACATCAAGCGTCTTGAGAAGCTCGAGGAGATCGCCAATTCTCACGACGGCGTCGAGCGCACCTATGCCATGCAGGCCGGTCGCGAGGTCCATGTCATGGTTCAGCCGGACAAGATCTCCGATGCCCAGTCCACAGTGCTTGCGCACGATATCGCCCATCAGATCGAGGAAGAGATGGAGTATCCCGGTCAGGTGCGCGTTGTCGTGATTCGCGAGAGCCGTGCCGTCGATATCGCTAAATAACATGAACGACGCGAACGAGCTCATCTCATTTATCGCGTCGATGTCGGGGGAGGGCAACCTTCGCGTCGAGGAAAACCTTGGCGAGGGGTATGTCCGCCTCCGCGTTTCGGAGGCCGAGCGCCGTCAGGCCAAGCATGACATTCAGCATGTAGAGGACATTGTCATCGAGATGCTGCGTAATGCTCGCGATG
>CATZEP010000052.1 GCA_958418185.1 uncultured Collinsella sp.
GAGGAAGCCATGAATCGATAAACCGCCAAGCGTCGAAGGAAAAGGTCAAATGATGCCACGCCGCAAAGGGTATAGCTGACCCATGATACTCGACCAAGGAGGGTGTGAGGAATTACACGGGGCGATAATCACGTGCTTACCAGATATTCGAGTGATGGTGGGGTTCTGCTTGGTGCCTTTTAGGGGTCTTGGCGGGATTTGCAATGGCGATTTTCGACAAAAGAAAACCACCCCCCACGTTACGAAAATGAACCCACCTAAAACAGGTGGGTGCCCTCATCGACCGTTCCAGCGTCCTTAACAACGAAGGATACCTGTACTACGTACGACTGTGTGGGCTCCCTAAATAAACGCGACGGTTCACCCAGTTGCTCCGCGGGGGGCGGAATACCTACATCATAAAGCGGCACTTTGTGGATTCCAGTCTTGACATTACAAAAATCGTGTCGGACGATTACGGCACCTTGGGCTTGAGCCGTCCGTGCGGTTGGTCCTTTTGCGCTTGAGCTGCTGAATCGTTGTTTTGGAGCATGTTTTTATGCCGACGTCGTTGACCGAACTTTTTTCGCCCGCCTGCCATTTGTGTCCGCGCCGTTGCGGTGCGGCGCGCGATGAGGGTGCGCGCGGCGCATGCGGTGCTAACGACACGCTCAAGGTGGCCCGCGCGGCGCTTCATATGTGGGAGGAGCCGCCTATCTCGGGCGAGGCCGGTTCGGGCACGATCTTCTTTAGCGGCTGCTCGCTCAAATGCGTCTATTGTCAGAACCACGAGATCTCGACGGGCAATTTCGGGCTTGAGATTTCGCCCGAGCGCCTGGTCGAGATTATGTTGGAGCTGCAGGACCAGGGTGCGAACAATATTAACCTGGTGACGGCGACACACTACGCGCACCTGCTGCCGGCTGCGATTGCCGCGGCACGGGCGCGCGGGCTGTCCATCCCAATCGTCTACAACACGAGCGGTTATGAGCGCGCGAGTGCCGTGGCGGCGCTCGGCGATTTGGTCGACGTGTGGCTTACCGACTTTAAATATGCCGATGCGGGGCTTGCGCAGTCGCTCTCCCACATTAAGGACTACCCGCGTGTGGCCGTGTCGGGCTTGGCGCAAATGGCACGCGAGATCGAACGCCGCGGGGGAGAGCTGGTGGACGAGGACGGGCTCATGAAGCGCGGCATGATCGTGCGTCACCTGGTGCTGCCGGGGCATGCGGACGATTCGTGTCGCGTACTGGACCTTGTGTGGCAGACGGTGGGCGATGTGCCGATCTCGGTCATGAACCAGTACACGCCCAATGCGCTCATGTGCGAGCAGGGCGGCGACCTGGCACGAGCCGTGACGCGCGATGAGTACGAGCAGGTGCTCGACCATGCCGACGACCTGGGCTTTACAACGATGTTCTGGCAAGAGGGCGGCGCGGTAGACGAGAGCTTCACCCCAGCGTTTGACACCACCGGCGTCCTTACCAGCGCAAAGCAACGCGTTCGCCGATGATTTTTCTGGGACGGGGATTAAAAAATCATCGAGAGGATTGCCTGCTCGAAAAGTAGTCAAAATAGCCCCGTCCCAAAAAGACTGGGTAATGGGCGTTGACAGTTGGCGAGCCGTAGGTAAAATATCAACTTGTCCTGGGGACGTAGCTCAGTTGGGAGAGCGCTGCCGTCGCATGGCAGAGGCCGAGGGTTCGACTCCCTTCGTCTCCACCCTTGGATTTGATAAGCCGCTGACATTGTGTCGGCGGCTTTTTTTAAAAGAAAGGGCTGCACTATGGCCGAGCTTGAGTCCCAACCATTGTCTGACGAGGAGCGCGCCGAGTTGGAAGAGCTCCGCGCCGAGAAGGCCCGCCGCGAGGAGCAGGAAAAGGCTCGTCGCGAGCGTGAGGAGCTAGTCGCCCTGCGCGCCGAGCGTGCGAAGGCCGATGAGGCCGCTGCCAAGGCCGCATCCGAGCCGGCGCCCGCCGCGTCCAAACCTCAGCCTAAAAAAGTCGCTCGTCCCAAGCCCGTCGATTCTAAGCCGAGCCGTGACGAGATGACGTTTGCCCAGCGCATGGTCACCTCTAAAGAGCCTGTGGACGAGGACGATATCCCCGGCATGCCGCCGGCTCAAAAGCTCATCATCGCGCTCGCCCTGATTGGGTTTATCGTCTTTATGGGCTACACGATCACGGGCAGCATGGGGCTGCACTAACCGAACCGCACCCGGCGCCCCGCTCGCGTATTCCGCACCGCCCAACCCTCAACCTCTGTACAACATATTCGAAAGGTCGCCCCATGGCTTTGACCGACATCTCGCATCCCACCGACATCGCAATGCTCACCGATCTGTACGAGCTCACTATGGCCCAGGGCCTGTGGGAGAGCGGTAAAGCCAATGAGCAAGGTTGTTTTACGGCGTTTTACCGCGACCATCCGTTTGGTAGCGCGTACGCCGTTATGTGCGGCACCGCCGAGCTTCCCGAGCTCGTCGAGAATCTACGTTTTACGTCCGAGGATATCGAGTACCTAGCCTCGCTTCAGGCTCCCGCCGGCGGTGCGATGTTTAAACCCGCATTTCTCGACTACCTGCGCAACTTCCGCGCGCACGTGAACATTGACGCCGTGCCCGAGGGCGAGCTCGTTTTTCCGCGCGAGCCCATGGTGCGCGTTACCGGTCCGGCGCTGGAGTGCCAGCTGCTCGAGACGGCGCTGCTCAACATCGTCGGCTTCCAGACGCTCGTCGCCACCAAGACGGCGCGCGTGGTGTTGGCGGCGGATGGCCGTCCCGTCGCCGAGTTTGGCCTGCGCCGCGCCCAGGGTCCCGATGGCGGTCTGGCCGTCGCCCGCGCAAGCTATGTGGCCGGCTGCTCGTCCACGTCTAACGTCCTTGCCGGGCGCCGTTACGGTATCCCCGTCTTTGGCACACACGCGCACAGCTGGGTGATGAGCTTTGACTCCGAGCTCGAGGCCTTCCGCGCCTTTGCCAAGTCGAGCCCCAAGAATTGCACGCTGCTCATCGACACCTACGATGTGCGCGAGGGCTGCGAGCACGCCATTACGGTTGCCAAGGAGATGGAGGCGGCGGGCGAGCGCCTGTCGGCTATTCGCATTGACTCGGGCGACCTGGCCAAGCTCTCCAAGTATGTCCGCGGTCGTTTCGATGCCGAGGGCCTACCTTATGTGGGAATCTCGGTGTCCAACGACCTGGACGAGTACACGATTCAGTCGCTGCTCGACCAGGGCGCGCCCATCGACAGCTTTGGCGTGGGCACCAAGCTCGCGACCTGCTACGATCAGCCGGCGCTGGGCGGCGTGTACAAGCTTTCCGCCCGTCGTGCGAGCGATGCGGACCCGTGGACGCCGGTGGTGAAGCTCTCCGAGCAGCCCTACAAGCGCACGATTCCGGGCGTGCAGCGAGTGCGCCGCTATTACGACGGCTTTGGCGGCCCGGTCTGCGACATGATCTATGACGAGGACCATCTGGCGGGGGAGGGCGCCGCGCGCGGCAATACCCTCGTGGCCGTGAACGATGCCGCCCTGGTAACCGATGTGTCGGAGCTTGAGTATCGCGAGCTGCTGGTGCCGATCGTGCGCGATGGCAGTGCGGTGGCTCCGCGTGAGAGCATCGAGGACGCGCGCGAGCGCTGTGCTTGGGCGCTCGATCATCTGGACGCGGCTTTTAAGCGCTTCCTGTATCCGCAGACCTACGTGGTGGGTATGGAACAGGGCCTGGCCCAGGTGCGCGACGAGCTCGTGCGCAAGAACATGGCCGCGGCATCGGCTTTCCCCTGGGCAAAATGATCCGCATGCGACGGAGGAAAGCGGACTATATTCTCGCTCACCCGTTCGCTCGCTTGCTCAGCATTCGATTGGTTTGACGTATGACGACTTCTTATAAAACGATGGTGGTAAAGATCGGCTCGTCCACGGTGGTGGGCGCCGATGGCAAGGTTAACCGCGCCTTTATCGGCGGGCTGGCCGATCAGGCTGCTGTCCTGCGCAAGCTCGGCTGGCGTCTGGTCGTGGTGAGTTCGGGCGCCATCGCCTGTGGCTATCCCGTGCTGGGCTTCGACCGCAAACCGGTCGGTGACCTGCCGAGCCTGCAGGCCTGCGCCTCGGCCGGTCAGTGCATCATCTCGTCGGCCTACGACGAGGAGTTCCATGCACGTGATCTGCTCACCTCGCTCGTGCTGCTCACACGTCACGACACGGCGCGTCGCACGTCCTATCTGCACGCGCGCGACGCCCTGCTGCGTCTGGTGGAGCTGGGCGTGGTGCCGGTCGTCAACGAGAACGACACCGTCACCGTCGATGAGATCAAGTTCGGCGACAACGACACGCTGGCGGCGCTCGTGAGCTGCCTGGTTTCCGCCGACCTGTGCGTGACGCTGTCCGACATCGACGGCCTCTACACCGCCAATCCGCATGAGGACCCCACGGCCGAGTTTGTCCCTGTCGTGCATAAGATCGATGCCAAGATCATCGCCTCGGCGGGCGATTCTTCGACCTCGGTGGGCACGGGCGGCATGATCACTAAGATCCGCGCGAGCCGCATTCTGATGACGGCGGGCATTCAGAGCGTGATTTGCTCGGGCGAGGAGCCCGATGCGCTCGTGCGCCTTGCCCGCGGCGAGAGCGTGGGCACGCTGTTCGACCCGCCGGCTGAGCGCCTGGATATTGCGCCCCGCAAGCTGTGGATTGCGCTGGGCGACAAGGCCCACGGCTCGGTGACGGTCGATGACGGTGCCGCGAAAGCTCTGGTCGGCCACGGGTCGTCCCTGCTTGCGGTTGGTATTCGTGAGGTCGATGGCGAGTTTGCCGAGGGTGATGTGCTCGACGTGTGCGACCCGAGCGGCATGGTTGTCGCGCGCGGTATCGCCGAGGCCGATTCGGACGTGTTGGAACTTGCTGCCGGCCGCCGCCAGGACCAGATCGCCAGCAACCGCCTGCTCGCAAACCTGGCCGAGAAGCCTGCGATTCACCGAGATAATTTAATCGTCTTCGCCTAACCAATTGACGCTGCAAACGCCCCTAAGCGGCAATCTGACGTTCAATCGTCGGGCATGACCAAAAGGTCAATGTCCTCCTCTTTCACGTCACTTTGCTCGCTTAGGGGCGTTTTCGCTTTCCGTCCTCTACCTGCGGCATCGTCATTGCCGGTACTTGTCCGGCACTTGGGGACATTCCTTTGCTAGAAGATCCGGCGCAGGTCTCCGCGGTTGAGGGCTTCGTCGAAGAGGTGCTTGAATACCACGCTGCCGTGCAAGCCGTCGTGCTCGAACTCGTTCGTCACCCAGACATGCCAGTCGCCCACGCGGCTGACCGCGTCGAGCTGCATGCCCGAGTCCACGTACATGTCATCGAAGTACACGGCGGCCTGGAGCGGCACTTCGTTGCATGCTAGGCGCTGCGGATCGTAGATCTTGTCCCAGCTCTTTTCTTCCATCAGCAGGTCCATGTCGGGCTTGAAGGGCTTGAGTTCGGGCATCTGCTCAAACATCCACGGGAACATGGCCTCGCCGGTAAACATGAGCGGGCGCGCGAGGGTGTCGAACTCGGCACGGTGTGCCTTCTCTTCTGCCGCGGCCCAGCGAATGGGCATGGTGTCGCCGTCGGCGTAGATGAACTCCTGCAGCGTCCAGTACAGCGGGTTTGTGCGCGTGTTGGTGCGCTCGAAGGCGCGCATCAAAAAGCTGTCTGATACCGACGTTCCGCAGCTCAGCGTGCCGTCGCCGTCAACAAAAGCATGGTCGATAATCCAGTGCATGCGCTCAAAGCTCGGCTTCATACCAAAGTCGCTTCCCATGAGCTGCAGGCGCTCGACCGTCATCGGCGAGCCGTCGGGCAGTGCGGGCTTTTGCTCCTCGATCGCATCGGCCAGCGCCGCCACGCGCTCGACATCGGCGGGGTAGCGGTCGTAGTACTGCTGCGTCTTTGCTGCCATGCGCGGGAAGGTGTGTGCGTAGACCTCGCTGGCGCTCGCCGGCACGTGCGGAATGCCGCCGCAGGTAAAGCTTGCCGCCACGCCCTCGGGGAAGAGCGACAGATAGCTCAACGTCAAAAAGCCGCCGTAGCTCTGCCCGAGTGTGACCCATGGCTTGCCGCCAAAGCCCACCAGGCGCAGGTACTCAAAATCGCGCACGATGGAGCTGGCGAGGTGACGCTTGAGGAAGTCCGCCTGCGAGCGTGCGGCATCGGAGCCGGCTGCCGTCGCGCACTCGCCCAGTGCGGCAATCGTGCGCCCGTCTACGCAGCTGCTGCGTCCGGTGCCGCGCTGGTCGGGCAGGACGATGCGGAAGTGCTTGACGGCTTCCTCGATCCAGCCATCGCTGGTGGGCGACAGCGGACGCGGGCTTTCGCCGCCGGGGCCGCCCTGCAAAAAGAGGAGCAGCGGTAAATCATCGTTGATGCGGTCGGGTGCGCAAACCACGCGGTAGAAAAGCTTGATGCTCTCGGGCGCGCCGGCGATGGGCGCCGGCATGGCGCCGCGGCGCATGGTGCTGCCGACGGCCAAAAGCATTGGCTCAAGGCCGCGCCAGTCAAGGGGGACATCGATGCTGTGGTCCTCGACATACAGGCCGGGGACGTGGTATGAAGTGATGAGCGCCATGTAATGCTTCCATTCGTTGCGGTGTTTCGGGTTGACCAATTCTACCGCCGTCGGCGAGGATGCGCATAAATCGGCTACCATGGTTGGCAAACATCTAAGAGAAAGGGCCGTCCATGTCGGTCGATATAGCCACGTACGTTCACGATCTTGCCGTCGAGGCCAAGGCCGCTTCTGCCGCGCTTGCCACGGCGAGCGATGCCCAGCGCCAGGAGGCCGTGCGCGCCATGGCCGCGGCGCTGCGCGATGGTGTCGATTGCATCATTGCCGCCAACGAGCTCGATATGTCTGCCGCGCGAGATGCGGGCACCTCGGCGGGGCTCCTCGACCGCCTGCTGCTGACGCCCGAGCGCGTTGAGGGCATGGCCGCCGGCCTGGAGAAGCTCGCTGAGTTGCCCGATCCCGTCGGCCGCGTGCTCGATCACCGCGTGCTTGCAAGCGGTGTGGACCTTACGCGCGTGAGTGTGCCGCTGGGCCTGGTCGCCATGGTCTACGAGGCGCGCCCCAACGTGACGGCCGACGCTGCTGGCATCTGCATCCGCACCGGCAACGCCTGCATCCTGCGCGGCGGTTCGCTGGCCTATCACTCGTGCGCCATGATTGCCGAGCTGCTGGCCGATGCGCTTGAAGCCCAAGGCTTCCCGCGCGAGGCCGTGTCGATGATCGAGTCTACCGACCGCGAGGCCACCGGCGAGCTCATGAAGCTCCGCGGCATCGTCGATGTGCTCATTCCGCGTGGCGGTGCGGGCCTGATTCAGCGCTGCGTGCGCGAGTCGCTCGTTCCGGTGATCGAGACGGGCACGGGCAACTGCCACATCTACGTGCATGAGTCGGCCGACTTCGATAAAGCGCTCAACATTATCGTCAATGCCAAGACCCAGCGCGTGGGCGTGTGCAATGCCGCCGAGTCGCTGCTGGTCGACCGCGCCGTGGCCGACGCGTTTTTGCCCGCGGCTGTGGCTGTGCTGCACGACCACGGCGTGCTCATTCACGGCGACGAGGCCACGTGCGCCACATGCGCCGATTCCGGTCTTGCCGAGGGTGATGACTACGTCGCCGCGACTGAGGAGGACTGGGGTCGCGAGTACCTGGCTCTCGAGATGAGCGTGAAGGTCGTGGCAAACGAGGACGAGGCCATCGCACACATCAACCGCTACGGCACGATGCACTCCGAGGCCATCGTTGCCGAGGACGCGGATGCTTGCGAGCGCTTCCTGGATGCGGTCGATGCCTCGGCCGTGTACGCCAACGCCAGCACGCGCTTCACCGACGGCGGCGAGTTTGGCCTGGGTGCCGAGATCGGCATCTCGACCCAAAAGCTCCACGCCCGCGGCCCCTTCGCCGCCGAGGCCCTCACCACCTACAAATACAAGCTCCGCGGCACCGGTCAGGTTCGCCCCTAAACCTCTCGCAAACGAAAAACCACCACAAAGGGGACAGGCACCTTCGTGGTGGTTTTGGCTTGTTGGTCGCTCGTTCGTTGTCTAACGGTATCTAAGCATATTTCCGCCATGCAATAGCTAACATTTCGGCAGGTGGACGGTTTAATCGGCGAGTAGATTCTCACCGCTTTGCGTGCGGCTCGGGGTTATTTTTGGCATGAGAGCAAGGAGATGCCCATGTCGAGAAAACCGCGGCAGAAATCACAGATTGGCCTGTATCACATTACGATGAGAGGCAACGGCAAGCAGCTTCTGTTTGAAGATGATAAGGACAGAAGGCGGCTACTGTCGCTTGTCCGGACCTCGATAACGAGATTCAACATTACATTAATTGCTTGGTGCCTGATGGGCAACCACGTTCATCTTGTCATGAGCGATCCTGGCGACAACGTGAGCGATGCCATGCATCTTGTCATGTCTTGCTACGCAACTTGGTATAACCGTCGCCACGGACATGTTGGCCATGTTTTTCAGGATAGGTTTTCAAGCGCCCCTATTTCGAGTGAGGAATACCTTCTCGACGCTATTCGATATGTTCATTTCAATCCGCAAAAGGCCGGGGTTTGTCCATACGGCGCGTATCGATGGAGCAGCCACCTAGATTATGTTGAACGCGATCCAAAAATCGCAACGGTCGATTTGGCGCTCGTTCGTCTTGCCTTTCCCCGTGTGCACGACTATAAGGCCTTTATGGATGCATCGAATGGGACAGTCGTTCGTCCGCCATCGGGTGGACGTATCGATGAAGATGAGGCCTTAGATGTAGGGACGGCGCTGGTCCGCTCGCTCGGCTTGAGTGGGCTCTCCGATGTCAAATCCCTCAAC
>CATZEP010000053.1 GCA_958418185.1 uncultured Collinsella sp.
CGGGGTGCTGGGGGTACCGCACCGTCTGGGCGCGCCTGCGCCGCGAGGGCGTCCGCGCCAGCGAGAAGCGCGTGGCCCGCGTGATGCGCGAGGAGGGCCTCGAGGTCGTCTACAACAGGAGGCGCGCCCGGGGCTACAGCTCCTACGCCGGCGAGGTCTCCAAGGCGCCGGAGAACCTCGTGAACAGGAATTTCCACGCCGACGAGCCCAACCGGCTGTGGCTCACCGACATCACCGAGTTCAGGCTCCCGGGCGGCGAGAAGGTCTACCTGAGCCCGGTCATCGACTGCTTCGACGGGATGCCCGTCGCCTGGTCGATCGGGCTGCACCCCGACAAGCGCCTCGCGAACTCGAGCCTGCTCAAGGCCTGCGCGGCCAGGCCGGCGGGCGCCCGCACGACGATCCACTCGGACCGCGGCGGCCACTACCGCTGGCCGGAGTGGATCGGGATCTGCGAGGAGAACGGGCTGGTCAGGAGCATGTCCGCGAAGGGCTGCAGCCCGGACAACTCGGCCTGCGAGGGCTTCTTCGGCCGTCTCAAGAACGAGTTCTTCCGCTACAGGGACTGGGAGGGCGTGACGGCCGGGGAGTTCATGGGCAGGCTCGAGGCCTACCTCGTGTATTATCGCGAGGGGCGGATAAAGAAGTCCCTCGGGTGGCTCAGCCCGATGGAGTACCGCAGGAAGCTTGGATACGCCTAGGCGCGGTCCAAGAAATCGTCCGCACCCCCTTTGCTCCAATTAAATACTCAATTTTTCAAAATGCTGTCGATTCTTCGATGCGCTGTTCACTGATTTCGGTCCAAAGCCAGATGGTGGCGGTGGGTGCCATCCTTTTCTATCTGTTCAATGCTGTGTTGAGCAGCATCGCGGGTATTCGAGTCATATTGCTTGTAGCGCTCGGGATATCTTCTTTGGTGTATATCCCCGCGCTATTTCGTCTTACAAGTCAAAGGCCGTGAGTATTTGGGCACCGATAACTTATATATCAACGCAATAAACCCGAGCGCGAGGGCGTTTGGGTTTATTATTGAAGCGTATGTAACCTGGCGGCGCCACACCGCCTGTTAGTAGGGAGACACATGAACGTTCTGGTCGTCAACGCAGGATCTTCGACCCTTAAGTATCAGGTCATCGATACCAAGTCCCACAAGGTGTCCGCAAAGGGCTCCTGCGAGCGCGTCTGCTTTACCGGCGGTACCTTCACCCATGCTGCCAACGGTTCCAAGAAGGTGACCGAGAACATCGAGTTCCCCGACCACAAGGTCGCCATCGAGGTCGTCCTGAAGGACCTCGAGGCCAACGGCGTCAAGATCGAGGGCATCGGCCACCGTATCGTTCAGGGTGGTTGGTACTTTGGCGACTCCTCCCTCGTCGACGAGGACGTCCTCGCCAAGATCCGCGAGGTCGCTCCGCTCGCCCCGCTGCACAATAACCCCGAGGCCAACGTTATCGAGTACTGCCTGGAGCAGTATCCCGACCTGCCCAACGTCACGGTCTACGACACCGCTTTCCACTTCAACATGCCCGAGGTCGCCAAGACTTACGCCCTGCCCAAGGACGTCTGCGACAAGCTGCACATCCGTAAGTACGGCGCCCACGGCACCAGCTACCGTTACATTTCCAAGAAGGTCGCCGAGATGACCAACGGCGAGGCCCGCAAGGTCGTCGTGTGCCACATCGGCTCCGGCGCTTCCCTGTGCGCTATCGAGGACGGCAAGTGCATGGACACCACCATGGGCCTCACCCCGCTCGACGGCGTCATGATGGGCACCCGCTGCGGCTCCATCGACCCGGCTACCGTGTGTTACCTGCAGCGCGAGGGCGGCTACACCTTCGACGAGGTCGACGAGATGATGAACAAGAAGTCCGGCCTTTTGGCTGTGACCGGTGGCAAGACCAACGACTGCCGCAACGTCGAGGAGCTCGCCGCTGCCGGTGACCACGAGGCTCAGCTCGCCTTCGATATGTTCGTCTACAAGATTGCCGCCAAGGCCGCCGAGATGGCCACTTCCATGTGCGGCATGGACACCCTGGTCTTTACCGCCGGCATCGGCGAGCACGCTCCGGCTGTCCGCGCTGGCGTGGCCGACCGTCTGGCCTTTATGGGCGTCAAGATGGACCATGCCCGCAACGCCCTGCGCGGCGACGGCGCTTGGTGCCTGTCCGCCAAGGATTCCAAGGTCAAGATCTTCGTCATCCCCACGGATGAGGAGTTCATGATCGCCTCCGACGTCGAGCGCATCGTCAGCGGCAAGTAATTGATACAAGGGGAGGGGACTGGATGGCATTGTGCCGTTCAGCCCCCTTTTATGCTCTTTGGGCGAAGAGATTAATAGATATTTATTGAATTCTGATAACTTCTTATTAAGGGTACGGCCGCCTTATAGGTTTGCCGACCGTACTGTAATCACAAAGGAGTCTCATGAACGTACTTGTTGTCAACGCCGGCAGCTCGAGCCTTAAATATCAGCTTTTGGATACCGATACCCGCGAGGTTTTCGCCAAGGGCAACTGTGAGCGTATCGGATCGGACATGGGCATCTTTGGCCACTCCGAGAACGGTGGTGCCAAGCAGACCGAGGAGATTCCTTTTCCCGATCATCGCAGCGCCATTGCGCGCGTGCTCGAGGAGCTCGAGAAGACCGACTTTACGATCGATGGCATTGGGCATCGTATCGTTCAGGGCGGCTGGCACTTCGATGATTCCGCAGTCGTTGACGACGAGGTCATGGCTAAGATCCTTGAGGTGGCCCCGCTCGCTCCGCTGCACAATTACGGCGAGGCGGCGGCAATCGAATATTGCCGCGAGAAGTATCCGGAGCTGCCCAACGTGGCCGTCTTCGACACCTCGTTCCACATGACCATGCCCGAGGTCGCCTACACCTACGCCCTGCCCAAGGACGTGTGCGACAAGTACCATGTGCGCAAGTACGGCGCGCACGGTACGAGCCACCGTTACGAGTGGATGATGGCCAAGGAAATCCTGGGCTCGCGCTGCCATCGCCTGCTTTCGTGCCATCTGGGCAACGGTGCTTCGCTTGCCGCCATTGAGGACGGTGTGTGCCGCGATACCACGATGGGCCTCACGCCGCTTGACGGCCTGATGATGGGCACCCGTTGCGGTTCCATCGACCCGGCCACCGTGTGCTACCTGCAGCGCGAGGGCGGCTACAGTTACCAGGAAGTCGACGACATGATGAACAAGCAGTCCGGTCTGCTTGCCATCTCGGGCATCTCCAACGATGCCCGCGACATCCGTACGCGCGCCTCCGAGGGTGACGAGCGCTGCCTGCTCGCCTTCGATATGTTCGCCTACAAGGCCATGCAGCAGGCCGGTTCCATGATCGCTTCCATGGCGGGCGTGGACACCATCACCTTTACCGCCGGCATCGGCGAGAACGACTGGTCGATCCGCAAGGCTTTCTGTGACTGCTTCGAGTGGCTGGGCGTGCGCATCGACAACAACAAGAACCGCGAGGCCGTGGGCAACGGTCCACAGGTCATCAGCGCCGCCGGTTCCTCCGTCACGGTCATGGTCATCCCCACCGACGAGGAATACATGATCGCCCACGACGTAGAGCGCCTGACCAAGAACAACTAACGCGCTCGTTTGCATGTAAACGAAAGGACTCCAGCGCAACAGCTACGGAGGCCTTTTTGCTGGCAGCTGGATTAACGGCGGAAACTCTGTTCCATTCCGAGCGTTAATTCTGGGACACGCTTTCCGCTTGGGGCTGGTTGCGGAAAGTGCGGCCCACAATAAAGCAAAATTCCGTCCCGCAGTTTCCCAAACAGCCCCCAAGCGGAAGCTACATCCCACAATCCGCCTCCAAACCGGGACACACTTTCCGGTGGGTTAGACACCGAACTTCAGCCAACATTTCGGTCCCAAAGTGACCATGGCCAGCAACGCCTGCGCTCCCAACAACGGCATCCAATCATTCAGATCCTCAGCTCCAGCTCGTAGCCAAGCCGCCGTTCACCCCAGATGCCCTGATTGCTACTGGCGGTAGAAGGCCGTACGGGCTAACCCCTGAAAACAATCCGCAGACCAGAAACGCCCCCGTTCGTAGCTCCGAAGGAGCAGAACGGGGGCGTTTCATTGGTCGAGGACGTTTTCAGGGGTTAGCCCGTACGGCCTTCGGGCGAGTGCGTACGCTACTCGGCCATCTGAGCCTGGACGGCGGTGATGGCCACGACACCCACGATGTCGTCGGCAGAGCAACCGCGCGAAAGGTCGTTAACCGGCTTGGCGATGCCCTGCAGGATGGGGCCGTAAGCGTCGGCGCCGGCGAAGCGCTGGACCAGCTTGTAGCCGATGTTGCCGGCCTCGAGGTCGGGGAACACGAGCACGTTGGCCTTGCCGGCAACGGAGGAGCCGGGAGCCTTGAGCTGGGCGACGGTGGGAACGATGGCGGCGTCGAGCTGCAGGTCGCCATCGATGGCGAGCTCGGGAGCCTTCTCCTTGCAGAACTTCACGGCCTCCTGGACCTTCTTGGCGACCTCGCCGCCGGCGGAGCCCATGGTGGAGTAGGAGAGCATGGCCACGTGCGGCTCGACGTTGCCCATGAAGGTGGACCAGGAGTGAGCGGAGGCGATGGCGATCTCGGAGAGCTCATCGGAGGACGGGTTGATGTTGAGACCGCAGTCGGCGAAGATCAGCGTGCCGTCGGTGCCGAACTGCGGGGTGTCGGTGCACATCACGAAGAAGGCCGAGACCAGCTTGGTGCCCGGGGCGGTCTTGAGGATCTGCAGCGCGGGGCGCAGCGTGTCGGCGGTGGAGTGGCAGGCGCCGGAGACCAGCCCGTCGGCGTCGCCCATCTTGACCATCATGGTGCCAAAGTAGGTAGCGTCCATCACCTGGGCGCGCGCCTGCTCGATGGTGACGCCCTTCTTGGCGCGGAGCTCGGCAAACTTCTGCGCGTACTCCTCGTGCTTCTCGGCATTGCGCGGATCGATGACGGTAGCGCCGGGAACGTCGATCTCGTCGGGGTTACCCAGGATGACGATCTTTGCCAGGCCCTCCTCGATGATCTTGGTGGCCGCGACGATGGTGCGCGGATCCTCGCCCTCGGGCAGGACGATCGTCTTAAGGTCGGCCTTGGCGGCAGACTTCATACGGTTTAGGAAATCACTCATGTTACTCCTTACAAGCGTTTCGCTAAGCTCCAGGCGCCCGGCTGCTCACGAATAAACCCGCTGCTAGCGGGTTTACCTTTCAATTATGTACGCCGCGGTGCTTGAGCTTTCCTTGTGTGGCAAGCTCATTATAGGACGCATTAGCGCTATAATCGCTCTGATAAATATGTCTCGAAGAATGTTCGAGAAAAGCCCAGCTAACGAGCCCGTGGCTTTTGACAAGGAGTATCGATGCAGATTACCTCAGGCCTGCCTGAAGGCTTTAACGCCGGCGCATACGACATGATTGTCGTCGGTGCCGGATATGCCGGTGCCGTTTGTGCCCGCCGTCTCGCCGAGACCATCGGCTATCGCGTTGCCGTTCTGGAGCGCCGTAGCCACATTGCGGGCAACGCCTACGACTGCGCTGATGAGGCCGGGATCCTGGTCCACGAGTATGGTCCGCACATCTACCATACCTTTAATGAGCGCGTCCACAATTTCCTGTCGCGCTTTACCAAGTGGACGGACTACCAGCACAAGGTGCTTGCCAATATCAACGGCACCCTTATGCCCGTGCCCTTTAACCACGCGAGCCTCAAGCTCGCCTTTGGCGATGAGCGTGGCGAGGAGCTGTATCAGAAGCTCGTGGAGACCTTTGGCAAGGACGTCAAGGTGCCCATCATGGAGCTGCGCAAGAAGAACGACCCGGATCTTGCCGAGGTCGCCGATTACGTCTACGAGAACGTCTTTTTGCATTACACCATGAAGCAGTGGGGCCAGACGCCCGACCAGATCGATCCTTCGATCACCGGCCGCGTTCCCGTCTTTGTGGGCGACGATGACCGCTACTTCCCGCAGGCTCCCTTCCAGGGCATGCCGCAGGACGGCTATACCGCGCTGTTCGAGCACATGCTCGACCACGATCTGATTGATGTGTTCTGCGACGTGGACGCCCGCGACCTCTTCGAGATCGACGAGACCACCGTCAAGATCGACGGCAAGGTCTATGGCGGCGAGATCGTCTACACCGGTCCGCTCGACGAGCTGTTCAACCTCGACCTGGGCGCTCTGCCGTACCGTACGCTCGACATGAAGTTCGAGACGCTCGATATGGACCAGTTCCAGCCCGTGGGCACCGTCAACTACACCACGAGCGAGGATTACACGCGCATCACCGAGTTCAAGAACATGACTGGTCAGGTCCTGCCCGGCAAGACCACCATCATGAAGGAGTATTCCAAGGCCTATACGCCTGGCTCGGGCGAGACGCCCTATTACGCCATTCTGGAGCCCGAGAACCGCGAGCTCTACGAGCGCTATCTTGAGCGCGTCCAAAACCTGACGAACTTCCACCCGGTGGGTCGCCTGGCCGAGTATCGTTACTACGATATGGATGCCGTGACCAACTCTGCCCTCGATCTTTCGGATGAGATTATCGCCTGCCATGCATAAAGTCATAACATTCGGTATTCCCTCGTATAACGCCGCCAAGGACATGGACCATTGCATCACCTCCATCTTGGAGGGGAGCAATTACGCCACCGATATCGAGATCATCATCGTCGATGACGGTTCCAAGGACGAGACGGCAGCCAAGGCCGACGAGTGGGAGACACGTTATCCCGGCATCATCCGCGCGGTGCATCAGGAGAACGGCGGCCACGGCATTGCCGTCCTCTCGGGCTTGCGCGAGGCGCAGGGTACCTACTACAAGGTCGTCGACTCGGACGACTGGCTCGATGGCGCAGCCCTATCGACTATGCTTTCGATCCTGCGCGGTTTTGAGGAGCGCGACCAGCGCGTCGACCTCTTTATCTCGAACTATGTGTACGAGAAGGTTTACGAGGGCACGCATACCGCTATTGGCTACAAGTTTGCCCTGCCGCGAAAAAAGATTTTTACCTGGGACCAGATTGGTCATTTCCGTCTGGACCAGAATCTGCTCATGCACAGCCTGTGCTATCGCACGGATGTGCTGCGCGCGTCCAATCTGCCTATGCCGCCGCACACGTTCTACGTAGACAACATCTACGCCTACGTGCCGCTGCCGCGTTGTAAGACCATGTACTACGCCGACATCGACCTCTATCGCTACTTTATCGGCCGTGAGGGCCAAAGCGTCAACGAGGCCACGATGGTCAAGCGTCTGGACCAGCAGTTCCGCGTGACGCGCATCATGATGGAGTCGTTCCATCTGTACGGCGATGTCGAGTCATCGCGTCTGCGCTCGTACATGATGGGCTATTTCACCATGATGATGGCAATCTGCTCGGTGCTTACTAAGCTTTCCGACGAGGATTGTGCCGATGAGCGCCTGAAGACGTTGTGGAGTGATCTGAAAGCCTATGACGAGCGTATGTATCGTCGTGCACGCTACGGTGTGGTCGGCTTCTTCACCAACCTGCGTGGTCGGGCCGGAGACAAAACCACACTCGGCCTATACCGTCTTGCCTCAAAGATCTTCAAATTCAACTAGCTGCTGAGTAATCGCTGCTGATAGGTTGACTGGGCCCCTTGGCCTTTAGTTTGCTACTGCGAACAGTCCTGCTCGCACGGAAAGCACATTAAGTGCTTTCCGGCTCGTGCGGAACTTGTATCAAACTAAAGGCCAAGGGGCCTCTGCTATAAGAATCGATTGTCAGGCAGCTGAATTTTGAAGATCTTAGACGCGCGGTACACAGGGGCCTGGGCTGAAAAGAATTAGGTTGGAAGTCGGTCGGAGACGGGCGGGCATTACGTTTGTCGCGAGTTCCGCATGCAAAGAAGGCCACTTAATGTGGCCTTCGTCTTGCATAGGACTGTAGAGCAGCAAACGTAATGCCCGCCCGCCTCCGACCGACGGTCGAGTGAGATTACTTCGCGGCGCCGGGGATGCCGTGGGAGGTTTTGGCGCTTTTGGCTCCGTTTACGATGGCGGTCTGTAGGGCCCTTACGGCGAGCATGCCCAGCAGGTCTAGGGGAACGGCGGCGCTAGCCTGGGCGCCCAACTTGCCGCTGGCGAGGGTGTAGATGGTGTCGCCGTCGTTGGTGGTGTGCGTGGGGCGGATGGCGTGCGCATAGGCGTCTGCGGCCATTTGGGACACCTTGGTGGCCTGGGCCTTAGTGAGCTCCACATTGGTGACGATGCAGCTGATGGTGGTGTTGGTGCGGTCGAGCGGCATCTGCATAGATCCGGCGGCGGCAAAGGCGGCGAGCTCCATGTCGACGATCTGGTCGCTATCGGCCGCGGCGCGCATGCCCGCCACCCACTCGCCGGTGAAGGGGTCGACGACGTTGCCGCAGGCGTTGACCGAGACCACGGCGCCCACCTTGACGGGGCCGAGCGCCACGGCGGCAGCTCCGAGGCCGGCTTTCATGCAGGTGGCAGGCCCCATGAGCTTTCCGACGGTGGCACCCGTGCCGGCACCTACATTGCCCTGCTCGAGCGTGGTGGGGGTGTTGTCGAGTGCCTCACGCACGGCGGCGATGCCGGCCTCTATGTCGGGGCGCACGGTGGGATCGCCAAAGGCGAGGTCGAAGATACCGCTGGAGCACGCGATAGGCACCTGCGTGGGGCCGACGGGAAG
>CATZEP010000054.1 GCA_958418185.1 uncultured Collinsella sp.
GCTGCCACAGTATGCCGGCGACGCAACCTTCGCCGCACGCTTTAAGCAGGAGGCCCAGGCAGCAGCCGGTCTCTCCTCCCCTTATATCGTGGGCGTCTACGATTGGGGCAAGGACGGCGACACCTATTACATCGTCATGGAGTACCTGCGCGGCACCGACCTTAAGAGCGGCATCAAGAGCCACGGCGCCCTCGACCCCAAGAAGGTCGCCCAGATCGGCTCGCAGATCAGCTCTGCGCTTTCGGTCGCCCACAAGCACGAGATCATCCACCGCGACATTAAGCCGCAAAACATCATGGTGCTGCCCGACGGCAACATCAAGGTCATGGACTTTGGCATCGCGCGCGCAAAGAACAGCCACCTCACGCAGGACAACAATGTACTGGGCACCGCCCACTACGTAAGCCCCGAGCAAACGCGCGGCCAGGACCTCGGTCCCACTTCGGATATCTACTCGCTGGGTGTCGTCATGTACGAGTGCGCCACCGGTCGCGTCCCCTTTGACGGCGACGACGCCATCTCGGTTGCGCTCAAGCAGGTAAACGAACTGCCGGTTCCGCCGAGCCAGATCAACTCCGGCGTCGACGCCGATCTGGAGCGCATCATCCTCAAGTGCATGGAAAAGGACCCGTCGAACCGCTTCCAGACGGCAGACGAGCTGCGCCAGGTGCTCAACAACTACCTGTCCGGCCGCGCCGTCAACGTCTCCGAGCCCACGCGCATCATCGGTGCCGCGGGCGACCTGGGCGCCACCAAGACCCGTGAGCTGTCTGACTCCACACGCGCTATGGTTCGCCCCGTATCGGGCGTAAGTGGACAGACCAACCCCCGCAGCGCCGTCTCGGGTTCCACCGGTTCCTACGAGGTCGATCAGCCCAAGTCCAACAAGAACAAGATTATCGCCGCCGTAGTCGCCGCAATCGCCGTGGTTGGCGTTGTGGTGGCCTTCGCCACCGGGCTCTTTGGGGGCGAGCAGGTTACGGTGCCCGATGTGCTTAACAAGGACCAGCAGACCGCTATCGAGCTGATCAAGGAGGCCGGCCTTGAGGTCGGAACTGTCGACCAGAGCTATAACGACGATGTCGACGAGGGCAAGGTTGCCGAGCAGACCCCCAACGGCAACACTAAGAAGCCCAAGGGCTCCAAGGTTAACCTGGTGATCTCCAAGGGCCCCAAGCCCCCCGAGAAAGTTGAGGTTCCGCAGCTCGTCGGCCTAACCAAGGACCAGGCCGAGGCCGCGCTGGCAAGCGTGGGCCTGAAGGGCAACGCAACCGAGGAGGCCAACGAGGCCGACGAAGGCCAGGTCTTTGAGCAGGGCACTGATGCCGGCAAGGAAGTCGAGAAGGGCACGACCATCTCGTATAAGGTCTCCAGCGGTCCTGACACCACCTCCGTCCCCGATCTGACCGACATGACCGAGGCCCAGGCACGCAACGCTCTCGACATGGCCGGTTTTGGCGTCAACGTGAGCTACCAGGAAAACGATTCCGTCACCGAGGGCACCGTCATTAGCTGGAACCCCAGCGGTAAGCAGAAGCCCGGCGCCACGATTACCGTCGTCATCGCCAAGAAGTCCGGCAAGGCCAGCGTTCCGGGCAACCTGTACGGCAAGAGCATCTCCGCCGCCGTCACCGCGCTCAACAACGCCGGATTCTACAACATCGCATTCTGCGATCAGAACGGCAACCCCGTGAGTGGCAACGAAAACGCCACCGTGACGGGCGTCTCCCCCACTGGCAAGCAGTCCACCGACAGCACGATTACGCTGACGGTTTCGGTTTCTGGCTCCGATTCGGGCGACGATTCCGGTACAAGCAACTAGCCGGCTGCTTATTATCTGCGCAGCGAACGCCGCAAACATATTCGCTCAGAAGCGCCCGCTTGCTCCCCCGGCAAGCGGGCGCTTTGCTTTATCTGAAGCAGCGAAAACCACAGCATACCTTTAAACCAGAAGAGCCCGGCACCGTGGTGGTACCGGGCTCGGCAAATCTCTGGTGCCCCCGGGCGGATTCGAAAACTCCCCCCGCGGGGAAAGTGGTGACGCGGGTGTCGACGGTCCGAATCCGGCCTTTAGACCAGAAGAGCCCGGCACCGTAGCGGTACCGGGCTCGATATTCCTCTGGTGCCCCCGGGCGGATTCGAACCGTCGACACCCGCTTTAGGAGAGCGGTGCTCTATCCCCTGAGCTACGGAGGCATACTGTACTAGTGTAGCAGATTTACTGCATCGCCATACGTCGCATGACTAGACTTCGAAGTTGCGGTGGAATAGTTCCTGTCTGAAGCATCTAAAGCCGTATTTAAGAACTATTTCACCGCAACTTATGAGGAGACTAGTTGCCTTTGTGGAAGAGGTTTTTGATGACGGAGGGGATGCTCTTGGCGCCCTTAGCGGTCACGTCGATAAAGTCGGGCGAACGCACGAGTTTATCCTCGTCAACGTACTTGCGGACCGCACGAAGCGTCTCTTTGTCGTCGCGCGTCGAAAACGTAAAGTGACCGTTGTCCTTGGTGAAGATGGCAAAACGCGTAATCTTCTTGGTGCCGCGCAAAACCTCGGCGGCAATATAGTCGACCTCGTCCCACGGGATTTGAATATAATCCTCGGGATTGCGCTCGTTATAGTACTCGAACGCCTTATTGCCCACCATCACGTTACCGTGGCTGGTAAGCCCCATCAGGCAGGTTGCCGGCGTTGCCAGATCGACCTTGCTGTTCTGAGATTGCGCCATACGCGCCTCGCCCTCCAATAAAAACAATCGGACCGCATCCAGTGTACCCACCGGGTGCGGTCCGTTTCAATGGCTCAAAAGCCCTTACCTAGCAACTCTCGGTCTTAAGCCGAAGCGTGCTTACATGAAGCCGCAGAAGCGACCGATGATGCCGACGGCGAAGAGAGCCAGGATGATGACGATCGGGCTAACCTTCTTCTTGAGGAGCTTGCAGACCAGCAGGGTAAGGCACACGGCGGCAAGGCCGGGGATAAGCTGATCGAGGTTACCCTGGAGCGTGGTGACCTTCATCTGATCAAGGGCGGTAGCACCGACGGAGTTGTACATCGTCAGCGCTTCCTTGATACCCTCGGAACCGGAGGGCAGGCTAGCCCAGTCGATAAAGGCGCCAGCAGACTGCTTGACCGTGGAGACGATCGGGGTGAAGGAAATGGACACCCAGCGCTCGACCAGGGCGCCGATGATGAACATACCCAGGATGGAAGCGCCCTCGGTGACCTTGCCCATCAGACCGCCGGAGAGGTCCTTGGCGATAGAGGAGCCGACCTTGTAGCCAAACTCCTGTGTGTACCACAGGAAAGCGTAACGGATGATGTTCCACGCGAAGAAGAACAGCAGCGGACCGACGATGCTGCCGGACATGGCCAGGGAAGCGCCCAGAGCGCCCAGAATCGGGCGAAGGGTGAACCAGAAGACGGGGTCACCGACGCCGGCGAGCGGGCCCATCATACCGACCTTGACGCCCTGGATGGCGACGTCATCGATCGGAGCACCGTTGGCGCGCTCCTCCTCGAGGGCGAGGGTAACGCCAATGACGGGGGCGGAAACATAGGGGTGGGTGTTATAGAACTCCAGGTGGCGCTTAAGAGCGGCAATCTGGTCATCCTTGCTGGTGTAGAGCTTCTTGATCGCAGGGATCATTGCGAAGCACCAGCCGCCGTTCTGCATACGCTCGTAGTTCCACGAGCCCTGAAGGAACTGATGACGGAAGCAAACCTTCTTGCGGTCAGCCTTGGTGAGCTGAATCTTGTTCTCTGCCATATGTATCACTCCCCTCCTACTCGTAATCGTTCAGAATGTCGCCGAGCGGGTCGCCGGAGCCACCGCCCATGCCGCCACCCTGCTTGGCCAGATCCTTAAGGCCAAGGTAGATGAGGGCAAGGGAGATGCCGATGAGGCCAAGGGCGATCAGCGTGAGCTGAGGGATGGCAGCAAGGACAAAGCCGAGGATGAAGAACGGCCAGGTCTCCTTGGTGGCCATCATGTTGATGACCATGGCGTAACCGACGGAAGCGACCATGCCGCCGCCGACGGCCATGCCGCCGGACAGCCAGTCGGGCATAGCGTTAAGCGCGTTGGTAACAGCCTCGGCCGGGATGACGCACAGAAGTACTGCCGGGATGGCGATACGAAGGCCCTGCATGAGGATGGCAGCGTACTGCCAGCGCTCGATGCCGGAGAAGTCGCCCTTCTCGGCGCAACCGTCCATGGCGTGAGCGATAGCGGTAGCAATGGTACGGCAGATCATGGTCAGGAACAGACCAGCGACCGACAGCGGGACGGCGACGGCGATGGCCGCGGTAACGGCCTTGGCCGAATCAGTGGCGCCGCCGTTGAGGGCGAGCACCATGATGATCGAAGAAGCGACCGAGGCCAGAGCGGCGTCAGGCGCGACGGCGGCGCCGACGTTAGCCCAGCCAAGGGCCATCATCTGGAGCGAACCGCCCAGGAGGATGCCCTCCTGAAGGTGACCGGTTACGAGACCGATAAGCGTGCATGCCACGAGCGGCTGATGGAACTGGAACTCATCCAGAATGCCTTCCATACCGGCAAGCAACGCGACAATCGCAACAAGCAGAATAGTGATTGCAGACATGTATCGGACCCTCCTTTACTATGCTTGAGCGGCCAGTTCGGCCTTAGCTTTCTTCAACATGGCGTCGAGATCCTCGGAGGCATCCGAAGGAACCTTGCGGACCTCGAACTTGACGCCCTTGGCCTTGAGGGCCTCGAGGGTCTTAACGTCGTCATCGCCCATAGCGACGGCGTTGGTGACGACGACCTTGCCCTTGGAGTGAGCCATGGAACCGATGTTGACTTCCTTGATGTCGACGCCGGCCTCGATGGCCTTGAGCAGATCCTGCGGGTTCTCGAAGAGCAGCATGGCCTTGGTGTCACCAAAACGCGTGTCCTTGACGACCTCGGCCATCTTCTTGATAGGCACGACGTTGGCATGGACTCCCGGAGGGGCAGCCTGCTCGATCATGGTCTTGCGGAGCTCGTCGTGAGCAACGCCGTCGGAAACCACGATGATGCGGTTGGGGTTGATCTGCTTGGTCCACGTGGTGGCCACCTGACCGTGCAGCAGACGGGTGTCGATACGGACGTGGGCGATCTTGATGTGCCCGTCGCCGATGACCGTTCCCGGAGGGATGGCGCCTGCAGGAGCAGCGGCGGCCACAGCCGGCTTCTTCTCCTCGGGCTCCAGAGACTCGGGCTTGACGCGCACGCCAGCCTTTGCCTCAGTCACGAGATGTTTTGCGATCGCATGTGCAGTGTTCTTTGCATCAAAACGCTGCGAATATGCCTCGATGAGCATAGGCAGGTTGACACCGGTGACGATAGCCCAGGAATCATGGCCCTCGATGAGCCCGCTAATCTGGTTGAACGGCGTGCCGCCCCACAGATCAACGAGGAAGAGCACCTGCTCCTGGTCCTCGAAGGAAGCGATTGCTTCCTCGACCTTAGCACGGAAGTCGTCGGGGCCCATGCTCGGCTCGAGCGAGACCACGGCCACAGACGGCTGATCGCCAAAGACCATCGAGCCCGTCTGCTTGATTCCAGCTGCCAAGTCCCCGTGGCTAGCAAGAACAATACTTACCATCACATAACCTCCTTTTTGTCTACGTAATTCCTACACGACATGAAGGAAGTATACCTGTTTGGTTTGTGGAATTATAGCTAAATTCGTAAAAGGTTGCATTATTTGTTTAAACGTCTAAGTTTGTTACAAGTTGATTACGTTACTGCTTTTTGACTCATTACCCGCCAAGGCGTCGCTCATCAAGCCACGCATTTTACAGATACAAGCAGACTGTTCATTAATATCGATTTTAGGCAAGCGCGAATGCGCTTGTACTGCCGCTACTTTGTTCAAACAGGTATGACTTGACTATTTGCGCGACTTATGATCTACGAAACTACTCAAAAAAGTTGCGGTGGAATAGTTCTTGTTTAAGAGCCAGAAGGCTGGATTTAGGAACTATTTCACCGCAACTTATAGGGGATCCTAGACGATGTGGAGGGGGTGGGCGGCATCGACGGCGTCGGGGACGTCGGAAGGGCCGTCGGGGGCAGCGTCTGCCGGTTCCTCGTCGGGGGTCTCGATCTGCTTGATCATGACCTCCTGGCCCTGCAGCAGGTATGTCTCGCCGCTACCGCAATGGGGACAGGTCTTGCCGTGCTCGACCGTCGCGTAGTCGCGGCCGCACACCTTGCAATGCGTCACGGCCTCGACGGGCTCCACAATAAGCTCCGCGCCCTCTGTGATAGGCTTTTTATCTGCCGCCCAGCGCCAAGCGTCGAGTAGTAGATCGGGAACGACGCCCGAGACCTCGCCCAGCAGCAGCGTGACGCTCGAAACGTGGCGCACGCCATTGGCGCGCGCCACGTTCTCGACATCGCGAATGATGTGGTAAACGATTCCCAATTCATGCAAGGTAGAAACCTTTCAACAGAGGTCGATGCGATGTCAATTCAACGTCAGCGAGCGGCGATCCAGGTGCCCCAGGTTGCCCCGAAACAAGGCGTCCGCAGGGCTTTTGCCCGCGGCGCCGAAGTTGAGGGGCAAGATGGGGTACCTGGGCGCCGCGCAGCGTCGGCAGTGCCGCCGTTCGTTAGAACGGCGGAACCTCATTACTTCTTCCCAAATTTAATCTTGATGGCGCGCTTGAGCGCGTACTTGCCGAGGCTCGGGAGCTTTTGCTCGTATTTGACCATCGTGGAGCACTCGGGGCGATCGCGATCCAGGTGGATGGCATCGAACGCGCACTTGGTGGTGCACAGGCCGCAGCCGATGCACTTGTTGGGATCGACGATCGAGGCACCGCAGCCCAGGCAGCGCGCGGTCTCGGCGCGCACCTGCTCCTCGGTAAAGGTCTCGACGTACTCGCTAAAGGGTGCAGCCTTCTCGCGGTCGCGGTCGACATACGCCACCTCGCGGCTCGCGTTGTCATAGCTCTCAATCACGACATCGTCGCGGTCGAGCGCGGTGTAGTGGCGCTGGTTGCGGCCGATGGTGAGCGTGGAGCCCGGCTGCACAAAGCGATGGATGGACACGGCGGCCTCGTGACCGGCGGCGATGGCGTCGATGGCAAAGCTCGGACCGGTGTAGACGTCGCCGCCCACAAAGATGTCGGGCTCGGCGGTCTGATAGGTCTGGGGGTCGGCAAGAGCACCCTGGCCGCGGCCGAGCTCCACCTTGGAGCCAGCCAGCAGGTCGCCCCACACAATGGACTGGCCAATCGACATGACCACGCGGTCGGCATCGACGCGGCGCAGATCGTTCTCGTCGTACTCGAGCGCAAACCGGCCCTCGTCGTCAAAGACACGCGTGCAGCGCTTGAAGGTGATGCCGCACACATGACCGGCCTCGTCCAGGTGAACCTCCTTGGGGCCCCAGCCGCAGCTGATGTGGGCGCCGTCCTCAGCGGCCTCGCGACGCTCCTCCTCGCTGGCGGGCATCTGAGCCTCGCTCTCCAGGCAGAACATCTCAACGTGCTCGGAGCCCAGACGGCAAGCGTTGCGCGCGACATCGATAGCCACGTTGCCGCCGCCCACCACAATGGTGCGGCCGGGCAGCGTGTCGATCTTGCCACTGTTGACCTCGCGCAAAAAGTCGACGGCCACGGTCACGTCCTCGGCATCCTCACCCGGAATACCGGCGAGGCGGCCGCCCTGGCAGCCAATGGCAACATAAAAGGCCTTAAAGCCCTGCTCGCGCAGCTCGTCGAGCGTCACATCACGACCGACCTCCACGCCATAGCGGAACTCGGCACCCATCAGGCGAATGATCTCGACCTCGGCCTCGATAACATCCTTCTGCAGCTTAAAGCTGGGAATGCCATAGGTGAGCATGCCGCCCGGGCGCTCATTCTTCTCGAATACGACGGGCTTGTAGCCCTTCTCGGCCAGATAGAAGGCGCAGGACAGACCGGCCGGGCCGGCACCGATAATGGCAATCTTCTGATCGAAGCCGCCAGCGCGCGTCGGCGTCACCACGGGCGGGACATAGCGGGTCGCGGCATCCAGATCGCGCTGGGCGATGAACTTCTTGACCTCGTCGATAGCCACGGCGGCATCCACGCGACCACGGGTGCAGGCGTCCTCGCAGCGGCGGTTGCACACGCGGCCGCAGATAGCGGGCAGCGGGTTCTCGCGCTTGATGAGCGCCAGCGCCTCGTCATAGCGGCCCTGCGCCGCGAGCTTTAAGTAGCCCTGAACGGCAACGTGCGCGGGGCAAGCCGTCTTGCAGGGCGCGGTGCCGGACTCGTGCGTCTCGATACGGTTATCGTTGCGGTAGTTGGGCGACCACTTGGTGTGGTCCCACTTGGTGGCATCGGGCAGCTCCTGGCGCGGATACTCGGGCACCTGTCCGCCGGCCTTTTTGCTGCAGAGCTTCTGGCCGAGCTTGGCGGCGCCGGCCGGGCACACCTCAACACAGCGAC
>CATZEP010000055.1 GCA_958418185.1 uncultured Collinsella sp.
CCATCCCCTGCCTGCGCCACGGCATCCCCACCAACCGTCTGGCCTACGCCATGCAGTATTTCGATCTGAGCTGCGTCGCGTTTGAGGATCTGCCCTATGTGACGCTGCTCTGCCGCCTGCTCAAACAGCTGCCCACGAGCGAGCACTCGGCCGAGGAGCTCGACAACTTGCTCGCCGGCAAACTGGGCTTTTTGAGCTTTACGACCGAGGTCATGACCCAGCCCGACGTGGACGGCGTGCGCCCCTACCTGCTGGTGAGCGCCGGCACCCTGTCCGAGAAGATCGATGCGCTGGCGAGCCTGCCGCGCGAGGTGTGGTCGAGCACGCTTTTGCTCGACGCCGACGCCGACCGCGTGCGCGATGTGCTCACGCAGATTCGCATTGGGCTTGAGCAGGGCTTTATCAACAACGGTCACTCGGCGGCGCTCGGTCGCGCGATGAGCTACAGCTCGCCTTCGGCCGTGGTGCGCGAGCAGCTTTCGGGCGTGGACTTCTACCTGTTCCTGCGCGATCTGCTCGACCACTTTGACGAGCACCTGGACGACCTGCGCGCCAAGCTTGCCGAGCTGGCAGGCCGCATCTTTGTGACCGATGGGTGCCTGGCGAGCTTTACCGGCAGTGATGAGGACTTTAACGCGTACTGGGCCGCCGCGGGCGACCTGGGGTTGGGCGCGGGCGACGGCGCCAATGCCGGCCGCGACGCGCTTGTGGTGCCGACGCCGTGCGACCGCCACGAGGCTTTTGTCATCCCCAGCGATATCTGCTTTGCGGCAAGCGCGTGCGATCCGCGTCGCTTGGGCATCGACGTGACGGGCGCCTGGGCGGTTGCTGCCAACGCGCTTTCCTACGACTACCTGTGGAACGAGATCCGCGTGAAGGGCGGCGCGTACGGCTGCGGATTCCGCGCGGCCGGCGAGCGTCAGGCGGCGTTCTACACCTACCGCGACCCGGCAATCGACCCCTCGATTGAGCGCGTGGCGCGCGCGGGCGAATGGCTCGGCAGCTTTGAGCCCGACGAGGCCGCCTTTGAGGGCTTTATCGTGAGCTGCGTGAGCGGCATGGACGCGCCGGTGAAGCCGTACGCGCTCACCAAGCGTCGCAACACGACCTACCTGGCCGGGCTCGATCCGCATGCACGCGAGGAGCGCCGCGCCCAGATGCTTGCCGCCACGCCCGGTGAGCTGCGCGCGCTCGGCGCCGACGTGGCGCGTATCGCAGCCGAGTCGCCAACGTGCGTCTTTGGCGGCCGAGACGTCATCGCCAAGAGCAACGCCGGCTTTAACGTAGTCGACCTGCTGGGCTAACCACAACAAAGGTAGATTTTTGGGACATGCCTGAAAATCTACCTTTTTCTTTTGCCGCTGCTTGGGCGGGGCAGCTCAGCCCGTCCCACCAGTTTGTCTAAATCTGTAACATCTAGGCGGCAATATCGGCTCCAGATGTTACAGATCGAGACATTTCCGAATGGCGCCGACCCTTTGTCTCAATCTGTAACATCTAGGTCCGGTTTTGCCGAGTTACTGTTACAGATCGAGATATACCGCCACGAACATCCGCTCTTCGTCAAAACCACCACGAAGGTGTCCATGAACTGCCCCCTTTGCGATGGCTTATGTGGTGGTTTGGGTGTTTGCCCAGATAAAACCTGCCAAAATAAACCTGTCCCTTTTTGGTAGGTTTGCTAGAGGAGGTTGGGATGGACAAGGCCGAGTTGCGGAAGGCGGTGATTGCTCGGCGCGACGCTCTTGATTTGGACGCGCGAGCGGCAAAGTCTACCGTTATCTGCGCGCGGCTTGTTGAGCTGTTGGATCGCTTGGATGCCGCGGCGCCGCACACCGTTGCCGTCTATGCCGCGATGGGTTCCGAGGTCGACCCTGCCGCGTTTGCCGCTGCGGCCGCCGCGCGCGGCTGGCGCGTGGCCTATCCGTGCATGCTCTCGGCAATTGATGCCGCAGCTTGTGGCCAGCGCATGTGCATGCGGGCAGTTGCCGCCGACGATGCGTCCGCGGCTCCGTTTATCGCCCACCCCACGCGGGCCTTTGCGGCTACGGACATCGACAGCAACCGCTTCCCTATCGTACCTGCCGAAGCTCTCGACATGGTCGTCGTGCCGCTCGTAGCATTCGACCGCGCCGGCGCGCGCCTGGGCTACGGCGGCGGCTGCTATGACCGCTACCTGCCCACGCTCTCGCCCGCATGCCAAATCATCGGCATCGCCTTTGACGAGCAGCGTGTCGACCACGTTCCCACCGACGCCCACGACCTGCCGCTACCCCACATCGTCAGCGCCTGATCGCCGCTGTATCGCACCCGCAAGATGAGCGTGGAAAATCTCCCACTTTGAGCCCCCTTACGAGCCAAAAACGGGAGATTATCCACGCTCATTCAACAAGCGTCCAAAAATCCACGCTCGTGTGTCCGAAAATCCACGCTTAACCAATGCGCGTCCAGATTTCCACACTCGTCCGTCCGGATTTACACGCTCGTGCGGCTCAACGCTCTGCAACCGCCTCAGCACACGCGCGGTACGCCGGCAACTTTGAGCTTGCGATCGAGCTTTATCGGATCCCCCAGATCCTCCCAGCACAATCGCACGATCTTGCAGTTATCAAGCAGCGAAAGCCTCGACTCGCGCTGACGCTCATCAAACTGCGCCTTCGCAAGCTTGCCCTCCTCCGCCGCTTTCTCGCTTTTAACGAATCCGTCGAACTCACCGATAATCAGCCGGTCGCCCACGCGCCACAAGTAGTCAACGCGATATGGCCGTCCCGGCTCAACTGGGTCGAACAGCTCAACTTGCAGCTCCGGCGTCTGCCAGCCGCGCTCGATCATCAGCGCGCGTGCCTTGGACTCGCCGCCGCTTTCCGACAGTCCATCGGCACACCGCGCAACCCTGCGCGCCGTCACAACACCACGACGATTCAGGCCAAGATTGTCGACAGTCTCAACAAGATGCTCCATCGACAACAGCTGCTCATGAAGCGCTGAGTCCGCAATGATCAGTCCCTCGACAAACGACGCATCGACCAGGCAATCCGCAATCGTCTGATCGATATCGGTCACGGCAATATCCATCTGGATTGCCCGTGTTTGACGAGCATAACGATGGCGAATCACCCGAGAGCCGGGCGTCGTCGATTGCGCCGGCGCCGCGGCGATATGGATGTGCGTCAAATTGGCATGCGAAACCGAAAGGCCATAGATAACAGCCGCCGTATAGGAGCAAAACGTCCAGTCGGGATGCTTTTGCGCAAGGGCCCGTACCCGATGCAGATAACGCTGCCGAAACTTGAGCTCGGACCAATAATCCGGACGCGCATACAGCCCCGGCATGACCGCCTCTAGACTTCCCGCCGCCACCCGCCGCTCAATCTGCTTTGCCTCCGCCGCCGTGCGCGCGTACACGCAACTCATCTGCTGTTCGCATGCTTTAATGTGACTTCTAAGTCTTTGATTCGCCGTCATGTTTCCCATGTCGCCTCCCAAATCTTGGAACGGCGCAAACGTACCAGACGGTTTCATGCGAAGTCTGACCAAATACCGTCCAGGCACTGACCAAATGCTTGACGGTTTTGGACGTTTTAGGCTGATGACTTATATCTGCAGGTAGGGCGGTTGTCGAGAGGTCCCTGTCTCCACAATTCGATGCCTTGGTCCATTGGATTATCAGAAAGAAAAACCCGTCGAGATTCAAGACCACGCCAAATGCGACTTTGCTTCTGCACCGCCTCTTAGCCGAGCCATCGGCATCTACATGCCTAAAAAATGAGCGTGGATAATCTCCCGTTTTGAGCCTAGTTTTGAGCCAAAAGTGGGAGATTATCCACGCTCGATTTGTAAACGTCCGAAAATCCACGCTCGTGTGTCCGAAAATCCACGTTCGTCACGCCGCGAGCACAGCAACGGCCGCAGCAGCAACCACAGCTACAGCCGCAGCCTAGTGCTCCTCGCCGGCGCGGGCCAGGTCGTAGGGCGTGGTCTGGTAGACGTAGTAGTTGAGCCAGTTGGTATAGAACAGCTGAGCCTGACTGCGCCAGACGTTGCGCGGCTCGGCGGTGGGGTCGTCGTTCGGGAAGTAATGCGCCGGCACCTGAGGGTTAAGCCCGCGCTTCACGTCGCGCTCGTACTCCAAACGCAGCGTGTCGGTATCGTACTCGGGATGGCCAAAGACAAAGAAGCGGCGGCTGTCGGTCGACTTGACGATGTACAGGCCCACCTCGTCGGACACGGCCACGACCGCAAGCTGCGGCTCGGCCTCCACGTCCTCGCGGCGCACATCGGTGTTGCGCGAATGCACAGCATAGAAACGGTCGTCAAAGCCGCGAACCAGCGGGCTTTGCGGCTTCACCAGATAATGCTCGAACACGCCGCTCGCCTTTGCCGGCAGGTCGTGCTTTTGGATACCGTAATGATGGTAGAGCCCCGCCTGCGCGCCCCAACAAATATGCAGCGTAGAGTGCACGTGCGTGGTGGACCAATCCATGATCTGGCAGAGCTCGGGCCAGTAGTCGACCTCCTCGAACGGCATCTGCTCCACCGGCGCGCCCGTGATGATCAGGCCGTCGTAGTGGATGTCGCGGATGTCGTCAAACGTGCGGTAGAACGTCTCCAGGTGGCCGGCGCTCACGTGCGTGGCCTCGTGCGTCTTGGTGCGCAGCAGGTCCACCTCCACCTGCAGCGGCGTGTTGGAGAGTTTGCGCATGATCTGCGTCTCGGTAGCGATTTTGGTGGGCATGAGGTTGAGGATGAGCACGCGCAGCGGACGGATGTCCTGGTGCAGCGCGCGGTACTCGGTCATAACAAAGATGTTCTCGCTCTCGAGCTGCGCAGCGGCAGGAAGGGCGTCGGGAATACGAATGGGCATGGATGCTCCTTACGAGTCAGTTGCAGCTATGGTACAACGAGCGGCCCCATCCGCGCGAGCACATCGCCCAGCGATGCCGTCAGCGGCCCAAATCACTCCAAAAGTAGAGATTAAGGCATGTCCCAAAAATCTACGGCGCTTTAGTCTAGCAAAGTGACGGCAGGACGCTACAATGGTTCGACGCAAAAAACTCGGCCGGAAGGATACTCGTATGTACCAGACGCGTAAGATCGGTGTGGTCGGCCAGGGCCACGTAGGAGCACATGCCGCCAACAGCCTACTTATGCAGGGCATTGCCGATGAGCTGTACCTGTGCGATATCAACGAGGCCAAGGTGACGTCAGAGGTCCAGGACCTGCGCGACTCCCTTTCGTTTGTCCCGTACAACACCAAGATCGTCAACTGCTACGACCACTACGAGGAGCTGGCCTGCTGCGACGTCATCGTCAACGCCGCCGGCAAGGTCGCACTGGCCGCCGGCAACCGCGACGGCGAGCTGTTCTTTACCACCGACGCCGCCCGCACCTTTGCCAAGCGCATCGTCGACGCCGGCTTTGACGGCATCTTCGTGAGCATCTCCAACCCCTGCGACGTCGTGTGCACCGAGTTGTGGCACCTGACCGGCTACGATCCCAAGAAGATCATCGGCTCGGGCTGCGGCCTGGACTCCGCCCGCCTGCGCACCGAGATCTCCAAGAAGGTCGGCGTGAGCCCCAAGTCCATCGACGCCTATATGATCGGCGAGCACGGCTTTAGCCAGCTTGCAGCCTTTAAGGCCGCGACCATCGCCGGCAAGAGCCTCAACGAGCTCCAGGCCGAGAACCCCGACAAGTACGCCTTCGACCACATGGAGGTCGAGGAGCTTGCGCGCAAGGGCGGCTACGTAACCTACCGGGGCAAGCAGTGCACCGAGTACGCCGTCGCCAACTCCGCCGCGCGCGTCTGCGCTGCCGTTCTGCACAACGAGCACGCCGTGCTTTCCGCCTCTACGCTTATGACCGGCCAATATGGCGAGGAGGGCATCTTTACCTCCCTCCCGTGCGTGATCGGCGCCGAGGGCGTCGAGGAGGTTTACACGCTCGACTTGTCCGAGTACGAGCTCGAGGGCTTCCACAAGAGCTGCCAGCACATCCGCGACAACATCGCCCAGCTCGACTGGTGGGACGCCGAGGCTTACGACGCGAAGTAGGCCGTTGGCTGCCGCAACCTTGCGAATCTAAGCGCGATACCAAGCGGGCCGCGCCGGAAATCCCCGGCGCGGCCCGCTTTTCAACTCATACAACACGCTCGCACATTTAGGTCTAATACTTTCCCCGAGAAGTGAACGAGCAAAATCGAGCCCCCGGAGCATCGACACTTTATGGGAGCCATTTCCTGCAGTTTCATTGAGATTTTCCTGCGGTTTTGGCGCCAAAAAGTGTCGATGCTTCGAGGGTCCAAAATAGGTCGTTCACTTCTCGGGAAAAGTATTTGACTTCGTTTTTCGACAAACAAAACCGGTCATCGCAACGCAAACGGGGCCTGCGCTTAGCGTAGGCCCCGACGTGAGAAGTTGTTACCCCGGTAACTTAATACCGCTCGATTAGTACTGCTCGATGCCCATGTAGCGACGAACCTCGGGGCTGTGGTTGAACACCTTGCCGCGAGCGGCACGCAGCTCGCAGCTCATCGCATAGAAGAAGATCGGCTCCAGGAACGAACGCACGCTGGCGGGCACCTCGCCCACGCCGTACTCGAGCGCATCGAGCACCATGACTGTATCGGTGTGCGTGTTGAGAAACGCCAGCGCGCGCTCCTCCATGGGGCGGCACTCGCCCGATCCGAGCTGCACGAAATAGAACACACCGGGCTCGGTGGCTTCGAACGGGCCGTGGAAGTACTCGCCGGAGTGGATATAGCAGCAGTGCTGCCACTGCATCTCCATGAGCGAGCAGATGGCCATGGCGTAGGTCTGGCTAAAGTTGGGGCCGGAACCCAGGATATAGAAGAACTCGTGCTGCTGGCATAGCTCGGCAAAGCGATCGCCCAGCTCGGCGTTGACCTTCTCGCGGGCAGCGGGCAGCAGGGCATCCATCTGCTTGAGGCCGGCGTACATGTCGGCAAGCGCCTCGTAACCCTCCTGCTGGTCGAGCAGTTCGGCGGCGATCAGAGCGCCGATACCCTGCGGTACCTCGGCCTGCGGCACGCCTTCGCCCCACGGATAGACCCAGGTAGTCCACTTACCGTTATCGATCTTTGAGCCCTCGCAGTCGGTCATGGCCACGACCTCGGCGCCGGCTGCCAGCGCCATCTCGCAGCCGTCGACGACCTCCTGCGTGTTGCCGCTGTGGCTGCAGGCAATGACGAGCGACTTCTCGCCAAGACTCTTGGGAGCCATCAGGCAAAACTCGCGCGCCGTGTAGACCGTCGAGGTAAACGTGGTTGCCTCGCGCTTGAGCAGCTCGTTGGCCGGCATCAGGTCGATCATCGAACCGCCACAAGCGATCCAAAAGACATTCTCGATCTTGCCCTTGCGCTCGATGATTTCCTGAATTAGATCGTGTGCGTTCATGGTGATGCTCCTCCTTGTGTGGCGGTTTTGAACGACGGCAGCTCGTACCTGCGGTCGTTCTATGTTGTCCTATTTATAGCACGCACGACGACGCCCGTGAAGTCATTTCACCAAACTTGTTCTATATTGTTCTATCTGTGGACGTTAGATGTCGAACACGTAGCGCGAGCCCACAATCTTTTGGCGTCCGAGCAGCAGGGGCTGCCCGTCCTCGTCGGTAAAGTACGCCTCCATATAGAAGAGCGGCTCGCCGACCGGCACCTCCAGCAGCGAGGCCGCCTGAGCATCGGCAAGCGCAATCTCCACCGTACAGGGGTCGGACTTGAGCGGCGCGCGGCCCGAATGCTCGGCAACGAGCGCAAAGATGGAATTGTCCGTGAGGTCCTTGTCGGCAAGCGTCTGCAGATAGGGATGGTCGGCCAGCACAAAGGCGTTGTTCTCGAGCATGACGGGCACGCCGTCTGCCGTGCGCACGCGCTCGACCACGATGAGCTCGCAACCGGGTTCCACCCCAAAAAACGCCGCGTCCTCGCGCGTCGCCGCAACCACCGTGCGCGACACCAGACGTGCTCCGGCCACCATGTCGTTGGCAGCGCAACCCTCGGAAAAGCTCTGAACGTCACCCTTCTGGACAATCTTGCGCTTGAGCTTGGGCGCGCACACAAACGTGCCCCTCCCCTGCTGGCGGTTGAGATACCCCGCACGCGACAGCTCCTCGATGGCGCGGCGCACAGTGACGCGTCCCACGCCGTAAGACTTCGCGAGCTCCATCTCAGAAGGAATGCGCGAGCCGGATGCGTACACGCCGCGCGCGATCTCGCCCTTTAGGTCGTCCATTACCTGCTGGTACAGCGGCACGGCGGGCACGTCAGTGCGGTCGGTTTTATCGTCGAATGCCATCGTTACGCTCCATCCCGCGCATGCTCGGACTCACATTCTTCAATCGCCGCCATAAACTGTTCGCCAAAGGCGTCGGCCTTTT
>CATZEP010000056.1 GCA_958418185.1 uncultured Collinsella sp.
AATCAGTGGTGCGGTCGCACCGAGTGCGCCTTGCTGCCGACGACGTTCGACGCCATGCTCACGGTCGCGACGACCATGAAGCCGCTCGTCGCCTCGTCGGCGAATGCACTTCCCGCTATCGCGTTCCGTCCCGAGCCGGGCTTGGTCGTGTGTGACCTCGACCTTGTTCGCGAAGCGGACCCCGAGGACCTCAAGCTCGGTTATGCGGTACTTGTTGGCACCATGCTTTCGAGCAGCAAGTCCCGTTGGAATCAGTTTACCGAGACCGTCCCCGAGATTCTCGCTGGCGAGGAAGTCGCGCTCGTCAATGCCGTTCAGTGGTCTCAGACTGCCCGCAAGGACGTACTGATGGCCACGAACCCGAGCGCCCGCCATGCGCTCGATTTTGGCAAGACGGGGGAGCGTACCCTGCGCGCCTGCTTTGGCGATGCCGCTTCGCAGGTCCCTGCCTACCAGCTGTTGTCCGAAGGTATGCGCTTTGAGGCGCGCCTAGCACATGATGCCTGCGACTTCGATATCGATTACGTCTTTGAGGTCGATGACTGCTTGGAGGACTTTGGCATCGAGGAGCTTGGCTTCGACCTGGAGCCCACCGCGTTTATTGAGGAGTTCCGCAAGCAGCAGTTCGCTCGCTCAAACCGCAGTATGCTGCCGCTGCCCGCGGCACTTGGCGCCATTCGTCTAACGAGCGTTGAGGACGAGGTTCTTGAGCGCCATGCTCACGCCTACTTGGCTTCTCGCAAAGAACTTCTCTAAGTTTTATTGACATCCATCGTCTTTCGTATCATGTTGAGGTGCGGGTTTTCAATCGGTTGCGGATCGCGTGCGAATCCGTCTTTCGATCGGGACCCGTCCCGCTTTTATGAGGACAACAAGAAAGGAATCTGCATGTCTGAGTTTGCTGCCGGTCCTGCCGGTCGTATCGAGCGTGTCCGTGCCCTGATGGCCGAGCGCGGCTACGACGCCATCGTCGTGCGCCACGAGGCCAACCTCCGTTGGCTCACGGGCGTGAGGGGCGTCTTCGACTACACCTTCGAGTTCCCTCACGCCGCGTTTATTACGGCCGATCAGTGCCTGTTCCACACCGACTCGCGCTATCTCAACAGTTTTGAGGAGAACACGCCCGCCTGCAGCCCCTGGGTCTACGACATGGACGAGGGCACCATCCCCGGCTGGGTCGCCGGCAAGATTGCGGCCAACAAATGCCGTGTCTGCGCCGTCGAGGATGACATGCAGATTAACTTCTACCAGGGTATTCAGCGTGGTCTGGAGGACCGCTCCATTGCCTGCATGCTGCCGCTGATGCATGACGACATCCGCAATATGCGTGCCATAAAGGATGCCGAGGAGATCGAGCTCATTCGCCATGCGCAGTCGATCACCGATGCCGCCTTCCAGCACATGCTCGGCTTTATTAAGCCCGGTATGACCGAGAAGCAGGTTCGCAACGAGCTCGAGAACTTTATGTTCGCCAATGGCGCCGACAGCCTGGCCTTCGGCTCCATCGTGGCGAGTGGCCCCAATACCGCCAACCCGCATGCCGTCCCAAGCGACCGCGTGATCGAGAAGGGCGACTTTGTCCTGATGGACTACGGCGCGGGCTACTGCGACTACCGCTCCGATATGACTCGTACCGTCGTGATGGGTGAGCCCACCCAGGAGCAGCTCGACCTGTACGCGCTCGTGCGCCGCACCCACGAGGAGTGCGTCGCCGCCATCCATCCGGGCGTCGAGGGCAACGACATTTTCAAGCTTTCCAAGAAGATCATCGGCGATGCCGGCTATGGCGATTACTACAACCACGGCCTGGGCCATGGTGTCGGTATCGACATCCACGAGCTGCCCAACTTCAACCGCAGCAAGAACATCATCGAGGTCGGCTCGGTTGTCACCATGGAGCCCGGCGTCTACCTGCCCGGCGTGGGCGGCGTGCGCCTGGAGGACTACGGCGTCGTCACCGAGAACGGCTATGAGCCCTTCACCAAGACCCCGCACGACCTGCATATTATCGATTGCTAAACCATCCATTTGGGTTTTTGGAGGCGGGGCGTCCGGATCGATTCGGGCGTCCCGCGTTCTCTTTTTATGCGCTCGCCGCAGCCGCCGTCTGCAAGTGTATAATTTCGCTCGTATGTAATTTGGACGTTTGTGCGTCTAGCCAATAACAAGAAAGGTCGCTATGCCTACTATCTCTACCGCCGACTTCAAGAACGGCCTCGGTCTCCGCATTAAGGACAAGGTCTACACCATCGTCGAGTTCCAGCACGTCAAGCCGGGCAAGGGCGGCGCTTTCGTGCGCTACAAGACCCGCGACATCAAGAGCGGCCGCGTCGTCGAGAACACCTGCAACGCCGGCACCAAGTTCGAGAGCGTCATGCTCACCACCCGTGAGTTCCAGTACCTCTACAACGATGGCACCGACTACATCTTCATGGACAACGAGTCCTATGAGCAGGTTCCCGTTCCCGAGGACATGGTGGGCGAGAACTCCAAGTGGCTGCGCGAGAACGACATCTGCCAGCTGCTCTTCGCCGACGATGAGCTCATGGGCGTGACCCCGCCGATGTTCATCGAGACCACCATCGTCCAGACCGACCCGGGCTTCAAGGGCGACACCGTCCAGGGTTCCACCAAGCCGGCCACCATCGACACCGGCGCAGTCATCCAGGTCCCCATGTACCTCAACGAGGGCGAGGTCATCAAGGTTGACACCCGCGACGGCAAGTTCGTCTCCCGCGTCTAGCAACCAACTCTTCTAGGAGGACTCATGCCCCAGGAAATCAAGATTGACGGCATCGGCATTTCGCCCGATGTTCTGACCGCCATCGTCTCGCGCGCCGTCACGGATGTCGAGGGCATCGCCTCCGTGGGCGTCAAGGACCTTGCCACCAACCTTGTCTCCATGATGCTTTCGTCCAAGGCCCCGGCTTCTGAGCCGGCGGTCGAGGCCGAGGTCATCGGCGACAAGCTCGCGCTTACCGTGCGCGTCGTGGTGTTCTTTGGCTATCCGTTCAAGAAACTCGCCGAGGCCGTTCGCGCCGCCGTGGTTGCCGCCATCGACGCCCAGGTGGGCGTCGAGGTCGAGCGCGTTGACGTTTGCATCGACGGCCTCGTTTTCCCCAAGGAGTAACCTTTGAGCCTTAAGGTTTATCGCGGGCGTACGCTTGCCCGCAGTCAGGCGCTGCAGCTGCTGTTCCAGGCCGAGGCCACGGACAGCCCGCTCGAGCGCGTCCTCGAGGGCGATTTCCTGATCTCGAAGGGTCCCCTCGATCCCTACGCGCTGGAGCTGTGCCGCGGTGCCTACGAGCACATCGACCGCATCGACTGCGCCCTGCGCTCCGTCGCCAAGAACTGGGATCTTATGCGTATGCCCGGTGCCGACCGCAATCTGCTGCGTATCGCCGTCTATGAGATGCGCTTCCTCACCGACGAGGAGGTCTCGGACGCCATCGTGATCAACGAGGCGGTCGAGCTTGCCAAGGCCTATGGCACCGACCAGTCCGCGTCGTTTGTCAACGGCGTGCTGGGCAAGATCGCTCGTAGCGAGGAGCTGCCGGGCGAGGACCTCTATCAGGAGCTACTGGCCGAGGACCGTGCACGCGTGGAGGCCGAGGCGGCCGAGGCTGCCGCCAAGGTTGCCGCCGCTCAGGCTGCGGCCGGCGTTCTCGACGAGGATGCCGAGGTCGCCGAGGCCGAGACCGGTACCGTCAAGGAGTAGCCATGCCAGAGGGTTCCGTCCGCAACTTCGACGAGATCTCGGACCGCTTGGACCAGATTATCGCGACCGTTCGCTCCAAGGATACGTCCCTGGAGCGTTCGCTCGATCTGTTTGACGAGGCGATCGAGCTGGGCTCCCGTGCGGTCGATATGGTCGATAAGTTTGAGTTGACGCCTCGCGAGGCAGATAAGCTCGAGCAGGAATACGATGAGGATGCGGCAAACGAATCCCAGGATAGCCAGGCCGCGTCTCCGGATACGAATGGTTGATGGCATTCATGAAACGTGTGCGTCTCGATGACGAACTGATTTCACAGGGCATCTGCGCCGATCGCGCGGATGCCCTTCGCACTCTTATGGCCGGCTTGGTCTCGAGTGGCGGCGAACGTTTGACCTCACCGGGCCTTAAGGTGACGCCGGGCCTGCCGTTGCACGTGAAGGGTCGTATTCCCTACGTGGGGCGCGGCGGGCTCAAGCTCGAGGGCGCGCTCGATGCGTTTTGTATCGATCTCACGGGCCTTGCCTGCCTCGATGTGGGATGCTCCACGGGCGGCTTTACCGATTGCCTGCTCAAGCGCGGCGCCGCCACAGTCGTTTCGGTCGATGTGGGTCGCGCTCAGTTTGATTGGTCGCTGCGCCAAGACGATCGCGTGACGCTCCTTGAACGCACCAACGTGACGCAGCTGCCCGAGCTCGGCTACGGCGGCGCTATCGACCTGGCCGTGTGCGATGTGTCGTTTACGAGTATCGCAAATATCATCGACGCCGTGATGGCGTGCCTGAAGCCTTCGGGTTCGTTTTGCACGCTCGTAAAACCCCAGTTTGAGGCGCCGGCTGCGCTGGTGGGCGAGGGCGGTATCGTGACCGACCCCGCCGTCCGTCGCGATACGCTCACGGCGGCGATTGAGCTCTTTGCCGCCAAGGGCCTGTTCCCGCGCGACGTGTGCGTGTCGCCCATCCACGGCGCCAAGGGCAACGTTGAGTTTTTCCTGTACGGCACGAGGTTTGCACCCGGCGAACGCACCGACGATGAGCTTCAATCCCAGGTATCGGTTTTGAGCGAGAAAGCTGCAACGCTATGAAGGTCTTTCTGGTTCCCAATTACTACAAGCAAGAGGCGGTCGAGAGCGGCCTGATGCTCGAGCTTTGGCTTTCGCGCCAAGGTTACGAGGTCGCATGGGCTGCCGACCAGCGCTCTAAGATTCAGAGCGCGCCCGATGTTGACGATGCCGACTTGGTTATTACGCTCGGCGGCGACGGCACGCTGCTGCGTGCCGCCCGCATTCTCAACTACCGTGAGATTCCCATTTTGGGTCTTTCCTATGGTCATTTGGGTTTTTTGACGGCCGCGAGCCCCGAGGAGCGCGACATTTTGCAGGTCGTGAGCGATGCCCTGTCCGGCGAGCTCCATGTGAGCCGCCGCGCCACCATCGCCGCCGATATCGTTTCGGTTCGCGAAGACGGTACGAAGGATGTTGTGCGCACGTTTGCTCTCAACGATATGGCGCTTACGCGCGGGCCCCTGTCCGATATGGTCGAGTTCGATATCACGGTGTCCGGCCATCATATCGACCGCCTGCGCGGCGACGGCGTGGTCGTATCGACGGCGACCGGCTCCACCGGCTACGCGCTTTCCGCCGGCGGCCCTATCGTCAGCCCCGATTACACGGGAATGGTATGCGTGCCCATCGCCCCGCATACCATTCAGGCTCGCGCCTTTTTGACCTCGCCGAGCGATGTCGTGGAGATTTTTATGTCCGATGATCGCCCGAGCGTTCCGGCGATCGCCATCGATGGACAGTTTATTACCTGCGATGGCACGGTCGAGAGCGTGGCTGTGCGCCGTGGTCCCGGCGATGTGCTGCTGCTGGATTATGGTCCCGAGAGTTTCTATAACTCGGTGAGCCGCGTGTTCTACGGAGTGCGTCATGATCGATGAGCTGCAGGTTTCCAACATTGCGCTCATTCGCGAGGCGACGTTGGTTCCGAGCACGGGTCTAACGGTTCTGACTGGAGAAACCGGCGCCGGTAAGACCGCGCTGCTCTCGGCACTCAAGCTTATTTTGGGCGAGCGTGCGGATTCGTCGACGGTGCGCGAGGGCGAGGCACTTGCCAGCGTCGAGGCGCGCCTGTTTGACGGACCGCACGACGCGGAGGGCTTCACCGTGCAGCGCGGCCTTTCTGCCGAGGGCCGCAGCCGCGTAAAAATTGACGGCCGCATCGCCAGCGTGCGCGAACTTTCGGAGCGCGTCGGTGTGATGATGGATCTTTGCGGTCAGCACGAGCACCAGCGCCTGCTCGACCCGGCGCACCACGTTGCCATGGTCGATGCTTGGGCTGGGCGCGCGGCGCTTGAGGCGCTCGGGAAGTATCGCACCTGCTTTAAGGCTTCGCGTGCCGCCGCCAAGGAGCTTCGCCGTGTGGAGGAAGCCTTGCGTGCGCAGGGGAGTCGCGTTGAGGAGGCGCGCTTCGCCCTGGAGCGCATCGCCGAGGTCGACCCCAAGCCGGGTGAGTATGAGGAGCTCGAGGAGCTGCTGCCGCGCTCCGAGCATGCTGAGGTGTTGGTGGCCACGGCCAACGATGCCCATGCATCGCTTGCAGCTGAAGGGGGAGCGCTCGATGCCCTGAATAGTGCCGTGGCGGAGCTTTCCCGCATGGCGGCCGTCGACCGCAAGCTGGGTGATATCGCCGATGCGCTTTCGGATGCCTGTATCTCGCTTGAGGATTGTGCCAACGAGCTGCGCACCTATCGCGATGGGGTCGCCTTCGATCCGCGCGAGCTGGCTCGTATGCGCGAGCGCTATTCCGATCTTAAGGCCCTACTGCGTCAGTGGGGGCCCACCATGGACGATGTCTTTGCCATGCGCGACCGCTCACAAGAGCTGTTGTCGCTGGTCGATGATGGTGATGAGCGGATCAAGAAGGCTCGCGAGGCGCTCGGGTGTGCCGAACGCGAGCTTTTTGCTGCTGCCAAGGCGCTTAAACGCGTGCGGAATACCGCAGCCCCTCGCTTTTGCCACGAGGTTGGCCGTCAGATGGCGCGCCTGGAGATGGGCGACGCCGAGCTCGTTTGGGAGTCGCGCGATCTTCCGCGTGCCGAATGGACGCTGGCGGGGCCTTCGAGCTATGAGCTTTTGTATCGCAGTGGTGCCGGATTGACGCCGCGCCCCCTGCGCCGCATTGCGTCGGGCGGCGAGCTGAGCCGCGTCATGCTGGCGAGCAAGGTCGTTCTCGGTAACGCGGACGGCGTGGATACGCTGGTGTTCGACGAGGTCGATGCCGGTGTCGGCGGCTCTACAGCACGTGCCCTCGCGAGCGTGCTGGCAGATCTCGCCGCTACGCATCAGGTGATTGTCGTAACCCACCTGGCGCAGGTCGCTGTCATGGCCGACAAACACTACGTGGTGAGCAAAGAGCCCGGCGACGTTCCCCAGACGCATCTGGATGAGGTGGCCGGGGACGCCCGCATCGCAGAGATCGCCCGTATGCTGAGTGGCGATCAATCTGAGGCAAGCCTGGCACATGCCAAGCAGATGTTGGAAGAGGCTCGAGGTTAGAACGAGCCTGCGGTGTTGGTGGACAAATAACAGAAATTCTTGCCTCGCCACTTGCCTGTCTAGCCTGACCGTCAAAAAACTATGCCTGTTTACTATGATGAATCGGCGTAGCTCGAGCACAGCTAAAAAAGTAAAAAGAAAACCGCAGGTAGAACCCCTGCGGTTATCTTTTAAAACACGATGTGGTCGCATATTCCGATTTCATCGTAGTAAACCGGCATAGTTTTATCGGAACGGTACATAACGACCCCTGATAAAACCTACTCCACGACCTTATCCGGCTGGATGAGCTCCTCGTAGTAGCTGATATGCTCGCGGGCGTCTTCAATCTCGGGCAGCAGGAAGTTGTAGATAACCTCGATTATCATCGTGGCACTCATCTTGGAGAACGCAAAGTCGCCCGTGGTGAGCAGTGCCTCGTGGTTCACAGTATTAAAGGTGTAGTCGGCCAGGCGAGCAAGCGGGGACTTGCTGTCGCTGCTGATGACGACTACGGTGGCACCGCAGTCGCGAGCTGCTTTTGCCATGCGATTCAGTCGGCGCGACTTGCCGGAGTTCGAGATCAGCACGATGACATCTCCAGGGCTCAACGTGAGCGCGAAACCAATCGAGGTCTCGCTGATGGTGCTTGCCATGCAGCGAAGGCCCAGCTGCGAAAACTTAAATGTCGCGTCGAGCGCGACGGCGTTGGTGTTGCCTACGGCTGCAAACTCGATAGCCCCTGCGTTCTTAAACGCGTGCACGACGGCTGTCAGCGGGTTGTGATCAATGCCATCGATAGTCGCATTGAGTTCGCTGACCTTGGCAGCGAGAATATTCTTGAGGCTCTGCTCCATATTGTCGAGCGAGACCTCGTCGGTGAGGCCTTCATTGCGCTGGCTTTCCAGATCGCGCGCTAGTGAAAACTGGAAACTGCGAAAACTGCCAAAACCCAGTTTGCGGCAGAAGCGCGAGACGGTTGCTTCGGAGGTTGCAGCGGCGCGCGAAAGCTGGGCGGCTGTCAGACGCGGGG
>CATZEP010000057.1 GCA_958418185.1 uncultured Collinsella sp.
GTCAACCTCAAAGACGCCACCCAGCTCCCGACGAAGCAGGAGTTCATAGGACGGATCGTTGAGATTTCCCAAGCATGTCGTCGAAACCAAGCGCTCAGGCATGCTCTAACCCTCGACCTCGACGAGCTCGATATCAAAGTTGAGATCCTTGCCGGCGAGCTCGTGATTGGCGTCGAGCGTCACGGCCTCGGGCGTCACGTCGATGACGACGGCGGGGACGGGCATACCGCTCGGCGTGGACAGGAAGAGCTTCATACCCTTCTCGATCTGCTCGATGTTGGGAACCTGCTCGGCCGGGAAGGTCAGAACCATCTCGGGATTGTGCTCGCCGTAGGCATCGGCAGCAGGAATGTGCACGGTCTTCTTCTCGCCCACCTGCATGTCGACAACAGCGGCGTCGAAGCCCTTGATCATCTGGCCGGCGCCGCAGGTGAACTCCAGCGGCTCGCCGCGATCGTAGGAGCTATCGAACTGCGTGCCGTCGTCGAGCGTACCGCGATAATGGGTCTTGACCTTCTTGCCCTGGTTGGACATGGTAACCTCCGTAATAAGGGCGGCGCACAACGCGGGCCGCCGTGAACATATGGCGCTAACTATACCCTAGTCATACAATTCAATGACAGTTTGCAAAGAAACGCTGCAACCGGAGGAACCATGGCATATCCCGTATTTGACTTGCACTGCGACACCGCCGACCGCATCGGCTGGGCCACACTCGATCTTGACCTGCGCTTTACCGCCGGGACCGACGGTTATTTCCCCGGCGACGAAACGCATCCGCAAGATTTCGACCTCATCGAGGGCAACGCCTGCGCCATCTCGCTCGCAAAGATCGGCAACACGCCGTGGGCACAGTGCTTCGCCACGTTTGTCCCCGACGAGATTCCCACCGCCCACGCCGCGCGCTTCCAAGCGCAGATCATGGCGCACATGAGCGGCCAGGCCATGCTCAACCACGACCGCATGGTCAACGTGCGCAGCGCCGCTGACATTCGCCCTGCACTCAAGGACGGCAAGGTCGCCTGCATCCACACCATCGAAAACGCCACGTTCTTTGCCGAGGACCCCGCGCTGATCGAGGTGCTCAAGAGCCTGGGCGTTCTCATGTCATCGCTCAGCTGGAACGCGCAGGGACCGCTCGCGAGCGGCCACGACACCCACGCCGGCCTCACCGCCGCCGGCATCGAGGCGCTTACGCAGATGGAACGCGTCGGCATGGTGCTCGACGTCTCCCACCTCAACGACGAGTGCTTTGACGAGGTTGTCGCCCACGCCACGCGCCCCTTCGTCGCCAGCCACTCCAACTCCCGCGCGGTTTGCGGCGTCAAGCGCAACCTCACCGACGACCAGTTCCGCACCATTCGCGACATGGGCGGCATCGTCGGCCTCAACTACTGCAGCGAATTCCTCTCCAACGAAGCAACCGACGAGACCGCCGCAGATGTCACCTTCGACCAGCTGGCAGCCCATATCGAACACTGGCTCGACCTGGGCGGCGAAGATGTCATCGCGCTCGGCGGCGACTGGGACGGCGCCAAGGTACCCGACTTCCTCTCCGATGCCAGCAAGATGCCCGAGTTCCAGAACATGCTCTCCAAGCACTTTGGCAAGACCGTGATGCAGAAGCTCTGCAGCGACAACGCGCTTGCCTTCTTTGAGCGTTATTAATTTCACATCCCTTGAGCGGGCCGGCATGCCGAGCGGTCGATATGCCGGCCCGTCCCCAATCTGAAGGATAACTTTTGACGCAGCAATTTGCGATTTTCCTACCCCGACCGGATGGGATGCCCATCCCCGTCGTCGTTACCAAAAAGCGCGTCAAGAACTTCAACCTGCGCGTCACATCGAGCGGTGAGGTCCACGCCAGCGCACCGCTCGGCGCCAGCCGCGAGCGTATCGAAGCGTTTGTGAAGCGCAACAACGCCTGGATTATCGGCCGACTTGCCCAGCGTGAGCAACGTCAGGCAACGTCACGAGAGCCACTCAGCCCCTCGTCCATCATTGCGCTTTGGGGCATGCCCATCACGGTACAGGACGCACTCGATCACAACTTTGCGTCACCCGCACCGCGACCCAAACAGGCCACCTTCGCAAGTTTTATGGGTACCGACGAATCGAACGGAGGCCCACAGGCCAAGCGGCTCGCAATCCTCGACGGTCTAACGTCCGACGAGCTCCAAGCCCACATCGACCAGCTCTATACGTCCGAGGTCACATCGGCGCTGCGCGATATTTTGCACGCGTACGAAATCGCAATGGGCGTCTCCGTTTCCCGCGTTTCCGTACGCAGCATGAAAACGCGTTGGGGCTCGTGCACGCCCAAATCCGGCGCCATTCGCATCGCACGAGAACTTGCCGCCTACCCCATCGAATGCCTTGACATGGTTGTCGCCCACGAGCTCGTCCACTTGCTCGAGCCAAGCCACAATCAGCGGTTCCACGCCCTGCTCGACATGTACTGCCCCAACAATAGGGTTCTGTCGCAGCGGCTCAAAAAACCGCCCGCCAACGAGCTCTAGCGTCGGCTAGCGCACACGCTCGATCTCGACGCCGCAGCTTGCCAGGGGAAGACCGACGGGCGCCCAAGGCTTATCGAGCTTAACACGCACGCCAAGCAGCAAGGGGTAACGACGTAGCAGCATCTGGGCCACACCCTCGGCTGCGGCCTCGATGAGCTTAAACGTATGCTCGCGCAGATAGCCGTCGACATCGTGGCACACCGAGCCGTAATCAATCGAGGCATCCAGGTTGTCGTGCTCCCCTGCCGCGCGCAGGTCGGCATAGAGCACCAAGGACACGACAAACTTCTGCCCCAGGGCGTTCTCCTCGGGATACACGCCGTGGTTGGCAAAGACCTCGAGACCGTCGATAGTAATGCGGTCGGCATGGCGCAGGTCGTCATAGCTCACATGAGGCACCGCCGTTGCGGCGGAAATCTCACCCCTGCCACGACGGGCAAGCTCGGCACCTTCGGTCTTGGTTGCATTCTCAGGTAGCTTTTTGTTAGTCATCGCGATCGTCTCCTTCGTCAGAACCCCGACCGCGCATGCCGACTACACGCGAATCGACAGGTTCTTTTTATCATCGCTCCAGTTGCAAGCATTGCGCGCGGGGCATGCAAAGCAGGCGCGCGACGCTTTGTCGGCTGCATAGAGCAGACGCTCAAGCGGCTGGCTGTTCACGCGCAGCTTTCGATGGCCCAGAATGGCCGTCTTAATGGCTGCGGCATCTGCCGGCTCAAACGCCACGTCATCGGGCATGCCGCCGAGAATCGCATCAGCGACGCGCTCGCTTGCAACATCATGAGATATACCCGATTCATACTGTTCATCTTTGCCGATATCGTGAAGAAGTGCCGTGGCGTAGATGACCTCGCGGTCAAATTCAAGCTGTTCCTCGAGATTCTTAATCCACATAATGCGCGCGACATCCAGCAGATGGTCAATACCGTGGCGGCAAAAGATGCGCCCCGATTCCAACTGTGCAATGTTGCCCAGGTGCCGCCGGAACAGCCCGTTGGCACAAATGTAATCAATGCGAGGCATGGCGCCAAAGGGAGTCAGGCCCGAAGCCAAAAAGCCGCGACGCGGCGTCCCCTCATCGGTCTTCGATGTAAAGTCGTTGACGACCCTCATGCTAACGGCCCAGCATCCTAAAGAACCGCTCCTCGAGCGCGGGATCGGTCTCAAAGACGCCGCGGCGAGCGAGCGTCACGGTCTTGGTACCGGGCTTTTGCACGCCGCGCATGGTCATGCACATATGCTCGGCTTCCATGAGTACGATCGCTCCTTGGGGAGCAAGATATTCCATGAGGGCATCGGCAACCTGTGCACACAGCTGCTCCTGCAGCTGCAGTCGACGGGCATAGACCTCAACCGTGCGGGCAAGCTTAGACAAACCCGCCACGCGACCGTTAGGGATATAGCCGATCGCAGCCTTGCCATAAAACGGCAGCAGATGGTGCTCGCACAGCGAGTAAAACGTGATGTCGCGCTCGATAACCAAATCGTTCGAAGCGACGGCAAAGGTTTTGGACAGGTGCTCCTCGGCGCTCTGATCCATGCCGCCGGCAATCTCGCCATACATACGGGCGACGCGTGCCGGCGTCTCCAGCAAGCCCTCACGAGTTGGGTCCTCGCCTATGCCCTCAAGCAACAGCTTAATGGCGGCCTCGACTTTTTCCTGATCGACCATCTGGGCCTCACTTTTCCGATTTTGCGTTCGCGCTATGGTACCACGCCCTTTGGCATCGGCCACAAGCTACATAGTATGGGTCGAATAGACCGGATCGTCTCGCCAAAGCTCCACAGCATCGCAAAGCGCAACGCCCTCACGCGCAGCACGAGCGCGCGTGGCGTTCATGTCGATCACGCGCTGATTACTCGAACCCCTAAAACGCAACGAGATATCGTGCAAGTCTTGAACAAACGGGCCGTCCACTAGCATGTCGAGGCAGGCAAGAATGCGGTCCGTCAACTCGGTATGATGACGGCCGCCCGGCATAAGTTCCTCGAGCACGTCGCCGGTAAAGCACCAAATGGTCTTCCCCGACTCCACAGGATAGGCCGCACGCACGCGTTCGATAAAGTCAACGAGACCTGCTTGATTCTCGGGCTCCATAGGCTCGCCACCCAGAATCGTCAGGCCATCAATAAAGGGATGGTCGAGACTCTCGATAATCTTGTCCTCGACGGCATGGTCGAACGGTTCACCCGCAGCAAAGTCCCACGCGACGGAGTTAAAGCAATTCTTGCACCCACGACGGCACCCACTCACAAACAGAGAAGTACGAACACCTTCCCCATCAGCAATGTCGAAATACTTAATGTTCGCGTAGTTCATAGGTAACCTTCCTGGGGGTCTGGAGCACATCATCCCGTCCTCAAACATTCTCGGCCTTCGGCCTGCGAAACTGCGGGCGGGACGATATGCTCCAGACCCCTCGCGAGCGATACTCGATGAACAAAGCGAACATCGAGTATAGGGTTCGAGGTCTAATAAAAACTTTGTTGCAGCTCAACCGTCATCGCAAGCAAAACGTTGTTGAAAGTCAACTCATTTCCGCTAAGAACTTCGAGGAGTGAGCAGACCGCATGCTGCATCTCAACTACGTCAACTTGGCTGCCCCGTAGCGAGGCCCCGGACCTTTGCTCGATATGAGTTCCGCACGAACAGGAGGCGCCAGTGGCGCCTCCGTCGTGAGCCCGGACTGTCCGAAATAGCGAGTAAAGGTCCGGGGCCTCGCTACGGGGCAGCTTGGGATGGTTATTAGAGATGCAGCACGCGGTCGCGGATCTCCTCGGTTCGACCCTGGTTCCAGAATTGAGTACCGATGTAGCCGCACGTACGACGGGCGACATTCATCTTCTCCTGATCGCGGTTGCCGCAGTTGGGGCACTCCCACACCAGCTTGCCGTCATCCTCGACAATCTTGATCTCGCCGTCATAGCCGCACACCTGGCAGTAATCGCTCTTGGTGTTGAGCTCGGCATACATGATGTTGTCGTAGATGTACTGCATCACGCGAATGACAGCCTTAAGGTTGTCCTGCATGTTGGGAACCTCGACGTAGGAGATGGCACCGCCCGGCGAAAGCTGCTGGAACATGCCCTCAAACTTGAGCTTATCGAAAGCATCAATCTCCTCGGACACATGGACGTGGTAGCTGTTGGTAATGTAGCCCTTGTCCGTCACACCCGGAATAATGCCAAAACGGCGCTGCAGGCACTTGGCGAACTTGTAGGTCGTCGACTCAAGCGGGGTGCCGTACAGTGAGAAGTCGATATCGCTTTCGGCCTTCCACTCGGCGCATTTGTCGTTCATGTGCTGCATGACGGCCATGGCAAACGGCGTGCCTTCCTTCTCGGTGTGGCTGTGGCCCGTCATGTACTTGACGCACTCATACAGACCGGCATACCCCAGGCTGATGGTGGAATAGCCGCCCACGAGCAGTTTGTCGATCGTCTCGCCCTTCTTAAGGCGCGCCAGGGCGCCGTACTGCCACAGAATCGGTGCGGCATCCGAAAGCGTGCCCATCAGGCGCTCATGACGGCACAGCAGGGCACGATGGCACAGCTCAAGGCGCTCGTCGAAGATCTTCCAGAACTTGTCCATGTCCTGATGCGAGCTCAGTGCGACATCGGGCAGGTTGATGGTCACAACACCCTGGTTAAAGCGGCCATAGTACTTAGGTTTGGTCGGGTCATAGTTCAGCGCGTTGGCAACATTGTTAAAGCCGTTGCCCGAACGGTCGGGCGTCAGGAAGCTGCGGCAACCCATGCAGGTGTAGCAATCGCCATTGCCGGCGGTCTCACCCTTAGACAGCTTGAGCTCACGCATCTTCTTCTCAGAGATGTAGTCGGGCACCATGCGCTTGGCGGTGCACTTGGCAGCCAGCTGGGTCAGGTAGAAGTACGGGGAATTCTCGTGAACGTTATCGTCCTCGAGCACGTAGATAAGCTTGGGGAATGCCGGGGTAATCCACACGCCAGCCTCGTTCTTAACGCCCTCGTAGCGCTGGCGAAGCGTCTCCTCCACGATCATGGCAAGGTCGTGCTTCTCCTGAGGCGTACGGGCCTCATTGAGATACATAAAGACCGTCACGAACGGCGCCTGGCCATTCGTGGTCATAAGGGTCACGACCTGATACTGAATCGTCTGGACGCCGCGACGGATCTCGTCACGCAGACGGTCCTCAACGACCTCACGGACCTTCTCGGCAGACGCAGAGACGCCAAGCTCCTCGAGCTCGCGGGCAACCTCGCCGCGAATCTTCTGACGGCTCACCTCGACAAACGGAGCCAGGTGGGTCAGCGAAATCGACTGGCCGCCATACTGGGAAGAGGCGACCTGGGCGATAATCTGCGTCGCGATATTGCAAGCAGTCGAGAAGCTGTGCGGCTTCTCGATCAGCGTGCCCGAGATAACGGTGCCGTTCTGGAGCATATCCTCCAGGTTCACCAGGTCACAGTTATGCATGTGCTGGGCAAAGTAGTCCGAATCATGGAAGTGAATCAGGCCCTCATTGTGAGCATCCACAATCTCCTGGGGCAGCAGCACACGCTGAGTCAGGTCCTTGGAGATCTCGCCGGCCATGTAGTCACGCTGAACGGAGTTGACGGTCGGATTCTTGTTGGAGTTCTCCTGCTTGACCTCTTCGTTGTTGCACTCGATGAGCGACAGAATCTTGTCGTCGGTCGTGTTCTTCTGGCGCTTCAGGCTCTGAACATAGCGATAGATGATGTAGTGGCGAGCGACCTCGTAGCAGTCGAGACGCATAATCTCGTCCTCGACCAGATCCTGGATCTCCTCGACCGACACGGTGTGGCCCGCGTTCTCGCATGCCTCGGCGACGTTTTGCGCCGCATAAACCACCTGGCGGTCGGTAAGACGAGAGCCCTCCTCGACCTCCAAGTTGGCGGCACGAATCGCATTGACGATCTTATCGATGTCAAAGACAACCTCGGTGCCGCTGCGCTTGATGATCTTCATCCTCTTGCCTCTTTCGCGTCGTAGTCTCATTGCGCTTCAGAGCCAAACGATGCCCGGCAGGGCTAGCCCCCGTCTTGCGGCGCCGTCGCGCAATCTGTGTCCTCGATAAACCATAGGTCCTCATGCGGACAATCCTCGCGGTCGATCAAGCGGCTCAAAGGCGTGTCCAAATGGGACGAACAAGGTCTTCGTTCTCTGTCCGCCATCTATCATACGACAAAGACGCATCTATATCCTGTATTCTTTTTTTAGGTCAAACACAACATATAGTGTTTCAGCAGGTCAAAGCAATTGGTCAATTTACAGACGCATTATAAATGAAGGCCTCTTGGCAGACTGCTAAAACGTTATCAACCCAACTACCTGCACAGCAGTTTTGAAACCCCCTCAACCGTGCCGTCGCCAAATAGCACCAAAACCAAGCCGCTCACGCCAAAAGAATCCAAAAGATTGTCCTTGACCAACATGTTGCGGTCGAATGCCGGCGGACGGAGCGACAGGACTGCAAACGCTCGGAAGACTACAGCCCCGGCGCCCCGTCCGCCGGCATTCGATATGCGAGGAGCTATTTCTTCTCTTCGCGAGCTATCATGCGACCGAGAGCCGCTGTAAAGGGATCGAGCAGCACACCGGCGATAACCACGAAGGCCCACCCCTTTGTGACAAGGCCTGTCCAGCGCGCAAAGAACGTACGGCCTTCAATCGTTCCGAATCCTCCCTGGAAGGCAATCTCGCCAAAACCGATCACCATAAAAAGAAGCGTTGCAC
>CATZEP010000058.1 GCA_958418185.1 uncultured Collinsella sp.
GTCTCCCCTGCTGTGGATATGCCCGTGCAGCATGATGGCGCCGCGTGCCTTGCCGTTCCAGCTGAGCATGGGGTAGTGGCTCATAACCAGGCGATGACCCTTGGCATAGCCGGGGGCAACCTCCAGATAATCGCGCACCTCATCCCAAATGCGCGGCGCGTCCGGATCTTCCCAATCGCCGTCATGGTTACCGCGGATGAGCGTCACATTCTTGCATTCGATACGCTCGCGCAGGCGCACCGCCTCCGCCAAGGGCAAACGATAGGTAAAATCTCCCAGGATGTAGAGACGGTCATCCGCAGCCACGCACTCATTGATGGCATCGATGACCTTGCGGTTCATCTCCTCGACCGAGCCAAACGGCCGATCCATATCGTGCAAGATATTCGTATCGCCCAGGTGCAAGTCGGCGGTAAACCACATCATCGTCTGTGTCCTCATTTCGCAACGCGTCTAACACGTGCCTAGTATACAGACGCTTTGGCGCGTCGGTTATCCAAAGAGCCCGCCAAACAGTCCGCGGCGGCGCTTGTCTTGCTTTTTCGAAGCGTCACCCTGAGTTTTCTTGTCCTGCCGCTTCTTACGGTCCTGCTCCAGCTCATCATCGTCGAGCAGCATATCCCACTCAAACGGGTCATCCGTCAGATCGAACAGGCCATCGTCATCAAACATGGCAGCCTCCCTTACCGACTAGCGAGCATCCACCGCATAGAGGCCAACGCGCACCTGGTGCCACGGGCTACGCTCGGGGGCAACCTGCTGCACGCGCGCCTCAAATACACCCTCGTGTCCGTAATACATCATCACGGATAGCGGGCCGACCTCGTTTCCTGGAACATAGCCGAGCTTGGTGTTGCCGTAATAGATCGCAACCGCCTCAGGGTCATGGGGATTATCGCGCTCGGCACACAGCGTCAGCTTATCGCCGACCTTAAGATCGCCCAGGACCAAGGCACCGTCGGCATACTGAAATCCTGCGATATGAAACGACAAAAGAACACGTGAAGGCTCGTACATGGCAACTCCTCTAACGACCGAATAAACCGGCGCTTAACCATATTGAGAAGTCTACGAACTCGTGCGGACAAAATTTCACCCGCCCGTGCCTTTCGCTCATTTGTCGCAACGCTCACATGACAGAGCGCTTGCAAATAAGATAGGAATACGCGGATGGCACCCGTGGCAGCGGGTCTTGCCAACTCCGATACACGTTTTCATCGTAAGAAATGGCCGCCTTCGTTTGCGCGGAGACGGCCATTTTGTTTGCCCTATCTTATCTGATTCTAGTGTACAAACATGCGCACGAACTTGTGCTTCCAGCTTGCGTAAGGAGCATAGCGAAATGGCACGTCCAACCACGTTGCCTTGTTCACGATGCTCTTCTTATGGCTAAACGTATCGAAGCTCTCGCGTCCATGGTACTGCCCCATACCGCTCGCTCCCATGCCGCCAAAGCCCATATGGCTCGTGGCCAAATGCATGATGGTGTCGTTGACACAGCCGCCACCAAAAGGCACGTAACGCACAAAACGCTGCTGAACTGCGCGATCCTGGCTAAAGATATACAGGGCCAGCGGCGTCGGGCGATTCGTAATGAATGCCTCGGCCTCATCCAAGCTCTCAAACGACAGCACCGGTAAGATGGGACCGAAAATCTCCTCCTGCATTACGGCGTCCTCAGGCGCCACGCCGTCTAGAATTGTCGGCTCAATCTTGAGCGATGACTCGCGCGCTGTGCCTCCCAGCACAACCTTATCGGGATCGATCAGCCCGCGCACGCGCGCAAAATGCTTGGCGTTGACGATATGGCCGTAATCCTCGTTATCGAGCGGATGCTCGCCAAACATACGGTGGGCCTCCTCCTTGATGAGGCCCAGCAGCTCGTCGTGCACGCGCGCGTCGACCAGCAGGTAGTCGGGCGCTACGCAGGTCTGCCCCACGTTGAGCCATTTACCAAAGGCGATACGCCGCGCCGCGACCTTCAAGTTTGCCGTCGCATCCACGATGCAGGGGCTCTTTCCGCCCAGCTCAAGCGTCACGGGCGTAAGGTTTTTACTTGCGCGCTCCATGACGAGCTTGCCGACCGGAACGCTACCGGTAAAGAAGATCTTGTCCCAGCACTCATCGAGCAGCGCTTCGTTTTCGGCGCGCCCGCCCTCGACAACCGTCACCAGGCGCGGGTCAAATGCCTCTTCACAGATTTGCCTGAGCACCGCGCTCGATGCCGGAGCGTAGGCGCTCGGCTTGATGACCACGGTATTGCCCGCGGCAAGGGCGCCAGCGAGCGGCTCGAGCGTCAGCAAAAACGGATAGTTCCAGGGCGCCATGATGAGCGTGACACCATAGGGCACGGCTTGCGTTTTGCACACGCTCAGGGCGTTGGCAAGGTCGCACGGACGCAGGCGCGGACGACTCCATCGAGCCACATGCACAATCTGATGACGAATCTCGGAAAGCGACGTGCCGATCTCGCACATATATACCTCGTCATGCGACTTTCCCAAATCGGTCTTGAGCGCGTGGGCAATATCGGCCTCGTGCGCCCGTACCGCCTCGCGCAGGCGCACGAGCGCGCGGCGGCGAGCATCGACATCAAACGTGGCGTGCGTCTTAAAGTAAGTGCGCTGATCGCCGACGATGTGCGCAATTTCCTCGGTGTTCATGGACCCTCCTAGTTCTCGTCCTCAAACATACCACCCGCGACGACCTCGTACATACGCTCGAGCTCCAAGCGGTCCATTAGGAGCGGAACGGGGTACAGGGGATTGGCCTCGGCATCGGCATGCGCCGCCATTTCGGGAATGTCAGAGCGGCGAATGCCCGTGACATATTTGGGAATGTCCAAGGCGGCGTTCATTCGATCGACCCAATCGATAAAGGCCTCGGCCGCCAGGCTGTCCTGCGCGTTAGCCGGCGCGATACCGGCCATGCGGGCGAGATCGGCGAGCTTAGGAGCAGCAGTTTCGCCATAGGCGCGAAGCATATGCGGCAGGATGATGGCGTTGGCCAAGCCGTGCGGAATCCCGTAACGCCCGCCCAGGCTGTGTGCGATGGCATGAACGTATCCAACATAGGAGCGCGTAAAGGCAACACCCGCCTTATACGCCGCCGAAAGCATATTGCGACGCGCACGCATGTCGTCGCCATGTTCATAGGCCTCGAGCAAATTGTCATGGATGAGCTGGACCGCCTGACGCGCCACCTTGCGCGTGTAAGGTGTGGTGCTACGGCCGATAAAGGCCTCGACAGCATGCGTCAGGGCATCCATACCCGTCTGCCCCGTAATTGGACGCCGGCAGCCCGCGCGTAAACTCGGGGTCGTGCACCGCAAAGCGCGGGATAAGTACAAAGTCGTTAATGGGGTATTTGTAGTGCGTCTCGTCATCGGTAATTACCGCCGCAAGCGTGACCTCGCTTCCCGTGCCTGCCGTGGTGGGAACGGCGATGAGCAGCGGCAGGCGACGATGAATCCGCAGCAGGCCGCGCATCTTGTTGATGGGCTTGTTTGGCTGCGCGATACGTGCTCCCACGCCCTTGGCACAGTCCATGGCCGAGCCACCGCCAAAGCCGATAATGGCCTGGCAGGCGCTCTCTCGATACAGGGACGCCGCTTCCTCCACATTTGAGACCGTGGGATTCGCTGATGTTTTGGCATAGACCGCAGCGCCAATTCCCTTGGACGCGAGCGCTGTCTCGAGCGGTGCCGTGAGCCCCAGACGGGCAATGCCGGGATCCGTCACGATAAGAACCCGCTGTATCGAACGCTTTTGAAGCACTGCGGGCACATCCTCGGCATGCTCCAAAATGCGTGGCTCGGTATAGGGCAGTACCGGCAATGCGATGCGAAAAACCGTTTGATACGTTCGGCACCAGGCGCGACGGGCTAGATGCATAAAGGAAGCTCCTTCATTTGTTGATTGGTCAACATTTGCTCGACCGATTGTACTCAGCGGCGGTCAAAGACGGCCCGCCAATCGTTAATCAATCAACATCCTCATATCTTAAATTGTTTTATTAAAAATCATTCCTAATAGGCTTCACATTTGGTTGCATTTATGGATAATAGAACTCGTCAAGACGCACGTCCGGAGAGGGCCCTTACGGGACCGGACAAGCGCCCCATCGCCATCGATCGAAGGGATCGAATCATGAAGTTTGTTTGCCCCGTTTGCGGTTATGTGGAAGAGTTCGACGGCGACCAGCTGCCCGAGGACTTCAAGTGCCCCCAGTGCGGCGTTCCCGGTTCTCGTTTCCTGAAGCAGGAGGAGGGTCAGCTCGAGTGGGCTGCCGAGCACGTCGTGGGCGTCGCCAAGATGGAGGGTGTCTCCGAGGACATCGTTGCCGACCTGCGCGCCAACTTTGAGGGCGAGTGCTCCGAGGTCGGTATGTACCTGGCCATGGCTCGCGTCGCTCATCGCGAGGGCTACCCCGAGATCGGCCTGTACTGGGAGAAGGCTGCTCACGAGGAGGCCGAGCACGCCGCCAAGTTCGCTGAGCTCCTGGGCGAGGTCGTGACCGACTCCACCAAGAAGAACCTCGAGATGCGCGTTGAGGCCGAGAACGGCGCCACCGCCGGCAAGACCGATCTTGCCAAGCGCGCCAAGGCCGCTGGCCTCGATGCCATCCACGACACCGTGCACGAGATGGCTCGCGACGAGGCTCGCCACGGCAAGGCTTTCGCCGGCCTGCTCAAGCGCTACTTTGGCTAAGCCAACCGCCTGAGACATAACCTCTAGCTCGATGAGGCCCGGACCGCATGGTTCGGGCCTTTTTCGTGGGCTTATTGCAGCTGCTCTTGAAGAGCGATGAGCGACTGAGGGCTCAGGTCGTCGTATTGTATGAGGACGCGAGATGGAGCGTTCTTAGTCGATGCCCGATCACCCGTCCACAGGCAATCGGCGATGTTGACATAGGAAATACGAGCGTCAGCAAGAGCCTTCGCGAAACTCTTCCCCGCTCCGTCCTCGGACAGGGCAACGGTGCAGTAAAGGCCCGCGTCCGCATGTTCAATCGAGACCTCCCCTGCCGGAAACGTCTTCCGCACAAGCGACGCCAGGCCATCACGCGCCTCACGAGCACGAACGCGCACGCGGTTCACATGTCGCTCGTAATCACCCGATTCCAGCAAACGCGCCAAAGCGACCTGGTCAACAGAGCTCACCGACGAGGCGTAAAAACCAAGGTTGCACCTAAACCGCTCCATTAGCTCATCGGGCAACACCATGTACGCTAGGCGCAATGCCGATGACAGGCTCTTCGAAAACGTGTTGGTGTAGATAACCGACTGGGCGGCATCGATCGACGCAAGCGCAGGAATCGGCTTGCCGGCAAGGCGAAACTCACAATCAAAGTCATCTTCGATGAGATACCGACCCGGCCGTTCGGCAGCCCAGCTCAGCAGCGCATACCGGCGCGCGATGCTCGTCACCAGGCCGGTTGGATACTGATGGGACGGCATCAGGTGAAGGACATCGGTCCCGCTTTTCTGCAGAGTGCTCAAGTCCACGCCCTCATCATCCAACGGGATATGTCGAACTTTGCAGCCCATAGCCTGATAGATGCGCGTCAGGCGCAAATAGCCCGGGTCCTCAACGGCATACACCTTGTCCGCGCCAAGCAGCTGAACCAACATGGTATCGAGCAGCTGGGCGCCCGCACCGATAACGATGTTGTCGGGGTCGACATTCATACCCCTTGTCCCGCGCAGATGGTGAGCAATTGCGCGTCGTAGCCGAGCGGTGCCCTGCGCTGGCGCGGGCGAGAAGATTTCGCGCTCGTCTTCGGATGCCAGCGTCGCCCGCAGCGCGCTTTGCCAAAGCCGCGCCGCCTCCAAAGCGGAAGGAGAGAGCGCATCGAATCGCTCGACCTGTCCGTTGGCATCATGCGCGCCAGGGCCCACAGAGACGGCATCTCGGTCGATGTTCCCCGTAGCCAAAGGCAAAACTGGTGCATCCGGAAGCTCGCAAGCGTAGTAGCCACGCCGCGACTTTGAGCAAATATAACCCTCGGCAAGTAACTGGCTATATGCATTCTCGATGGTAATGACACTGATTCCCAGATGACTGGCAAAGGCGCGCTTAGACGGAAGATGCTCCCCCGCCGCAATGCGTCCAGCTACGATATCATCTCGAATTTGCTGGTAAACATACTCGTAGAGCGATGCTTCGCCGCGTTTTTCCAAATTGTAGTCAAGCATGAGCCTATCACCTGACCTTATTAAGTCATTTAATCTGGTATTAGTCTGACCTTGTTATTATCTCGAAAACTGAGTATTTCGCCATACCCAGCTCCCCGATAGGATGTTCCGTCAAGCAATGCACATGCCAACCAAGGGAGCAACCATGGCAGAACAGACCAGCAAGGCCGATCGCGTCAAACTCAACCGCGAGCTCGCGCAGATGCTCAAGGGCGGCGTCATCATGGACGTCACCACGCCCGAGCAGGCACGCATCGCCGAAGAGGCAGGCGCCTGCGCCGTCATGGCACTCGAGCGTATCCCGGCCGACATCCGTGCCGCAGGCGGCGTCTCGCGCATGAGCGACCCCAAGATGATCAAGAGCATCCAGGAGGCCGTCTCCATCCCCGTTATGGCCAAGTGCCGCATCGGTCACATTGTCGAGGCGCAGGTTCTGCAGGCCATCGAGATCGACTACATCGACGAATCCGAGGTTCTCTCCCCCGCCGACGATGTCTACCACATCGACAAGACCCAGTTTGACGTGCCGTTTGTCTGCGGCGCCCGCGATCTGGGCGAGGCGCTGCGCCGTGTTGCCGAAGGCGCCACGATGATTCGTACCAAGGGCGAGCCGGGCACGGGCGACGTAGTCCAGGCCGTGCGCCACATGCGCAAGATCCAAAAGCAGATCCGCGATGTTGTTGCTCTGCGCGATGATGAGCTCTTTGAGGCAGCCAAGCAGCTGCAGGTTCCGGTCGAGCTGGTGCGTGAGGTCCATGCCACGGGCAAGCTTCCCGTGGTGAACTTTGCCGCCGGTGGCGTAGCAACCCCTGCCGACGCCGCACTGATGATGCAGCTGGGCGCCGAGGGTGTCTTTGTCGGCTCGGGCATCTTTAAGAGTGGCGACCCCGCCAAGCGCGCCGCCGCCATCGCCAAGGCCGTGGCAAACTTCACCGATGCCAAACTCATCGCCGGGCTTTCGGAGGACCTGGGCGAGGCCATGGTCGGCATCAACGCCGACGAGATCGAGGTCATCATGGAGGAGCGCGGACGCTAGTCCAGCAGAAAGGGTCGCACATGAGCGATTATGCAGACCAGACGGTCGCCGTGCTGACGGTCCAAGGCGCTTTTGCCGAGCACGAGGCAAGACTATCTGAGCTGGGCGCGCACTGTATTGAGCTGAGGCAGGCGGCCGATTTGCAGCAGAACTTTGACCGCCTGGTCCTCCCCGGCGGCGAGTCCACCGTTCAGGGCAAGCTACTTGCCGAACGCGGTATGCTCGAGGGGCTTCGCACCCGCATTGTTAAAGGCATGCCTGTATTGGGGACTTGCGCCGGCTTGATTCTGCTGGCGCGCGACCTTGCCGCCCACGACGATAAGGGGACGCCGCGCCTGGCAACCATGGATGTGCTCGTTGAGCGTAATGCCTATGGCAGACAGCTCGGCAGCTTTCGCACCAAGGGGCGGGTAGACGGTATCGACGGTGAAGTGCCGCTGACGTTTATCCGTGCACCCCGCATCGTCAAGGTGCACGGCAATGCCAAGGCCCTGTCCGAAGTCGATGGCCGCATCGTCGCCGCCCGTCAAGACAACCAACTCGGTGTCACCTTCCACCCCGAGCTCGACGACGACGCCCGCCTCCACGAACTGTTCCTACAAATGTAGGCAGAAAACAAACGAGCGTGGATTTTCGGACGCATAGCAAATGAAAGTGGATAATCTCCCACTTTGAGCTCGAATGCAGACTCAAACCGGGAGATTATCCACTCTCATCCTATGTAGTCGTTGGGGATGTTCTTAAACGACTAGTCAAACAAGAACGTTCCCAACGACTACATTGCGATAGACGACCACGTTTGCCCAGATAAAACCGACCAAAATAAACTTGTCCCCCTTTTGGTAGGTTTGGATCAAGGCAACGCCGATATTTTGGTACCGACAGCGAAAACCCGCCAGAGCGAGGGAGGCCCTTTTGGGGCGAGATGACGCCATAGGTTGAGCATAAGTCAGACACTATGACCCAA
>CATZEP010000059.1 GCA_958418185.1 uncultured Collinsella sp.
GCGTACTTGGCCTTGGGCTGCGGCGTGGGAAAGTTGATGGTGATGGCATCGAGCTCGCCTGTGGCAAACAGCTGCGGCAGCGATGCGGCGCCTCGGGGCAGGACGAGTACGTTTGATAGCTCCTGCTCGCAGATTTTCTGCGCGGCATAGGCGATGCAGATGGGCTCCTGGTCCATACCGATAAAGAGGGTGTTTGGCTCGTGGGTCGCGCGCTCTACAAGGTACGTTCCCTTGCCACAACCAAGGTCCAGGTGAAGGTGTTCGAAGGGCCTGCTGCCAACTGGCGCACAGGCCTCGCGCCAATCTCCGGTATAGGCCTCGGGGTTCGTCTCAATTGCATCGGCGTAGCGCTCCAGGCGCTCCTCGAGCACAAAGTTCTTAGGCGTGCGAACGTGGACGGCTCCCATGAGGCTCCTTGGTCATAAGTATGGAACGCATGGCTGCGCGTTCCATCAATGGGTTGAAAAAGGGGTGGGCATAGTTTGCCCGAAAGACGCGGTGCGGCTCGACGGCGAGTCGTCGGTGCCTACAGGCGCTTGAGAATCACATAGCGGTTGAGATCGCCGCTGCGACCGTCAGCATGGAAGCGCTCAAGCTCGCGCACGGGGACCTCGCCGCTCTTGTAGAACGTACGGACGCCGCGCACCAGGTCGGTGATCTGCTGATCGTCAAAGTGATGGCAATAACGGTAGGCGTGGCGGTCGTTTTGCCAGCCAATGAGGTGGTCACCGGCTTCAAACTGCGCGGAATCGTAACCCTCAAACGGCGGGGTGAGCTCGGCGCGGGCCTCGGCGCGAACGGCCTTGCGCGCCATGCGCTCGTCGTTCATAAACTCCCAAAAGCTGATGGCGATGATGCCGCCTGGGCGCGTCTGGCGCACCAGAGCGTCGAGCACGCGTACGCGGTACTCGCACGACGGCACGTGGTGCATAAATCCAAAGCAGACCGAGATGTCGGCGAGCGGGGCGTCGAAAAGCACGTCGGGTGTCTCGGCGGGGTTGAGCTTCATAAGGGCATCGAGCGCGTCGAGTTCCTGGAAGTGCAGGTTGGGAATGCGCAGGGCGTGACCATGTGCATCGATGGCCAGGTCTTGGCACGAGTCGACGCCATAGAACTCAAACGGGCAGCTGGCATCTGCCGAGGGGTTTGCCCCGTCGACGCCCTTGGCGGCAAGTGCGCCGCCGGCGGCAAAGTTCTCGAATCGCATATTGCCGCAGGCAAGATCGAAGACGCGGACGGGATGCTCGATCGTGGCGACGTCGAGCTGCCCGAGTGCGATATCCATGGTGCGTACCCAGCCGGGCCACGGGGCTTGGCGCGTATCGGAAAAGGAGGCGGAGTGCTCGCGATAGAACGTGTTGTTGAGCTGGATGAGCGATGAGGCGAAATCGCGGTTCACGGCGCGGAACTCCCTCCGTTGGCGGTGCGAAACAAACAGTACGACCATACTACCGTTAACGCCGCAACGGGGACAACCAAGCTACGGGTCATTGCTTTGTTTGGACACATTTCCGCAGCTCATATGCATCCGCAACCGCCGGTTGTCAAAAATCTCACTAGAATAGGTGGCATGCTTTTGGCGGTGGCGGATACATTTTTAACTGTGCAAGGCGCCTTAAGAACAAAAACGGTCCGGCGGCACGGCTGGCATCACATAGGAGGAACCATGAATGTAGAAACTGCGCAGCGGCTCGCCGACCTTCGTCGCAGCAAGGGCTTTAGCCAAGAAGGGCTGGCACGAAAGCTGGGACTGTCGCGCCAGGCGGTCAGTAAATGGGAGCGCGCGGAGAGCTCGCCCGATACCGAAAACCTGATCTCGCTCGCCAAACTCTATGGCGTGAGTTTGGACGAGCTCCTCAATCCGAGCGATGAGATCGAGGACGATATCGAGTTTGAGAACGAGGACCGCGCTCGTCAGCGCGAGGCCGAGGCGGCAGAGCGCGCCCGCACCCATGAGGCAGCGGCGCGTGCGACTGAGGCGGCAACGCAGGCAAGTGACGCGGCAGCCAAGGCGGCGCAGGCGGCAAGCTGGAGTGCGCAGGCCGCCAATGCGGCGACGGCTCAGGTGACGGGTGCCGTTGCGGCCGGCCCGACTCCGGTGAAGGGTCCGTTCCAGTCGTTCCCGTATTGGGCCGTGTGCTGGCTGCTGTTCTTTTTACTGATGTTACTGGTTGGTGCCAGCCCCTTTCCCGCACTGATCTTCTTTACGATCCCCATCTATCACTGGGTGGCACGTGCGCTCGATGGCGATTGGGCGCGCGGGGATATCCAGGTTGGTCCGGCGCCGGCGGTCGCTAGGACTAAAGGGGAGGACGTTTCCACAGCGGTTGACGCTGACCTGGCTGCCGCGACCACCGCTGAGTCGAGTGCCAAAGAAGGTGATGAATGATGAAGCTCTCGCATGAGTCTAAGAGGCGCTTGGGCATTGGCATCGGAGCGTTTGTGCTTATCATCGGACTTGTCTTTGGCATTTCGCGGACATTGATTCATTTTGATGGTCCGTGGGATCTCGACGATGTTGTATCCGGCTTGTCCAGTATGGACGATGTGGTTGACGACGACGATTTTATGAACGATGGCGGTAAATATTCCGCTCGGCCTCAGCAGCTTTCGAGCGAAACGTTTGATGCCGACGCGTTCACATCGCTTGACTTGGACGTGACGTCGGGCACGGTCGAGGTCAAACACGTCTCCGGCGGGCCAGTGCGCGTAATTGAAAGCGGTCGCGTGGCAACGGGGACCGTTGCCTTCGATACGGCAACCCAGAACCTGGCCGAAATCAAGGGCTCTACGCTCAAGATTCGCCAGTTCGATTGCGATGACGAGCGCGCCATTGACCGCACGGTTACCGTCGAACTGCCGCGCGAAGTTGCCGATAACATGGTGGGCATTACAGCGAATGTAGGATCGGGTGACCTGACGGTCGCGGGCATTGCGTGTCATGACTTCAACCTGACTTTGGACTCTGGAGACGTTGAGTTTACGGGCACCGTGACCGATACCCTGAATGCCGAGGTCGGTTCGGGCGATGTGACGTTCGAGCTCTACCAGGCCCCCGCGAAGTCGATGGACGTGAGTGTGGGCTCGGGCGATGTGGAGATGACGGTTCCGAACTCGACGGGCTTTAAGGCGAGCCTCACCTTGGGCAGCGGCGACTTCGAGAGCGATTTCCTTCCGCTTGGCTACGACGGCGAGACCATTTTGAATCTTGAATTCGATAACGGCGATAAGTCTGCTACGTATCGTTTTGAGGTCGGTTCGGGCGACATGTCGTTTGATCCGGAGTGACATGCGGTTTTCGGAGATCGGTACATATAGGCATGCTCTTTGATGGAGGCGCCGGAGCCGTGACGGGCTTCGGCGCCTTTGCCTTTACAATGGGGACATGGAACAGATTATCTTGAACATACTCGAGGCTCTGCGTCGCGGCGAGACCGTGGACGACAAAGCGCTCGTCAAACTGATACATGCCGAGGCGCGCCGTGAGGGCGCCGACAAACGCGATTTGGCCAAGCGCCGTCTGCTGCCGTTCTACCAGCGGGTTAAACGCGAGGAGCCGGCTCGGTGGGCTGCGTGGAATGTCGATTCCGATCTGGAACGTCAACTGCTGCAGGCGCTGCGTATGAAGCCGCGCCGAACGGCTTCGGGCGTGGCGACCATTACCGTCATCACCAAGCCCTGGCCATGCTCGGGCGATTGCCTGTTTTGCCCCAATGATCTGCGCATGCCCAAAAGCTATCTGCACGCCGAGCCGGCGTGCGCCCGTGCGGAACAAAATTGCTTTGACCCGTATCTGCAGGTGAGCGCTCGTCTGACCGCGCTTTCGCAGATGGGGCATGCGACCGACAAGATCGAGCTTATCGTTCTTGGCGGTACCTGGAGCGACTATCCGCAAGGGTATCAAACGTGGTTTATGTCGGAGCTTTTCCGTGCGCTCAATGACGATGCCGTCGCCGGCGTGGCGGCCAACCCCATGTTGGCGCGTCCGGGCATCAGTCGTGCCGAGGCGGGGCGTCTGCTCGATGACGCTCCCGCCGATGCCCTGCCGCCGGTGGTAGTAGAGCGCCGCGAGCGCTATCGGGCCGCCGGCATTGCGACAGACGAGGCTGAGCTTGCTGCCGGCGTTGCCGACGAGCAGGAGCGTGTGGATGCTGCCGTGGGCGGCTATAACCGCGCGGTGCGTCGTCTGTACGGCCCTGGTACGCCGTGGGGCGAGGTTGCCGAGTGGCAAACGACAACGATGGAAGAGCTCGAGCGCCAGCAGCGCATCAACGAGACGGCGAAGCATCGTGTGGTGGGACTCGTTATCGAGACGCGCCCCGATGCCGTAACGCCGCAGGCCCTCACGCTCATCCGCCGCCTGGGCTGCACCAAGATTCAGATGGGTATCCAGAGTCTCGACCAGCACCTGCTCGATATCAACGAGCGTCGCATTTCGGTGGCTCAGATCGAGCGGGCGTTTGCGCGTGCACTATTGTTTGGCTGTAAGATCCGTGCGCATTTTATGCGTAACCTGCTTGGCACCACGCCCGAGGGGGACGAGCGCGACTACGAGCGCTTTATGACCGAAGGGGCCTTTATGCCCGACGAGGTCAAGGTCTACCCGTGTGCGCTCATCGAGGGCTCGCGTCTGGTGGGCTGCTATGAGCGTGGCGAGTGGCGCCCCTATACCGAGGATGAGCTGCTCGATGTGCTGGCCGATGACATCGTGGTGACGCCGGCGTTCTGTCGCATTAGTCGCATGATTCGCGACTTTAGCTCCGACGACATCATGGTGGGCAACAAGAAGCCTAACCTGCGCCAGCTCGTTGAGAACCGCTTGGCGGCTCGTGGAGAAGGCACGGTGGTGCGCGAGATTCGCTATCGCGAGATCAGCACGGCGGGTGCCGACCTGGATGAGTTGACCCTTGACGAGGAAGTGACGTACGAGACGCCGGTGACGCACGAGCGCTTTTTGCAGTGGGTGACTCCCGAAGGCAAGATCGCTGGCTTTTTGCGCCTGTCGCTGCCCGATCGTACTTTTGTTGCCGCGCATGCGGACGAGTTACCGACGACGCCGGACGAGGCGATGATTCGCGAGGTGCACGTGTATGGCATGGCGGCGCGCGTGGGCGATCAGGGCCAGGCGGCGCAGCATCACGGGTTGGGGCGTTTGCTCGTTGAGCGTGCGTGCGAGATTGCCCGGGATGCGGGTTATGCGCGTATCAACGTGATTAGCGCGATTGGTACACGCGAGTACTATCGCCATCTTGGATTTTATGACCATGGCCTTTATCTGCAAAAGGAGCTCTAGATGAACAAGCCGAGTGTTTCTGCCGGCGTCGTTGCCGGCGTTGCCCTGGGAGCCGCGGCGCTTGGTGCGGCTGCTGTCGCTGTTCGTGCTGCCTGTCTGCAGGTTGCACGAACCCGTAATGGGCTGGCGCGTGTGAAGCGCGTGCACGATGAGTGCGGCGATGAGATTCGCGTGTTGGTGCAAGGCGGCGTCTACCAAAGCGCAAGCTACATTGGCAAGCGTTGGACGGAGCCCGTCTTTGCGTACTATCGTGCGTTTGACGACGTGTTTGAGTCCGAGGATGCGATGCGCGACGCTTATGATCACGGCATCGACCGTATGCTTATGCTGGGCGGCGGTGGGTTTGCCTATCCCAAGTTTGCGCTGATGTCGCACGAGAGCTTGCGCATGGACGTCATTGAGTACGATGCCGAGATTACGCGCCTGGCGCGCCGCTGGTTCTACCTAGACGAGCTGGAGCGCGCGGCGGGCGATCGCCTGCGGGTGATAACCGCTGAGGCTCGCTCGTATTTGGGTGTGACGAGCGTGGGCCATCGTCGCTACGACGTGGTCGTGAGCGATTGCTTTGGCGGTGCCGAGCCCGTGCGCGAGCTGGCGACCGTTGAGGCGCTGCGCCTGGTGCGGGGCAGCCTGAACCCCGGGGGTATCTACGTGGCCAATATCGTGAGCGCAAACGAGGGGAGCGATGTGACGTTCCTGCGCGACTGTGCCGCCACGGCGCTTGAGGTGTTCGACCATGCTTGGGTGGTCCCATGTGGCGATGCAGAGTTCGGCGGCGAGGAGAATTATCTGCTCATCGCCAGCGACGGCGACTACGCCTTTGCCGAAGCTGTGCCCTTCGACACCGACTTCCTCGGCACCGTCCTTCACGACAAGTAAGTCTCCCCGTCCCAAAAAAGACTGGTCTTAGGCGTGGTCGCGCCAGCTGCGGACGCGCTGCTTCATACCTTCGATGTCGAGCACGCCTTCGGCAAAGCCCTTGCGCACGAGCTCTTCGGGAACAAACTCGTCGTAGCGGTCAAAGTAGGGCACCTCGCCGGGATAGACGAGCTCGATGGGATCGAAGTCCTTCTCGGCCTCGGCGGCGAGCACCTCAAAGAACGTCTCCTCGTCGGCCTTCATCTTAAACTGCATAAAGTACGGGCGTGATGGGTCGAGTCCGCGAAGGCCCAACTCCGCGGCACATTTAATCTTGAGCATGCGCTCGAGGGCCAAAAAGGCGTAGCTGCCCAGCCAGGGGAAGAGCACCCAGGTATCGCCGCCCAGGTTAATGAGCGGTTTAGTTCCCGCGCCCGAAATCTCGGCCGTATGACGAGCCTGCGCAAGGCGGGCCCGTGCGTTACCCATAAGGTACGGATACGCGGCGTGTTCGTTGAGCGCCTTGCGCATGCGCTCGAGTACGTGTGTATTGATGTCACCGGGACAGTCGCCAAAGTAGGCCGGCACCCGGCCCTTGACCTGCGTGGCAAAGACGGTATGACGCTTCCAGTCCACTTCCTCGACAATCCAGCAGTGTCCGGCGACGGCGATGCGCTCACCGGGCGGTGGCGGATTGACGATCGTGCCCAACTCGGCCGACTCGCTGCGAACGGTGAACTCCTCGTTCTCCTGGAACACGGCGTAAAACTTAAAGTTGTTAATAATGCGCTCGCCCGCGAGGCCCACAATGAGCCCACCGCCCTCGGTGACCTGGATGTGGTCGATCTTGATGAGGTGGCGCAGCAGTACGCGATAGTCATCGGCCGAGACGCGGTGGAAATAGCTGAGCGTGAGCACGCGCTGGGCAAGTTCGGCAGGCGTGAGTTCGCCGGTGCTGGCGAGGGTCGACATGGTCTGGTGATAGAGCAGGCTGTAGGGGAGTCGATCGAGCTCGGGCGGCTCGACCCACTTTTCCTCGCGATAGAGTTGTACGAGCGCGATGCCCTGGAGGAGCTTCCAAGGTATCGTTTCAGGCATCATCGTGCGCGGCTCGGGCTCTTCCTCGCGCATGACAAACCACATCTCGGGCGGAAGATCGCGGCGTCCCGTGCGCCCCATGCGCTGCAAAAAGGAGCTGACGGTAAACGGTGCATCGATCTGGAACGCGCGCTCCAGGCGACCGATATCAATGCCGAGCTCCAGCGTGGAGGTGGTGACGGTTGTCTGTGCCTGTTCCTCGTCGCGCATGAGCTCTTCTGCCGCCTCGCGTAGCGATGCCGAGAGGTTGCCGTGATGGATAAGGAAGCGGTCGGGCTCGTGCCGGCTCTCGCAGTAGCTACGTAGCATGGAGCATACGGCCTCTGCCTCCTCGCGCGAGTTGGCAAAGACCAAGCACTTTCGGCCGCGCGTGTGCTCAAAGATATATCCCATACCGGGGTCGGCGTTGTCTGGTGCTGTATCGGTGGGGTTGAGTAATGCCTGTTCGGGTGCTTGGGGGATGTCGACTTCGCCCTCGGGGGCCGAGGAAGCTTGGCGGTCCTTGGGAGCGGCCTTGCCCTGTGCCCGCTCACGACGTTGACGGCGCTCCTCTTGTGTGAGCTGTCCGCTGTGACGCATGTCTTGGGCGCCGGCGGGCAGTGCCGCGGATGCCGCCGCATCGATGCGCTCGCACGCAAGCACTTCGGCCTCTTGAGGACCTGTACCCATGAATCCCCGCTGCTGCGCTTGGGGGCCCGAGTTGTAGAAGTGCTCCATGGAGATGCGCCACACGCGGCGCGGTTCTTCAAAGCGGGGGATAACGCAGTCGCGCCCCGTTCCCTGTGAGAGAAAAGCGCCCGTGCGCTCGGGGTCGCCGATGGTAGCCGAAAGGCCAATGCGGCGAGGCTGCACGCCGGCCATGCGCGAGAGTCGCTCG
>CATZEP010000060.1 GCA_958418185.1 uncultured Collinsella sp.
AACGAAGATGGAGGGGCTCGTCTCGTCGGAGTACTCGATCTCGGCCTCGGCCAGCGCGGTGTGGCAGTGCTTGCACCAGTGAACCGGCTTGTGGCCACGATAGATCATGCCCTTATCGAACATGGCCTTGAAGACCTCGATGTCGGCGGCGTCATGCTGGTGATAGAGCGTCAGATAGGGGTTGTCCCAGTCGCCGAGCACGCCCAGACGACGGAAGCCGGCCTTCTGCAGCTCGATGTTCTCGACAGCGAACTCGTTGCAGAGCTCACGGATCTTGGCCGTGGGGGTCTGGTTGAACTTCTCGGTGCCGAGCTTCTCCTCGACCTTATGCTCGATCGGCTGACCGTGGCAGTCCCAACCGGGGACATAGGGAACCTCATAGCCCTGCATCATCCAGTAACGGTTGATCATGTCCTTGGAGATCTTGTTCATGGCGTGGCCGATGTGGATCGGACCGTTGGCGTACGGAGGGCCGTCGTGCAGCACGAATTTCTTATGACCCTCGTTCTTCTTCAGAACCTGCTCGTAGACCTTGTTGTCCTGCCAGTCCTTGAGTCGCTTAGGCTCGGACTTGGAAAGACCGGCACGCATGGGAAAACCGGTCTTGGGCAGATTCATCGTCTGCTTGTACTCGTTTGCCACGGTACCCCTTTCATGTCGTGGGCGCGCACGCCCGTTGGGCACCAAAAAAGCGCCCGTCCCTACAAGCTGGGACGAAGCGCCAAAAAACGGACTGTAAGCCCGCAAAAGCTCTTCGCTTAACCACCCAGCTTAGATGCCCTCGCCCGCGTATTCGCGCGCTCGCATCCGTTACTCGGCTGGCCTGTATCGACGACCATCTCGGCGATATCTACTAAGACGCGCCTATGCGGCACGTCCGTTGGGACCGCAGCTCCGGGGTGATTTTCATCGGTCGCATGCACGGGTTCTCAGCGCTCCCCGCTCTCTGTAGCATGCGCACGGCCGACTACTCGTCCCCATCAACGCTTATGCGCTGTATGGTAGCACGGTCAACGCCGGCGAAAAACCCTCAACACTGGTTTTATACGTTCAAAATTTCTCGCGGCTGTGGACCTTCTCTTGGAGCAAAATACCTGAAAGCACTTTATCGAACGAAAGAAGGTTGCTATGCGCACGATTGGAATGAGCGACTACACCGTCGGCGAGGACTGCTTTGACGAGCTGCCCGGCACGCTGGCCGAGTACGGAGCGACCAAGGTCGCGATCATCGGTGGCAAGCGGGCACTGGCCGCAGCACTTCCCGGTATCGAAGCTGCGCTGGCAGGTACCGACGTCGAGATTCTGGAGACGCGCGTCTACGGTACCAACAGTACGCGCGCCAATATCGCCAAGGTCGTAAACTCCCCCGCCTGCCAGAAAGCCGACGTGCTTATTGCTTGTGGCGGCGGCAAGGCGCTCGATACCGTCAAGACGGCGGCCATCGAGCTCAAGAAGATCGTCTTTACGGTGCCGACGATTTGCTCCAACTGCTCGGCCGCGACCGCCATTGCCGTCGTGTACAACGACGACGGCCCGCTCGAGGGCTATTCGTACCCTAACCGCCCCGCGCACATCTTCATCAACCCCAAGATCATCGCTGAGGCTCCGGCGGAGTACTTCTGGGCCGGCGTGGGCGATGCCCTGTCCAAACAGCCCGAGGTCGAGTATGCCACGAGCGCCGGCAACCTGGAGCACACCGCCGGACTTGGCCTGGCACTCGCCCACACCTGCTCCGAGCCGCTGTTTACCTACGGCGTCCAGGGTCTTGAGGACGTGCGCCAGAACCAATCGACCGAAGCCGTCAAGCAGATCGCACTCGACATCGTGGTCAACACAGGCTACGTCTCCAACCTGACCAACCAAAACGACTACTACTACAACTCGAGCGTGGCGCATGCGTTCTACAACGCCACGTGTAGCATTCCGCGTGAGGGCTCCTACCTGCACGGCGAGGTCGTAAGCCTGGGCGTGCTGGTGCTATTTGCCTACACGGGCGATGCCGAGAACCTTGAGCGCTACGCCGCCTTTAACAAGCAGATGGGGCTGCCCGTGACGCTTGAGCAGGTCGGGCTTTCCGAGGCCGACATCCCTGCCCTGTGCGAGTACGCGCACGCCACCAACGAGTGGAAACAAGGCAACCCAGAGCCCTTCACCGACGAGAAATTCGCCGCCGCCATCAAGGCCGCCAACGCCTACGGCCACACCCTCTAGGCCAAGCCCAAAACCACCACAAAGGGGACAGGCACCTTTGTGGTGGTTTTTTATTGCTCCAGTATGCTGGGGTCGAACTCGCTAGCCGGAATGACGCGGTAGCCGTGACGCAGCAACAGATCGACGAAAACGCCGTTGCCCGCGGTGAGCGTACCGCTAAAGGTGCCGTCGTAGATGCGACCCGCGCCGCACGAGGGGCTGCGGTCCTGCAAGATGCACGCAGCAATCTCAGAAGGGCCGCCCGCCTGCTCGCACATGTCGAGCGCACGTTGAGCGCCCAGGCGGAATTCCCGGTCAACGGAAACGCCCTCGCAGGTACGGACTTCGCCGTTCACAATCTCGGACGGGTCGCGCGGCGTGGGCAGGCCGCCAAAGACCTCAGGGCACACCAAGAGGACCTCGGTCCCCGTACGCTCGCAAGCCTCGACCAACGCGCGGTGGTAATTATCGAGGCCGTTATACTTGCAGCTCTCGCCCATCAAACAGGCACTCACCACGATCTTCATACATATCCCTCCCAAGCAAAACGCCCCATTTGAGATAGGCACTCAAATGGGGCGTCGATATTTACTGACCCGAATGCAACGCTACTGCTGCTTAGGCATCAGCGGATTCTCGCGCGTGAGGAGATTCATAAACTCCTCGCCCGTGATCGTCTCCTTCTTGTACAGATAACGAGCCAGCTCATGGAGCTTAAACTTGTTCTCCTTCAGGATCTGCAGGGCGCGGTCGTGCGCATCCTCGATCAGCTTGGCGACAATTGCGTCCACGCGCTCGGCCGTACCGGGGGCGCAGGTGAGCGACGTGTCCTGGTTGAGGTACGCATTCTGAACGGTACCGAGCGCCATCATGCCAAACTCATCGGACATACCAAAGCGCGTCACCATGTTGCGGGCGAGCTTGGTTGCTTGCTCGATATCGTTGGCTGCGCCGGTCGTCATCTCGCCAAAGATGAGCTCCTCGGCGGCACGTCCGCCGCAGTAGACAGCGAGCTTGTCCAGCACCTCCTGGCGCGTGGTCAGGAAGCGCTCATCCTCCTCGACCTGCATGGTGTAGCCCAGAGCACCGCTCGTGCGCGGCACGATGGTGATCTTGGTGACCGGCGCAGAGCCCTTCTGGCGGGCTGCGACGATAGCATGGCCGATCTCGTGGTAGGAAACGACCTGCTTCTCGTGGTCGGACAGCACCGTGGACTTACGCTGCTGACCAGCAATGACGACCTCCACCGACTCCTCAAAGTCGTCCTGGGTCGCTCGCTTGCGACCTTCGCGGACCGCGCGCAGGGCGCCCTCATTGATGATGTTGGCCAGGTCGGCACCCGAGGCGCCGGGCGTGGCGCGGGCAATCGCGGTCAGGTCAATCGGCGGCTCCGTCTTCACGCTCTTGGCATGCAGCTCAAGAATGTTCTTGCGGCCGGTCAGATCGGGCAGCTCAACGGGGATGCGGCGATCAAAACGACCGGGGCGCAGCAGGGCGGGATCGAGGCTGTCGGGACGATTAGTGGCAGCGAGGACGACGATACCCTTGTGGTTATCGAAGCCGTCCATCTCGGTCAGCAGCTGGTTGAGCGTCTGCTCGCGCTCGTCGTTGCCGCTAAAGCCGCCGCCATCGCGCTTCTTACCGATGGTATCGATCTCGTCGATGAAGACGATGCAGGGGGCCTTTTCCTTGGCCTGCTTAAACAGATCGCGGACCTTGGCGGCGCCACGGCCGACGAACATCTCGACGAACTCAGAACCCGAAATGCTAAAGAACGGCACGCCCGCCTCGCCGGCAACAGCCTTGGCAAGCAGGGTCTTACCGGTACCCGGAGGGCCAACAAGAAGAGCACCGCGCGGCAGCTTGGCGCCAATTTCCTCGTAGCGCTGCGGCTTCTCCAGAAAGTCGACGACCTCCTTGAGGGATTCCTTGGCCTCTTCCTGGCCAGCGACGTCCTTAAAGGTCACGCCCACATCTTTGGAGGCGATAACGCGAGCACCGGACTTGCCCAGTCCGCCGCCGCCAAAACCGCCGCCAAAGTTCATCGACGGACCGTCATCGCCCATGGCCTTCTTCATGCGGCGGTTGAGCCACCAACCGATCAGGAAGAAGATGGCCATGGGAAGAATAAGCGTAAGCAGGTAGTAGGTCATCAGACCCGAGTTTTTATCGGGAACGACCGACTCCAGGGACGCACCGGATTCAAGCACGCGATCGGTAAAACCCGCATCATTCGGCACACCGGTCGTCTTGTAGGCGATATTCTCATCCTCGCCCTTCTTGGTGTAATAAATCGTGTAATCGTCCGTGTTGTACTCGACCTTGTCGACGCTCTTCTTATCGAGCGCTTTGACAAACGTCGAGTAATCGGTCTTCGTAATCTGCTGCGTGTGACCGATGTTGGGGAACAGAACGGTCGAGAGCACGAGGTAGACGACGAAGGCGATGAGCACGTAGAGGATCATATTCCGTCTACGTTTGTTGTCATCCATCTCCATCTGCTTGAACTCCATCTACTGGGGTTGATAATGCTATCTAGAATACCCAACCCGGACGGCAATAAACCGACGCCGGGCACGAAAGGACAGAGATGGCATCACTAGAAGTCGGCAAGATTCAGATCTACACGGGCGACGGCAAGGGCAAAACCACGGCCGCGCTGGGACTGGCGATGCGCGCCACGGGATTTGGCCTCAACGTACTTATGTTGCAATTTGCAAAGAAGCTGCACTGCGCCGAACACGATGCCGCTCCGCGCCTGGGACTGCGCATTGTACAGGCCGATCGCGACACGCCCGAGGCTTGCGCCGAGCAGATCATGGAACTTGCACGCGAACAGATCTCGCAGGTCGACGTGCTCATTCTGGACGAACTCGGCGAAGCAATGCGCCGCGGCTTCGTGACGCGTGAGGATGTCGAAGCGCTGATCGCGATAAAGCCCTCCACCACGGAGCTCGTGCTCACCGGCCGCGGCTTGCTACCCCTCGCCGACCTTGCCGACCTAGTAACCGAAATGCGCCCCGTCAAACACTACTTCGACGAAGGCCTCCTAGCCCGCCAAGGCATCGAATACTAATTGGTTCGCTTTCCTCCAACACCAACAGCTCATAAGGAAGTTGCGGTGGAATAGTTCTTATTTGACGGTCCGCAAGGGCTTTTCAGGAACTATTTCACCGCAACTTGTCAGGGGTACCCGACGGATGAGCTAGGCGGTGGCGCGGCCGAGCCAGTTGCCGCTGTGGTGGTAGATGGTGAACATCGTGGCCGTGATGAGCCAGGTTACAGGATAAACCAGCAGCAGGTGCTCAAGCGACGGGTCGAACGGCATAATCGCAAACACCCAGATCACCCTGAGCACGACGGTGCCAAAAATCGTGAGCAGCATGGGCTGCAAGCTCACACCGGCGCCGCGGATAGAGCCCGATGCGTTCTCGATAATCGAGAAGATCGCGTAGAACGGCGCGATAAAATGAAGAATCGTCGTGGTGTACGCCGCAATCGAAGCATCGTCGACAAACAGACGCGACAGAGGACCCGAGAACACCAGCAGCACGGCAGACAGGCCACCAATGAGCATAAACGACAGCACGAGCGACGTATGGTAGCCCTTGCGCATGCGCTCGTAGTTGCGCGCGCCAAAGTTCTGTGCCGAGAACGTGGTGATCGACACGCCAAGCGCCTCGGTAACCATCCAGACAATGCCATCCAAGCGGCCCGAAAGACCCCACGCCGTGGTGACATCGGCGCCAAACGAGTTGACCGACACCTGAATCAAAACGTTGGAAATCGAATACGCAGCAGACTGAAAGCCAAGCGGCAGACCACACGAGATCATGCTCTTACAAATGCCAGGATCAATGCCGAGTTTGGACAGTGAAAGCCGCCACGCACCCGGTGCGTGCATCATACGAATCACGATCATCGTGGCGTTGGAGCAAATGGTCAGCGCCACCGCGATGCCGCAGCCCAGAGCCTCCATATGAAGCACGGCAACAAAGATGACATCCAGCACCGCATTAACAAGGCAGCCGGAAGCGATAATCACAGCAGGCCCGCGCGTATCGCCCACGGCGCGCAGCAGCGCGGTGCCCATATTGAGCAGCAGCGCCGCAACCATGGCGGCAAAATAGCAACGAGCATAGGCCACGCCCTCGGCCAATAATTCATGCGGTGTGTTCATAAGCACCAGCATGGGCTCAACGAACACTATGCCAAGAATCGAGAAAACGATACCGCCCACCAGCGCGAGGGTCATGGCCGTATGGACCGAACGACTCAGTCGCTCATCATCGTGCTGGCCAAAATACTGACCGGTAATGACCGCGCATCCGGCGCCGACGCCAACGCAAAAGCCAATGCAGAGCTCGGTGAGCACCATCGTGGCTTGAATGCCACCCAGCGCGAGCTTGCCGCCAAACTGGCCGACGATATACGTACCGATAAGCGTGTAAGCCTGCTGAAAAAACGAACTAAAAAAGATGGGAACGCACAGCGAAAGCAGCTGCTGCCAAATGACACCCTGCGTTACATCGATAGCCGTAGATTTCTTAGCCACACGCCCTCCCCACCAGCGTACATTAAACAGCAAAACAGCGATTTAAGACCAAAGCCGACATCAGCTTAGCACCGACCGGCGTCGACCGAAACGCCCCGAATCAGAGCCCGGTGCGAACTATCTGCCTAGTGATACAAACCTGGCTGGTAGTGATACTCATTGCTCACGTGCGGGCACAGCTGCCAAAAGGCGACGGCACTCGCCGCGGCCACGTTGAGCGAATCAACCCCGTGCGCCATCGGAATGCGCACGGCTCGGTCACAGCCCGAGATGGTCTTAGCGCCCAGGCCGGCACCCTCGGTGCCCATAAAGATTGCCAGGCGGTCAATCTCCTGTAGCGCGGGATCGTCCAGCGACACCGAATCGTCCGTCAACGCCATGGCGGCACACGAAAAACCGGCATCGTGAAGCGCCGCCAACCCGTCATGCGGCCACACGCGCGCCTCACTGCCAATACGCGTCCACGGCACCTGAAACACAGTTCCCATGCTCACGCGGGCCGAGCGACGGTACAGCGGGTCACAGCAAGTAGGGCTCACCAGAATGCCGTCGACATTGAGTGCGGCGGCCGAGCGGAAAATCGCGCCCACGTTCGTGTGGTCGACAATACCCTCGAGCACGCATACGCGCACCGGTCGCTCGCCCGCCGTCTCGACGACGCCGCCCAAGAACTCATCAACCGGAATCTGTCGGGGGCGACGGAACGCCGCGAGCGCACCGCGCGTCACATTGAAGCCCGTCAACTGCTCCATGAGCTCCATGGAGGCCACGAACACAGGAACCGGGCCGGCGCCCTCGCGCACAACCAGGCGCTCAAACAGCGGCATCATCTGGTCGAGCCAGCGCTCACCCAAAAGAAAGCTCACCGGCTGGTAACCGGCACGCACCGCGCGCTCGATAACCTTGGCACTCTCGGCGATAAAGATACCCTTTTGCGGCTCCAGCACGCAGCGCAGCTCGCGCTCGGTCAGTCGCACGTAGGCATCGAGCCGCTCGTCCTCGAGCGAATCAATTCGCAGAACCTCAACGGCATCAGTCATGGCAGCCAGCCCGCACCCTTCTTTACAGCACATCTATACCAAACGAGGCGACGCCAAGCGCCGCCCCATGCATTCAATCAACCCGATGATACCGTTCACGCCAGGCGATTTACGCCTCAACGCGACGATACGTCACGAACTCATAATCGACGCCCTCATCGCCCTCGCCCGAGGCAATCGTGGCAACCCCTTCGCGCCGCGCAACTTCCCACGCAGGATCAGCGTCCAAGTCAGGAAAGTA
>CATZEP010000061.1 GCA_958418185.1 uncultured Collinsella sp.
GCCTGTTATGGGCTTTATCGCCGTCGCGCTCGCCGGAACGGCGCGCGAGCTTGCCGGCCGCGTGCATCCTAAGTTTGGCGAATTTTTCGTTGCGGCGGTCTACCTGGCCATCGGTCCGTGCCTGGCCATTCCGCGCACAAGCTCTACGGCGTTCGAAATGCTGGTGCCGCTGCTGCCCGAGGGCGTTTCGCTCGGCGTAGCACGTCTGGTGTTTGCCATCGGGTTCTTCGTCGTCGCGTTTGTGCTCACGCTGCGCCCGGGTGTCATCACGCGCGTACTCGGCCGCATTACGGGCCCCGCGCTCATCGTGCTCATCGTGCTGGTCGTGGGTGCTGCCGTGATCTCGCCGCTGGGACCGGCTGCCACGCCGCAGGCCCCCTACAATGCCGGTGCTGCCGTGCAGGGCTTTCTGACCGGCTACCAGACCATGGACCTGCTTGCGTCGCTCGCTTTTGGCATCATCATCGCCGAGACCATCCATGAGCTGGGCGTTACCGACGACAAGCGCGTCGCTTTTGAGATATCGCGTTCCGGTGTGATCGCCGGCGTGCTCATGGCCATCATCTATTGCGGCCTGGCGCTTGCCGGTATGCAGCTCGGCACGGTTATGCCCGATGCCACCAACGGCGCCGCGATCCTTGCGCGTTCGGCCTCTATGCACTTTGGTCTTGCTGGCACGGTTGTCGTCTTTGCGATTTTTTTCCTCGCCTGCATGAACGTGTGCATCGGTCTTATTAGCTGCTGCTCGCGTTACTTCTGCGAGACGTATGTGGTCGAAGGGGGAGCGGAGGCTTCCGAGGAGGCCATGCGCCGCCCCTTCGCGATGCTCGCCTTTGTGTTCGCGGCGTTTTCGTGCGTGCTCTCCAACGTGGGTCTCGACGTGATCCTTATGTTCTCGGTGCCTATGCTCAATGCCCTGTATCCCGTTGCCATTGTGCTGGTACTTATGGGCCTGATGCACGGTTTTTGCGACGCGCATCCGCAGGTGTGGGTTTGGGTCGGCGGCGTTGTCGCGGTGCAGAGCGTAATCACCTCGGTTCGCGACGCGTTCTTTGCGGGCGCATGGCTGCCGTTCGATGCGCTGCCGCTGGCAGATATCGGTGCTGCGTGGGCGCCGGTTGCTGTGGTGGCGTTTGTGATCGGTCTGGTTCATAGCCAGTTTGTCGCACATTCGAGGAGCTAGGGTTTCTGCGCTTGCACAGGCGGGGAGTCTCCCCTATAATTTCCTTCGCTTTGGGACACGCAAGGTTTATGCCTTAGCTGCTCAACACCTTCGGGACGTGGCGCAGTTTGGTAGCGCGCCTGCTTTGGGAGCAGGATGTCGCAGGTTCAAATCCTGTCGTCCCGACCATATCTTGCGGGCGTAGTTCAATGGTAGAACCCCAGCCTTCCAAGCTGATGACGCGGGTTCGATTCCCGTCGCCCGCTCCATAAGATAGATGAATGGCTCTGATTCCTTTTGGGACCAGAGTCATTTTCATAAGCGTACGGGGTGATGGGAATCGATGCCGCTCTGCGCCCCACCTAAGTTGCGGTGAAATAGTTCCTGGATAACAGCTTTTGCGGCTAATCCAGGAACTATTTCACCGCAACTTATTGAGGCCGAGTGAGCTGGGTCGATGATGGGTTCTGTTGTCGAGAAGATGAGGACAGCTGGTCATGAGTCTGCGTAGGGTTTTGTGGCTGGTATACCGTAGCCGCGCATCATGGAGCCGAACGCTTTGACATCGTAGGTGTCTGAGAGCTTGAAATGAATGACGTTGTGGCCCATGGCACGCAGGTTCGCGTCGCGCACGAGGGCAGCTCGATAGGTTTTTGCCGCAGTATGTTCCGGATCATTTTGGGCATCGTCCTCAAACTTGCCTAGTCCATGCAGCTCGGCCAGCATCCAAGAGCCGTTTGGCATCTGCCAGCCGTAATCTGCCAAATAATAGCCGGCGTTTCCCGGTCGAGTGATTTCAACCTGAAGTTCGGGAGCGGCAACTCCCGCCAGAATCATTGCCGCCCGTGCTTCGGATTCTCCACCGTTATCCGATCTGCCATCCATGTGTTCAAAAACGTCAAATGCGCGCGCAATGCCGTGCAGTCCGCGGCAGTTCGCTTGTGCATATGCACGCAATTCTTCACGCTCGACACCGTACTCACGAGCCAACCCGTCGACATAGCCTAGTGCATATCGAAAAGCGCTCGTTCGGGCGATGTCGACCACCGTGCGATATGGATCCGTGAGCGTAAACGGACCGAGCTGCCACACTTCGCCCGCCCGCCAGCGACGATACTCAACGAATTCATACGTATCACGCCTGGTAGAACGCGGCAGCAGCACTTGCACCTTGTCGAGAAGCGAATATGCAGAACCGATGCCATAGAACAGTGCCGCCGTTGCTCCACAAAACACGGCATCCGGTTCAACGACCGCAATAGCGGATGCCAATTGAAAGATGCGATCTTCGACGTCGAGGTCATTCCAATACGCGGGATCGGCGTAGACATGGTTGTAGAGTCGAATAATCATCTCTTTTTGCATGAGCGCGTAGGCACAGCGTTCATCCCATTTTTTGGTAGCTACAAACAGATGCCCGCCATGATGGGCCTCGAATAACCGGAAGAACAGCTCTACTTGCGGTTTGGAGCAGCGTTTATCATGACTCATTTTCGACCCCATGGTCTCGAGGGGGGGGGAGTGAATGACACTACGCTATCCCATATTTGGTACGCCAGACCTTGCCATGAACTGACCAAAAGCTTGACGGGGCAGGTCAGAGTCATGAGTCAGAGCCAAACATATCGGCAAACGGTTGATTTGTGCCCCTCGGCGGCACTAAAAATCACCCTTACAGAAAGTTGCGGTGAAATAGTTCCTGAAAAGCTCGAATAAGCCTAAATCCAGGAACTATTTCACCGCAACTTAGGAGGGGATGGGGTTAGCTGCGGGGGCGGTGGCGGAGCTTGTCGATGGTGGAGTCGGTGCTGTGGCCGCGGGCGTCGGTGCTCTGGCTGCGGGCTTCGGCGGCGCGGTCGCGGGCTTCGGCTGCGGTTTGGCGCTTGCGGCGGTAGTCGATCATGCCTTGGATGATGGGTTTGCCAAAGCTCACGACATCATCGTTGTAGATGGCGGTTCGGGCTGCGAGGAGGCAGTCGGTAAAGTCCATATGGGTCCTGCCAAAGAGTTTGACGGCAAGGGCGACAACGGTAGGCTCGTCGACCATGACGTCATCGAGCAGCCTTTTCAAGGCCGTGGCAATTTCAACGCGGGGAACCTTATAGACGTCGCGCAGCGTGACCACGACGCGCGTGATGATTTCGGGGTAGACGCGAGCGGTGCGCGTGGCGATGACCTTGGCGGCGCGCGGTGACAGGACCTCGTCGTCGAGCAGATAGCGAAGGATGACGGTCTCGTCGATGATGGTGCTACTCATGGATATCTACTTCCTCGGGGCCCAAAATCGAATCGTCACTTTCTGTGGCAAGGTATTCAATCCAGGCATTGCGCTCCTCGGAGCGGCGATTGGGGTCACCATATGCTTTGAGCGATCCATAGGCGGCGGTGCCGTCCTTTGAGCGCACGGCGACCGGCTGAAAGGGAAGCTTGCGCATCAAAATGCTCTGCGCGACAAAAAGACGGACGGCCTCGGCGAGCGATGTGCCCATGGCGTCGTAGAGATGCTCGGCATGCTGCTTGTCTTCCTCGCGAATGCGCACCTGCAGGATGGCTCTTTTTTGAGTCGATGACATCACTGGCCTCCCTTAATGAGCGGACAATATGAATAGTCAAATACGGCATCGGCTAATAATAGCCGATTTTATAACGACTACTTTATTGCACTCGAGTAATTGAGTATGAACAATATTACAAACGTACTACATCCAAAATAAGATTACAAACGTACTACATCCAAAATAAGAGCGCATAAAAATCTCTGAGGCGTACGCATGTAATACACTCACCTTTATAGCTTCTAGAGAATAATTCCAACCTGCCAAAACCCCTGCAATACACCCGTATTGCAGGGCCTATGCTCAAGTTTGCCACCTGCAACTGCGTATATTTAATCTGTATATCGTTGGAGGAACTCTATCGAAGCGCCTGTTTCGCCGCATGCGCTCGATACGCCGATGCCGGACCACGGGCGGTCCGGGGCAACGTCGACAAGGTCTCTCCGGCATGGGATTCAGGAGGGAGTGAACAACATGGGCAATAAACGAGTCGTGGCTGATTCTTCACGCTGCATTGGGTGCCAAACCTGTATGGCGGCGTGCATTGAGGCACACGATATTCCCGGCAACATCGCCGCACCTCGCTTGCGCGTAACGCGCACCTACGAGATTTCCGCGCCGGTGGCATGTCACCACTGCGAGGACGCTCCGTGCGCGAAGGCCTGTCCTACGGGCGCCTTGTTCTTTGATCCAAAGAACCATCGCATGGGCGTCGACGGGGGCAACGGCATCGGCTGCAAGGGCTGCGTCATGGCATGCCCCTTTGGCGCCGTGGGCGCGGCGACCACGCAGGTGCCGGTCTTGATGGGCGACGTTCGCGTGGGTTCGCAGACCAAGAGCTTCGTGCTCAAGTGCGACCTGTGCGTGGACCGTCCCGGCGGTCCGGCGTGCGCCGAGGCGTGCCCGACCAAGGGCCTCACCCTGGTAGACGAGGAACGCCTGGCAGAACTGACTGCCGAGCGTGCCCGCGCCACCATCGAAAACGAGGCGTAAGCGTTGGGGCGACAAGCCCAATGATTGTCAAATAAGTACCGAGTATTCGGTAGCAGAGAAAGGAAGGAGGGTGTCATGGAGAAGCATAAAGTGATCTGCCCGTACTGCGGCGCCGGTTGCCAGTTTAACCTCTTGGTCCAAAACGGCCAGGTCGTGGGTACCGAACCGCTCAACGGCATCACCAATCAGGGCGAGCTGTGCCTTAAGGGCATGAGCGGCTACGACTTCATCAACGACACCAAGATCTTGACTCCTCGCGTACTGCACCCGATGATCCGCCGCACCAAGGGCGCGGATCTTGAGCGCGTAAGCTGGGACGAGGCACTGGATTTCACCGCATCTAAGATGCAGGCCATAATTGACGAATATGGTCCTAACGCTGTCATGACCACCGGCTCTTCGCGAGGCGGCGGCAATGAGGCGAACTACGTCATGCAGAAGTTTACGCGTGCGTGCATCGGCACCCACAGCGTGGACAACTGCGCCCGTACTTGACACGGCCCTACTGTCCTCGGTCTGATGGACACGGTTGGTTCAGGTTGCATGTCATGCTCCATCCCCGGTATGGAGGATGCGGGCTGCATTTTCCTCTTCGGCTATAACCCTGCCGATTCGCACCCCATCGTCGCAAGGCGTATCGTGCGAGCCAAAGAAAAGGGTTGCAAGATCATCGTCGCCGACCCGCGCCATATCGAAACCGCGCGTATCGCCGATCTCTACCTTCCGATCAAGAACGGTTGCAACGTTGCGTTCCTCAACGCCTTTGCCAACTGCTTGGTCAACGATGGCCTCTACGACAAGGAATTCGTCGCCGAGCACACGAACGGCTTTGACGAGTGGTGGGAGACCATCAAGAACTACACTCCCGAATCCGTACAGGACATCACGGGTGTCGAGCCCGCGTTGATCCACCAAGCTGCCGAGATGTACGCCACGGCGAAGCCCTCTGCCATCATTGGCTGGGGTATGGGCGTATGCCAGCAGAAGCAGAACCTGAAGACGGTGCACACCATCGCCTCCATCGCCTGCGTTGCCGGCCAGATCGGCAAACCCAATTCCGGCCTCGCGCCCGTGCGCGGTCAGAATAACGTCCAGGGCTCCTGCGATATGGGCATGCTGCCCAACCTGTACCCTGGCTACCAGAAAGTCACCGACCCGGCAGTGCGTGCCAAGTTTGCCAAGGCTTGGGGCGTGCCCGAGGAAAAGCTCCCGCTCGAGGAGGGCTACAAGCTTACCGACCTGGGCCACCTGGTCGACGAGGGCAAGGTGCACTGCTTCTACAACTACGGCGAGGACCCGGTGCAGACCGAGCCCGATTCGGCCGGTATGCGCAAGACGCTCTCCGAGCTGGATCTGTTCATTTGCCAGGACATCTTTATGACGCAGACGACCATGCTCGCCGACGTCATCCTGCCCGCTACCTCTTGGGGCGAGCACGAGGGTGTCTTTACCGCATCCGACCGTAGCTTCCAGCACTTTGACGCGGCCGTTCCGCCCAAGGGCGAGTGCCGTCACGACTGGGAGATCTTCGCGGACCTGTCTACGCGTATGGGCTACCCCATGCACTACGACAACACCGAGCAGATCTGGAACGAGTGCATTAGCCTGTGCCCCAACTTTGTGGGCGCGACCTACGAGAAGATGGCTCCCGAGGGCGGTTACGCCCAGTGGCCCGTCAAGAGCACCGATGTGAACGACCACGGTACGCCCGACATGTTCGCTGGTGGCAAGTTCACCACCAAGGACGGCCGCGCCAACCTGATGGCGCACGACTGGGAGGCGCCCTCCGAGCTTCCCGACGATGAGTACCCGCTCATCCTGTGCACCGTCCGCGAGGTCGGCCACTACAGCTGCCGCTCGATGACCGGCAACTGCAAGACGCTGGCACTGCTTGCCGACGAGCCCGGCTTTGTCCGCATGAATCCCGCGGACGCCCAGGCGCGCGGCATCAAGAACGGCGACATCGTCTCGATTCACAGCCGCCGCGGCCAGGTATACAGCCGCGCCGATGTGAGCGACCGTATCAACAAGGGCACGGTCTATATGACCTATCAGTGGTGGATCGGCAAGTGCAACGAGCTGACCATGCACAAGGTCGACCCGGTCTCGCATACGCCCGAGGACAAGTTCTCCGCCTGCCAGGTCGACGCCATTGCCGACCAGGTTTGGGCAGAGGGCGAGGTCGAGCGTCAGTACACCGAGCTCAAGCAGGCTCTGGTGGACGCCGCCGCTCCCCAGGATGTTGAGCCCGGCGCCGCCAAGTTCGACGACGAGACGCACGTGAACCAAATCGTGTAGTCCCGTTCTCGTTGGCTTTTTGGGCCGGGCGTCCCGTACGTTCGGGAGCCCGGCCCGTTATTTTGAAAGGAAGTGGGGATGAACCGCTTCATCGACATCAACCCGGAGAGGTGCATCGGCTGCGGAACATGTCAGTCCGCCTGTGCCGACGCCCACCGGATGCAGGGTCTTCAGGATACGCCGCGCCTGGCGCTCGTGAAGACCGGCGGTATTTCGGCCGCCCTTGCCTGCCACCATTGCGAGGGTGCCCCCTGCGCCGAGGTTTGCCCGGTGAATGCCATCGAGCACGATGGCGATCGCATCCACGTCAAGGAGCAGGAGTGCATCGGGTGCAGGCTGTGCGCCATCGCGTGCCCCTTCGGAGCCATCCATCCCGATGGCACGTCTATCGCCGGTGTCGCAGGCATGTGCGATCCGACGCCTTCGTATCCTAAGTCCCTGAGCAGCCTGCTTACGTGGGCTCCTGGCCAGTACACCTGCGCCGTCAAGTGCGACCTGTGCGCCTTCGATCCGGACGGTCCGCATTGTGTGGCGGCGTGCCCCACCAAGGCGCTGACCGTCATGGGCGGCGCGGCCGATCGCGAGCTCGACGAGGCCAAGCGCCTGCGCTCGATCGAAAACGGTCCGGCCATCGACGTTACCGCTGTGGCCCAGGGCCTGTCCGAGAAAGCAGAAGGGAGCGTAAACAATGGATAGCATGACGCTGTTTATCGC
>CATZEP010000062.1 GCA_958418185.1 uncultured Collinsella sp.
TCCTTCTGCAGCGACGTAATCGACAAACTCAACCAATACGAAGATGCAGAGGAATAGGATGTTGATATAGGCCGTATACCAACAGAACATGACATTGAGAGCAATCGCAATAACGAGGCGTACCATATTTTGTTCGCGAATGAGCTCGTAGCATCCGAAGGCGCAGATGGGTAGCAGGATAAGGCAATCAATCCAGAGCGGATTACACAAATTACTTATGGTCCAGCTGCAAAACGTGAACGAGAGGGATAGCAAGAATGCGGCGGGCTTGGACAGGTCAAAGCGCTTTTGCACATACCAAGCGCTGCTGATGTGGATGCAGCCCAGTTTGAGCGCGGTTATGGCAAATACGAAGAGCGTCAGCTTGTCTGCGGGAAACAGCACACAGAGCAGGTTGAAGGGGCTGGCGAGGTAGTAGCTATAGAGCCCCCATGTGTTCATGCCGAGTCCCTGTGAGAAGGAATAGCGAAGGTTTGCCTCGCCTAAAAGGACGCGGCGAAACCACGCAAAGAAGTCGATGTATTGGTATTTGAGATCGTTGGTGAGAAACGATTTGTCGCCAAAGGGGTAGACATGCCCTGCCGCTGCAAGTGCGACAAAGAGTGCGACGGAAAATGCGAAGCAGGCGGCGTAGAACGCCACATTCTTGAGCGTGCTGTTATTGGGCCGTGTCATCAGATTCCTCGTTGGATTCTCGAATGATATAGATGGGACGTCGCTTGGTTTCCAAGTAGGCTTTTGCCAAGTATTCACCGATGATTCCCAGGCACAGGAGCTGCATGCCGCCAAACAGCGTTATGAGGCAGGCAAGGGAGGGCCATCCGCCTACGGGGTCGCCCCAAACAAGCGTTTTGACCAGGATGACGATAAATCCCAGGATGGCGATGAGACAGAAAACGATACCCGTGAGGGCGGCGAGGGAGAGCGGCGCTGTGGAAAAAGCGACGATGCCGTCGATGGAATAGAGGAGCAGCGACCAAAAGCTCCATTTGGTCTCGCCGGCCACGCGGTTGACGTTTACGTAGGGGAGCCATTTGGTTTTGAAGCCAACCCAGCCGTAAATGCCCTTGGAGAATCGGTTGTATTCGCCCATGGAGATGATGGCGTTGACCATAAGCCGCTTCATGAGCCTAAAATCGCGTGCTCCGTCGACGATGTCGGCCTTTGAAATGCGGTTGATGATCTTGTAGAACATACGGGCACAGAACGACCTGATGGGAGGCTCGCCTTCGCGGGTGGTCCTGCGTGTGGCGACGTTGTCGTAGTTTTCGGTCTGCAAGATCTCGTACATCTGCGGTAGGAGCGAGGGCGGGTCCTGCATGTCGGCGTCCATGGTGGCGACATAGTCGCCCTTTGCGTGCTGGAGTCCGGCGAGTAGCGCCTCCTCCTTGCCAAAGTTACGCGAGAAAGAGTGCCAGCGGATGGCGTATGGATGCGCCGCCGCGGCTTCTGCTTTCATGACGGCAAGCGTTTTGTCTGCCGAGCCATCGTCGATGAGGACGGCTTCAAAGGAGATCTCGGGGTCCTGCTGAGTCATGATGCGAACGACGCCATCGAGCTCTTTGAGAAAGATCGGAAGTGATTCCTGCTCGTTGTAGCACGGCACGACGATGGAGATGAGCGGCATGGTGGTTTACCTCTCGCTTGGCTTGGAAGTAGGGTGGCCGGGCTGGTCATCGTAGGCGTATTTGCTGTACACGTTGACCTCCCACTGCTTTTTCTCAACCTTTGCCACAGAATCCAGGATGAATCCGGTCGCAAGGCTCAGTCCGCACAGGAACATAAACGAGGCGGCGAGCATGGCGGTGGGGAAGCGCGGGACCAGACCGGTCTGAAAGTACTCAACAAAGATAGGAATGCCCAAAGCCAGGCCGATAATCGCGAATAAAAGCGCAACCAGACTGAAGAACTTCAGCGGGCGGTAGTCCTTGAACAGCGTGCCGATCATCGTAACGACTTTAATGCCGTCGCTCACGGTATTGAGCTTGGACTCGGAGCCTTCCGGACGGTCGCGGTACTCGATGGGTACATCTTTGATGCGCCAGCGGTGGTCGACGGCGTGAATCGAGAGCTCGGTTTCGATCTGAAAGCCCTCGGAAAGCACGGGGAAGGTTTTAACGAACGGGCGGCTCATGGCGCGGTAGCCGGTCATGACGTCATCGAAGCTGTAACCATAGATCCACTTGATCATGGCGCGGACCAGATTGTTGCCAAAGCCGTGGAAGGCACGCTTGTTTTCCTCGGCGTAGGTGCCGTTGGAAAGGCGATCGCCTACGGTCATATCGGCCGTGCCGTTGAGGATGGGCTCGCAGAGGGCTTTGGCCGCCTCGGAGGGGTAGGTGTCGTCTCCGTCGTCCATCAGGTAGCAATCGGCGTCGATATCGCGAACCATCTGGCGGCACACGTTGCCCTTTCCCTGACGGGGCTCAAAGCGGACTGTGGCGCCGTGCTCGGTGGCGATGCGTGAGGTATCGTCCGACGAGTTGTTGTCATAGACATAGACCGTCGCCTGCGGAAGCTCGCGGTGAAAGTCGTCGATGACTTTTCCGATCGTGAGCGCTTCGTTGTAGCAAGGGATGATGACGGCGATGGATTCAGAATTCACTTAATGCTCCTTATACATTCAATCCTAGAAAGTATAGCCGTTTGGGCCTGGCATCCTAAGATGTGGGTTAGTTCTCCAGTTTTGTTGCGCGAATCGTTTGCATGGCCGTCGGGTCTATACTGTTCGTTTGTCAACGATTACGAGTAAAGGAGTTGCATCCGTGTCGGATCAGACAAAGCAACAAGAAACTCGCAGTCTGCCTGCGACGTTTGCTAAGAACGAATTTGAGAAGGACGCGTTTATCCTTCGTCAGCTGGTTACCAAGGATTTTAAGATCAAGTATCGCCGTAGCGTTCTGGGCGTCGCATGGTCGGTGCTCAACCCGCTGCTGATGATGATCGTCATGGCCATCGTGTTCTCGACGATTTTCGCCCAGGGCCACAATGGCTCGATTACGCCCGAGATGTACCCGCTCTACTTGATCGTGGGTAACGTGACCTTTGCCGTCATGTCCGAGTCTACGAACCAGGCCCTGACGTCGATCGTGGGTGCTGCCCCGCTGCTCAAGAAGGTTAAGGTGCACCGCTGGGTCTTCCCAGTACAGAAGGTGCTCTTCTCGCTGGTTAACTTTGCCTTCTCGCTGGTCGCCGTTGCCATCGTTATGCTGTGGTTCCGCGTTATGCCTTCTTGGCACCTGATTCTGCTGCCGGTCTGCCTGCTGCTGCTTATGTGCTTCTGCATGGGCCTGGGCATGATGCTCTCCGCCCTCACGGTCTTTTTCCGCGATGTCATGCATCTGTGGAGCGTCGTCATTACGGCTTGGACCTACATTACGCCCATCTTCTGGACGACCGACTTCGTTGCGCAAATGCCGCATCTCGTGCGCATTCTGGTCTATGCGAACCCCATGTATAACTACCTGCAGTTTATGCGTGATATCTTCCTGTTCCAGACTACGCCCTCGCTTATGACGTTTGGTATGTGCGTCGCTTGGGCGGTTCTTGCGCTTGTTATTGGCTACACCGTGTTCCATAAGTCCGAGCGCAAGTTCATCCTCTACATCTAAGGAGTGCTGTGATGACTGAATCTGTTGTTGATTACAGCGAGCAGCCTCTGGCTGTCGAGGTCGACGACGTCACCATGATCTTTAACATGGCGTCCGAGTCGCTGACCAACCTCAAGGAGTACTTCATCAAGCTTGCCAAGCACGAGCTGTTCTTTGAGGAGTTTAGGGCGCTCAAGCATATCTCGTTCGATATTCATCGTGGCGAGGTCGTGGGCCTGGTCGGCACCAATGGCTCCGGCAAGTCCACGATGCTCAAGATTATCGCTGGCGTGCTTGAGCCTAGCGAAGGCAGCGTTAAGGTGCACGGTAACATCGCGCCGCTGATTGAGCTTGGTGCCGGCTTTGACCCCGAGTTGACCGCCCGCGAGAACATCTATCTGAACGGTGCCCTGCTCGGCTATACCAAGGAGTTCATCGATGCCAACTTTGACGGCATTATTGAGTTCGCTGAGCTGCAGAATTTTGTCGATATGCCGCTTAAGAACTTCTCTTCAGGCATGGTGGCGCGTATCGCCTTTGCAATCGCGACGATTACCGAGCCCGATATTCTGATCGTTGACGAGACGCTGTCCGTCGGTGATGTGTTCTTCCAGCAAAAGTGTGAGGCCCGCATCCAGCACTTTATTCAGAGCGGTGATGTGACGGTTCTGTTCGTTTCGCACTCCATGGAGCAGGTTGAGCGCATCTGCCAGCGTGCCGTTTGGATAGAGAAGGGTGACCTTCGCATGGACGGCCCGGTCGATGAGGTCTGCAAGGCGTACCGCGAGCAGTTCAACTAGGTTATAATTACTTGCGCCTGACAGGCTTGCGCTTGCTTGGGCGTGCGGTTATTTGCTCCATTAGCTCAGTTGGATAGAGCAGGGGACTTCTAATCCCAAGGTCGACGGTTCGAATCCGCCATGGAGCACCATCGTTTTTTAAGCCTGGACCCCTCGGTGGTCTGGGCTTTTTTCGTCTTGTATGCTGCTGGAGCCGAGCGCGAGCAAGTCGCTACTGTTCGTTGGGATTGGCATTTTGCTTTTCGAGATGCTCTTTCAGCAGCTCCAACGCATGGGCGTAGCCCTGCAGGCCCTCGCCGGTGATGGTGGCGAAGCAGGCTAGGCGCGCATAGCTCACCTGGCGGAAGTCCTCGCGCGTCTCTATGGCGCTGATGTGGACTTCGACGGCAGGGATGGCGACGGCCTTGAGGGCGTCGAGGATGGCCACGCTCGTGTGCGTGTAGGCAGCCGGGTTGATGACAATGCCGTCGACCTTGCCGTAAGCCTCCTGGATCTTGTCGACGATGCTGCCCTCGTGGTTGGACTGGAAGACCTCGACCTCGTCAAAACCCTGTGCAGCGCCTGCCTCCTGGCAGATCTGGACCAGGTGGTCGTAGTTGTCACTGCCGTAGATGCCCGGCTCGCGAATGCCGAGCATGTTGAGGTTGGGGCCGTTGATGACGAGTGCTTTCATGGTTGCTTCCTTTGCGGTTGGGCGGGCGGTGAGGCGGAACGAAAAACCACCACAAAGGTGCCTGTCCCCTTTGTGGCGGTTTTTCTTAGAGAGCGGGTGGGAGGGTGTCGAGGACGGCGCGGGCGGTGTTGGCGGCGCAGTCGCGCGAGTCGATGATGTGGTCGGCCCAGGCGCGGTAGCGCGGCATGCGCTGCTCGGCGAGCTTTTCGATGCCATCGCGGGCAGTGATGGGGCGTCCCTTATGAGCGAGTTCGTCGAGCTTGCGGTTAAGCATCACGATTTGGCTGTTCTGGTGCAGCAGCGGATAGTTTTCATCGCGCGTGACCACGCCGCCGCCGGTGGAGAGCACCAGGCCGCTGCGCTTGGAGATGTCGGCCAGCGCCGCTGTCTCCTGCTCGCGGAAGGCCACCTCGCCGTGCTCGACGATAAAGTCGGCGCAGGGCATACCCAGGCGCTCCTCGAGGGCGCGATCGAGATCGATGTGCTCGCGGCCCGTGAGCTGGGCGATCTGCTCGCCCACGCGGGTCTTGCCCGAGCCCGGCATGCCGATGAGCGCGATGTTTTGCTCGCGGCGGGACAGACGTTCCGTCACATCCAGGATGCGCTCGCGCGGGGTGGCTTTGCCGGTGTAGCGCTCAACAGCCTGTGCTGCTTGTGCCACAAGCATGAGCAGGCCGCCGATGCAGGGGATGCCGCGGCGCTCGGCCTCGAGCATCAGACCCGTGCGGGCGGGGTTGTAGACAATGTCGATGACGCCCTCGAGCGCATCGAGGCCTTCGAGCGCGCAGGGAGCGTCGGGGCAGTGGGGGAACATGCCGGCAGGCGTGCAGTTGACGAGCAGCGCGGCATCGGATTGCTGCGCGATGTTGTCGTAATTGACCTCGCTCGTGCGACCTACGGGTACGACGATGGCGCCCAGATCGCCGAGCACCATGCTGGCCGTAGTGCCCGCGCCACCGGTGGCGCCGAGCACAAGGACCTTCTTGTCGGCAACTTCAACGCCCAGCTCTGCGACCAGACACTGAAAACCCAAGTAGTCGGTGTTGTCGCCGCGCAGGAGGCCATCGGGCAGGCGCGTGATAGTGTTGACGTTGCCCATGCGTTCGGCCAGGGGGCTCAACTCGTCCAGGTAGTCCATGACGGCACGCTTGTAGGGGATGGTCACGTTGGTGCCTTCCCATTCATCGCCCGTCATAAAAGCCTCGAGATCCTCGGGCTCGCGCTCAAAACGCACGTACTCGAGCCCAGCGAGCTCTTTGTAGATGGTCGGGGTGTAGCTGTGGCCCAGCACGCGGCCCAGCACGCCGTAGGGGCGGGTTGCGACGGTATCGGTCATCTAGAGCACCTCCGTATAGCTGCCAAAGTAGGTGAAGCTCTCGCACACGTCGTCGATTGAGTCGAGCAAGTCGTCGAGGGCCTTGCTGCCAAAGGGGCAGTCCAGGTCAAAGTAGAACATAAACTCAAAGTCGTGCCCGGGGATGGGGCGGCTCTCGAGCTTGATGAGGTTGATGTTGAGGGCGTAGAAGCGCTCGAGTACGCGATATAGCGCGCCCGGCTCATTGGCCGTGGTGATCATGAGCGAGGTACGGTTGGCACCGGGATAGACACGCGGTTCGCGACTGATGACGACGAAGCGCGTGTAGTTGTTGTCCGAGTCCTGGATGTTGGGCTCCAGCACCTCGAGGCCATACAGCTCGGCACAGCTGCGCGAGGCGATGGCGGCGACATCGGTGCGCTCGGAGTTGGCGACCATCTCGGCCGACATAGCGGTGTTGGGGTACTTGGTGGCATGCAGTCCGTGGCCCTCGATAAAGCCGGCGCACTGGGCAATGGCTTGGCCGTGGCTGTAGACCTCGCGCACGTCGGCGAGCTTGGTGCCGGGTTTGACGAGTAAGTTGTGATCGATCTTGAGGCGCAGCGAGCGCACGATATGGAAGTCGAACTGCGCGAGCAGGTCGTAGACGGCGTTGACCGATCCGGCAGTTGAGTTTTCGATGGGCAACACGCCAAACTCGCAGAAGCCGTCGCGTATGGCGCGCATAACGCCCTCGAAGGTCTCAAAGAAGGCGATATCGGGCACGTCGAAGAGCTTGCACGCGGCGATCTGGCTGTAGGCGCCCTCAACGCCCTGGCAGGCAACGGTAGCCGTCTGGGGGAAGGGCGTGTCAAAGGCTGCGGCCGTGGCACGGGCTATTTGCGACACCGTTATGCCCTTGAGCTCGTTGATGTAGCGCTGCTGCTCGGCCTTGCTCATGCTCATGAGGAGGCGGAACAGGGTGATGGTCTGGGCCTCGTAGCGCTCGGGTGCGCGGCTGGCGAGGTTGTTGAGTTTGGAGCGCTCGCGGGCGGGGTCAAAGACGGCCTTGCCCATCTCGATCTTGGATTTGGCGACTTCGGTGGCAATGTCCATGCGCTCGATAAAGCTATCGAGGAGCGTGGTATCGATGCCGTCGATGGCCTGGCGAATATCGGCAAGGTCCATGGAGGCCCCTTTCGTGAATAGTTGCCTGGGGTAGTTAATTTGGGACGGGGCTATTTTAGCTACCCTTTGACTGTCGACGAATCGATGAGATCCAGAGCACCTATCAACTGGCAGATGGGGGTAGCTAAAATAGCCCCGTCCCAAATTAACTACCCTTGGGG
>CATZEP010000063.1 GCA_958418185.1 uncultured Collinsella sp.
TGAGGTAGTCGGTCTTTTCCCAGCCCAGGCACGGGTCGGTGATCGATTTACCAAAGACACCGCCATCGACTGGCTGGTTGCCGTCCTCAAGGTAGGACTCGATCATAAAGCCCTTGACCAGCTTGGAAATGGACTCGTTACGGCGGCAGCTGTCGAGCACCTCCTTGCAAATGCGATACTGCTCCAGCGGACGCTTGCCCGAGTTGTCGTGGTTGCAGTCGATGACCGCTGCCGGATTGGCATAGCCGGCATGCTCGGTATAGCGTTCGGCCAGGCGTTCCAGGTGTTCGTAGTGGTAGTTGGGGTAGGTGCGCCCATCGAGACCGATGTAGCCACGCATAACGGCGTGTGCGAGCGGATTGCCGTCGCACTCGACCTCCCAGTTGCGGAAGATGAAGCTCTGGTGCGCCTGCGCGGCGTAAATGGAGTTGAGCATAACGGTGGTAGAGCCGGCAGTGGGATTCTTCATGCCGACGGGTACCGAAATGCCGCTCGACACCAGACGGTGCTCCTGGTTCTCGACCGAGCGTGCGCCCACGGCAACATAGCTCAGCAGGTCAACGAGGTACTGGTAGTTGGACGGATAGAGCATCTCGTCGGCGGTGAAGAAGCCCGTTTCCTTAATAACGCGCAGGTGCATATGGCGGATGGCCTTGACGCCCTCGAGCAGGTCGTCGGGAGCCTCGGGGTTGGGGTTGTGCAGAAGACCCTTGTAACCGGTGCCCTTGGTACGCGGCTTATTGGTGTAGACGCGCGGAATGATGATGAGCTTGTCCTTGACCTCCTCGGCGGTCTTGGCCAGTCGGTTCATGTATTCAAGTACCGAGTCCTCGCGGTCGGCAGAGCACGGGCCGATGATGAGCACCTTGCGTGCGTCCTCGCCGGTAAAGACTTTGGCGACCTCGGCGTCAAATGCCTGCTTTTTGGCGGTAAGCTCGGCAGAAAGCGGCATTTCCTCGCGGATCTCCATGGGGATCGGCAACTTGCGTTTGAATTCCATGGCCATAGGGGCCTCCTCAATCTATAGAAAGAGCAATAAGCGTATTGTTGAGTGTTCGGCATTATCCGCTGTCGCACGCTAAAGTGCAAGTCCTTGTCACCCCGAAACCTACCAAAAAGGGACAGGTTTATTTTGGCAGGTTTTATCTGGGCAAACGTCGGCGGATGCCGGGAGGGAGCTGCGCCGCGCGGGACCCTAAGGCTGTTGTCGGTTCCTCAGGAAACACCCCGTGGGCAAAAAATGCCAAATATGAGTACGGTTGCTAACCTAGTAACATATCGGTCTAGCGAGATAATAGACAAAGTGAAAAATACGTTCATTAACGTTGGCACGCAGAAGCCTGCTAACGGGCGTTTTGATTAATTCGAAGGCGTATAGAGGCCGCAAAGAGGTCGTTTGAGGTGGTTTTGGCTGTTACTAAAAAGGTGACAGTACTCATATTTGCCCTTTTTTGCCCACGGGGTCTGGAAAGCGCCGTCAATCAGGTCCCAGGGAAGGCGTTTCGAGGCTCGAAGGACACAAAATGGGGGCGCAGGTTGTCCTGCGCCCCGTTCTCGGGCGTTATTCGCTCCTTGTGCCAGAATTTATGCCGCTTCGTCGAACTGCGAGTTGTACAGATCGGCGTAGAAGCCGCCTTGGGCGAGCAGCTCGTCGTGTGTGCCCTTCTCGACGATGTCGCCGTCGCGAATCACCAAGATCACGTCGGCGTTTCGGATCGTGGACAGGCGGTGCGCGATGACAAAGCTCGTGCGGCCCTGCATTAGCGCATCCATGGCGCGCTGTATAAGCTCCTCGGTGCGGGTATCGACGTTGGAAGTCGCCTCGTCCAGAATCAGCGCCGGGCGGTCGGCCAAAATGGCACGGGCGATGGTCACGAGCTGGCGCTGACCCTGCGACAGGTTAGTGCCCTCCTCGTTGATCATAAAGTCGTAGCCGCCGGCGAGCGTATGGATAAAGTGGTCGCAGCGTGCGGCACGTGCAGCGGCTTCGACCTCGGCATCGCTCGCATCGGGGCGTCCGTAACGGATGTTCTCGCGGATGGTACCGTTAAACAGCCAGGTGTCCTGCAGCACCATGGCAAACTCGCCGCGCAGCGCCGCGCGGTCCCAGTCGCGCACGTCGACGCCCTCGACGCGCAGCGAACCGCCGTCTACGTCGTAAAAGCGCTGCAGCAGCTTGATGAGCGTGGTCTTGCCGGCGCCGGTGGGGCCGACGATAGCGATGGTCTGGCCGGGCTGCGCCTCGCAGCTAAAGTCGTGGATGATGGTCTTGTCGGGCGTGTAGCCAAACTTGACATGGTCGAACTCCACGTGACCGGGGCGCTTCTCGGGGATCTGCGCGTCGGTTTTTTGCTCCTCCTCGGGCGCGGCCAGGAACTCAAACACACGCTCGGTGGCAGCTGCCATCGACTGCATCGTGTTGCTCACGTTGCCCAGCTGCTGCACGGGCTGCGTAAAGTTGCGAACGTACTGGATAAAGCTCTGGATGTCGCCGGGCGTGGCATTGCCGGTCAGCGCGAGCTGCGCGCCCACCACGACGACGCCCACGTAGCCCATGTTGCCCACCAAGCTCATAAGCGGCATCATCAGGCCCGACAGGAACTGCGAGCGCCAGCCACTAATAAAGAGGCGGTCGTTTTGACGGTCGAACTCTTCGATCGAGGCCTCGGCGCGATCGAACACCTGAATGACGTTTTGACCGGCAAAGTCCTCCTCGATAATGCCGTTGACGGCGCCCAGAACCTGCTGTTGCTCGCGGAAGTACGGCTGCGAGAAGTGAATCATTACGGTCAAGATAATCGCGGCGGCCGGCAGCGTGAGCACGGTGACGCCGGTAAGCGGCAGGCTGATCGAAAGCATCATGACGAGCACGCCGATAATCTGCGTCACCGACGTGATGAGCTGCGTCACGCTCTGGTTGAGCGACTGACCCAGCGTATCGACGTCGTTGGTGATGCGGCTGAGTACGTCTCCCTTGCTGTGGCCGTTGAAGTAACTCATCGGCACGACGGCAATCTTGGCGGCGATTTCCTTGCGCATGCGGTAGCAGATCTTTTGCGTGACGCCGGTCATGAGCCAGCCCTGGACCAGGCTGCAGACAGAGCTCGCCAGATACAGGCAGAGCAAAAAGCCGAGCGTCTTGGCGATCCAGTCAAAGTCAACGTCGCCGGTGCCGTTGACCTTGGCAACCAGGCCCTCAAACAGCTTGGTCGTAACCTGGCCGAGCACCTTGGGTCCCACAATGTTAAAGATGACCGAGCACACGGCAAAGGCGACGGCGGCAAACACGGCAATCTTGTGCTGGCCGATATAGCCGAGCAGCTGCCTCATGGTGCCCTTAAAGTCCTTGGCCTTTTCGCCGCGACGCATGCCGCCCATGCGGCCCATGGGACCACGCTGGCGGGTGGGCTTGGGAATCTGAGTCTTGGTCTCGTCTGCCATTAGCGCTCGCCTCCTTCCATGACGGCTGCAATTTCTTCTTGGGTAAGCCCCAGCTCCTCGGCGGAAAGCTGCGACTGCGCGATCTCCAGGTACGCCGGGCAGCTGCGCAGCAGCTCCTCGTGCGTGCCGGTGCCCACTACGTGGCCGTCGTCGAGCACGATGATCTGGTCGGCGTGCATGATGGTCGCGATGCGCTGGGCCACGACCACGAGCGCGGCGTCGGTAACGTTTTTGGCCAGCTCCTCGCGTAGGCGCGCGTCGGTCTTGTAGTCGAGGGCACTAAACGAGTCATCGAACACCACGACCTCGGGCTTTTTAGCCAACGCGCGGGCGATGGCCAGACGCTGGCGCTGACCACCCGAAACATTGGAGCCGCCCTGGCTGATGGGGGAGTCGTAGCCGCCCTCGCGCTCGGCGATAAAGTCCTCGGCCTGGGCGATGCGTGCCGCCCGGTGCATGTCCTCGTCGCTCACCATGTCGCCGGCAAACTTGAGGTTACTCTCGACGGTGCCCGAGAACAGGCGCCCCTGCTGCGGAATATAACCGATGCGGCGGCGCAGCTCGGAAAGTGTCATGTCGCGCACATCGATGCCGTCGAGCGAAATGCTGCCGCCCGTGACGTCGTACAGGCGCGGAATCAGCTGCACGAGCGTGGACTTGCCCGAGCCCGTGGAGCCAATAATGCCGAGCATCTGACCGGCATGCGTGGTGAAGTTTACGCCGCTGATGACGTCGGCGCGGGCATCGGGATACTGGAAGCTTACGTCGCGGAAGGTGAGCTCACCGCGCGGCGCGCTGGCAGCAGGCAGTTTGGGCGAGGCAGGGTCGTTGATGCTTGTGGGGCAAGTGATGACCTCTTCCACGCGCTCGGCTGCGACCTCGGCGCGGGGCAGGATGACCGAAACCATGGTGAGGATCATAAACGCCATGACAATCTGCATGGTGTAGGAGATAAACGCCATCATGTTGCCGACCTGCATCACGCCGTCGGACACGCCCTGCGCGCCAAACCAGACGATGAGCACGGTGATGCAGTTCATGACGAGCATCATGAGCGGCATCATAAAGCTCATGGCGCGGTTGGTGTAGAGCTGCGTGGTCATCAGGTCGAGCGAAGCCTTGTCAAAACGCTCGAGCTCATGTTCCTCGCGGTTGAACGAGCGGATGGGCATCAGGCCATCGAGCAGCTCGCGGGCGGTAAGGTTCACGCGGTCCACAAAGCTCTGCATCTTTTTGAACTTGGGCATGGTGAGGCCCATAAGCACGCCGACGACGGCCGAGACCGCGATGATGGCCACGGCGATGGTCCACTCCAGGCCGGTATGGTTGGCCAGGACGCGCATGACGGCGACGATGCCCATGACGGGAGCCATCAGGCACATGCGGATAAACAGGGTTGCGGCCATCTGGATCTGCTGAATGTCGTTGGTGCAGCGGGTGATGAGCGAGGCCTGGCTAAACTTGCCCACTTCGGCCGGCGAGAAGTGCATAACCTTGTTGAAGGTCTCGCGGCGCAGGTCGCGGGCGATGGAGCAGGCGGTGCGCGAAGCCACGGCGCCGGTCAGGATGGTGGCGACCAGCGACACCAGACACAGACCAAACATCGTGGTCGCCATGCGGCCCAGGTAGGCGTTCTGCACGTCGGCGGGGTCGATGCCCTGTGCCTTGTACTCGTCCTGCACGTAGCTCACGGCGCGCTGGGTGACGATGGAGCCCGACATGGAGCCCATTTTGTCTGCCATATCGTTGGCGCCCTCGACGAGCTTGCCCTGATCGATAAGACCGCCTTCAACGCCTAGGCGCAGGCTCTTCATGGTGATCTTACCGCCGTCGGCGTCGATCTGCTTTTGCATGCTCTGAGCGGCTGCGGCCTTCTGCTGCATCTCGGCGAGCTGCTCGGGCGTCATCGCTGCCATCTGCTCGGGGGTGGGCATGGCCTGAGCGGCGCCGCCATCGCTTGCCTCGGTGGATGCGCCGGTCATGTCGCCCATGGAGTCGGCGTCAATGCCCTGGTTGAACGAAAGGACGACGGTCTCGGGCAGGCTCATGATGTCGGCAATCTTGCCGCCGTCGGCGCGCTCCTCCTCGGTGCCCTTGTACGTTCGAATGCCGTTATTGTCCGCCTTACTAAACACGGCCTCCACGGCCTTGGCGTCCTTGGCGCTCATAAAGAGTTCGAGGTCGTCGAGCGATTCGGCGCGAATGGTGTCGGGCACGGGCGAGGCGATGCCGCCTTGCTGCACGCCCACGTCGACGATGTCGCTCATATAGGTAGGCAGCGCCAGATCGGCGTTGCAGCTGATTACGATAAGTACGATAGCTGCGAGCAGTGCCAGGACATGCTTTTTAAAGAGCTTGAGAATCCTCACTCGGCATCTCTCCTTTCTTGATTGTGGTCGATAATTTCGTTGGCACGCCTTAGAAGACGCACCATCTCTTGGGTATCTGTTTCGCCGAGCTGTTCGAGGAAAGCCGCGGTGCGGTCCTCGAATTCCCGGCGTTTGATTTCGAGATCCTGGAATCCCTTGTCGGTCACTATGACGTGTACGCGACGACGGTCGGTCTTTGAGTGCTCACGCTCAACCCAGCCCTTGGCTTCGAGAGCGCGTAGGATATTGGCAATGCGGGCGTTCGAGACCCAGGCGCGATCAGCGAGTTCGCTCGGCGTGAGCGAACCGCCAGCGAGCATAAGGGCGCGCATGACAGCCATCTCGCCGCTGAGAGCTTTGTCCACAAAGCGCGAAACGCGCTGGTGAATGCCGCCAAACTCGGTAAGGAGCTGACTCCCAAGCTCATGGAAATCGGTATCTTCCACCGAAAACCCCTAACACTAGAAACTATTTTCGGTGAAAGATGATACCCCTGCACGCGCGCCCTATACGGTAGATTTTGGGACATGCCTAGAAAACTACCTTTAGGCGACCTCCGTACACCGTCGGTGCCAGTAAAGTTTGGGGCAGATCGTTAGGCATGTCCCAAAGCCTACTCAGAGGCACTTTACCCTGCTAAAGCTGGCATAACAGCTAGAGTGAACGTCGTACAAAGGCAAGGAAAAATACCAAACAAATCGGTGAACGGTAGTTGTTCGCGCTCGCATTTCCTGCGGATTTGTTAAAAACGCCCTAATGGTATAAAAAAAGAAACATATAACAGCCCTGATGAAGGGGGTAGCTATGTTATCCTTCTCAAACGGGTGAAATCTTGGGTTTTGGGTTGCAGTTCCAAGGTGGACAAACGTTTTTCCCTGTACCAACGTGTGGTGAAGAACGGAAGAAGCCGGTAGTGCAAGCCGATAATTCAAGAATTCAATAAGCAGCGGTGTGAGAGAGCGCCGCATTACACGTAACTAGGAGCGTGGTTACACAATGCAGGAGGCATGGGAAGGCTTCAAGGAAGGCATCTGGACGGGAGAGGTTGACGTCCGAGACTTCATCCAGAAGAACTACACCCCCTACGAGGGCGACGAGTCGTTCCTCGCCGGCCCGACCGAGCGTACCAAGGAGCTGTGGGGCGAGGTTCTCGACCTGCTGCTCAAGGAGCGCGAGCAGGGCGGCGTCCTCGATATGGACACCAAGACCGTCACGGGTATCGTGAGCCACCCCGCTGGCTACATCGATAACGCCCACCGCGAGAAGGAGACCATTGTTGGCCTCCAGACTGACAAGCCGCTCAAGCGTGCGCTGCACGTCAACGGCGGTATCCGCATCGCTTGCCAGGCTGCCAGCCAGCACGGCTACAAGGTCGACGAGAACGTTGTCGAGCGCTACACCTTCGAGCGCAAGACCCACAACGCCGGCGTCTTCGATGTCTACACCCCCGAGATGCGTGCTTGCCGCTCGGCCCACATCATCACCGGTCTGCCCGATGGCTATGGCCGCGGCCGCATCATCGGCGACTACCGTCGTGTCGCCCTGTACGGTGTCGACTACCTGATCAAGGACAAGGAGGCCCAGAAGGCTTCCACCCCGACGGTCATGACCGCCGACAACATCCGCGACCGTGAGGAGCTGCAGGAGCAGATCCGCGCCCTCGGCGAGCTCAAGATGATGGCCGAGACCTATGGTTTCGATATTTCCAACCCTGCTACCAACACGCAGGAGGCCATCCAGTGGATGTACTTCGCCTACCTCGCTGCCGTCAAGGAGCAGAACGGCGCCGCTATGTCCATCGGCCGTACCTCCACGTTCATTGACATCTACGCTGAGCGCGACCTTGCCA
>CATZEP010000064.1 GCA_958418185.1 uncultured Collinsella sp.
ATGCTACACAGGCAAGCCATAAATCTCAACCGGGGGCGCATGATGCGGGCGGGGACGCCGGCAATATAGCGCCCACTGAACGTCTGCCCGCCGCGTCCGGAACGCGGCGTGCTACGCAGCGAGGAAGCACGGTCCGAGTCGGGCCTCCTCATATTCTGTCGGGGGCTCTCCTCTCTCACCGGCAACCCCTATTCCATTTGCGTATTGGACGCAGCGGCAAGCTGGGCCACATAGTCCTTAAACACGCGACCGCGCTCCTCGTAGCCCGAGAACTCATCGAACGAAGAGCAGGCGGGCGACAGTAAGATCACATCGCCGCGGCTCGAGAGCGAACGGGCAACGTCCACGGCATCGCGCAGGTCGTCGGCCTGGGCGATATCGACATCACCGTCGACATCCGCCTCGTCCATAGCGGCGGTAAAGCGCTCGCGCGCGTCGCCAAAGCAGACCACCGAGCGAACGTTATCCATCACAACGCGGGCAAAGGACTCGAGCGGCGTGCCCTTATCGTGACCGCCGAGCAGCAAGATCACATCGTCATCGGGAAACGCCGTCAGGGCCTTTTCGACCGCATCGGTGTTCGTTGCCTTGGAATCGTTAACATAGCGCACGCCATCGATCTCGCCACAGGGCTCAACGCGGTGCTCCAGCGGCTGGAACGAGACCAGGCCGCGACACACACCTTCAACATCGGCGCCGACCGTCAGGGCCGCCGTGGCAGCACACAGGGCATTGATTACATTGTGATGGCCCGAAATCTTAAGCTCGGACGTATCGACGAGCGGGGTCTCGACGCCCTTCAGGCGAACGACCATCTTGCCATCGCGCACAAATGCGGCGTCCTCGCCCGCAGGCTCGTCAAAAGCAACCTTGCAGATGCGACGGCCCGGAACATAGATGTACTCATCGAACTCGTGGATACCGGCATCCTCGACGTCAACAATCACCAGGTCATCGTCGACCATATTCTCGAAGAGCTTAATCTTGGCGAGCGCATAGTTCTTATGGCTCTTATGCCAGCCCAGATGGTCGGGGGTAATGTTGAGCAGCACCGCCACACGGGGGTGAAGCTCCTGGGTCGTTGCGATCTGATAGCTCGAAAGCTCCGCCACAAACCACTCGTTATGCGCACGGCCATCGATCTCGTTCACCGGAGGCTCGCCAATGTTGCCGACAGCAACGCTCGCCTCGCCCGCTGCCTTAAGCAGGTAATCGGTCAGTGACGTGGTTGTCGTCTTGCCGTTGGTGCCCGTAATGGCAATCCAATTTTGGGGAGACAGACGGTAGGCAAACTCGGGCTCACCCATAATCTGGGCAGCGTGATCACGGCCAGCCTTAAAGAATGCCGAGAACTCCGAGATGCCCGGACACGTCACGCATACATCAAACGCGCCCTCGACCTGCTCGGTTCCGTAGACAAACGATGCCCCGTGCGCCTCGAGCGAGCGCGTGGCATCGTTGGGCTCGGACGTGCCGCCACCGTAAACGGTAACGGCACTCACACGCTCGGGATGTGCAAGCGCCCAGCGAGCGACATCAAGACCGGACTTACCCTGGCCCAAAACGAGCAGGCTAAAGACATCAGCAAGAGGCATGAAAGACCACTATCCCAACTGGAAGAACAACGCGAGGCCCAGGGCTCCGAAGGCCGCGGCGACAATCCAAAAACGGATGACGACCTTGGTCTCGGCCCAGCCCTTCTTTTCAAAATGATGATGAATGGGCGCCATAAGGAAGACGCGCTTGTGCGTAAAGTGGAAATAGACAACCTGGATCATGACCGACAGGGTCTCGACGATAAACAGACCGCCGATGATGAGGGAAACGACTTCGGTGTTGGTCATGATGGAGGTGCAGGCAAAAGCGGCACCCAGGGCAAGCGAGCCGGTATCGCCCATAAAGATGCTCGCCGGATAGCAGTTGAACCACAAAAAGCCCAGGCAGGCGCCGGCGCACGCCGTGCAGAAGATGGACAGGTTCACATCGCCGTGCAAAAACGCCATGGCAGCCATGGCCAGCATGGCGATCATGGAGGTGCCGCCGGCAAGACCGTCCAAGCCGTCGGTGAGGTTTACGGCGTTGGAAAGGCCCGCGATCATCAGCCAGCAAAAGACAAGGTAGAGCCACGGAAAAGAGAGGCCGCAAATGGTGGTCGAGAGCACACCAAGGTCGATCGTCAGGCCACCGGGGAAACGAATCTCGGGGGCGACGCCGCACCAGTTGACAGCAAGCACGGTAAAGGTAACGCAGATGAGGGTAAGGCCAATCATCTTGGCGTGAGGCGTCAGGCCGAGCGAGCGGCCGTGCGTGACAGAAGTCAGGTCGTCGATGAGGCCAAGAACGCCGGTTGCCAGCGTGGCGAGCAGCACAAGCACGAGCTCGGTGGTGAGCTTTCCCATCAAAAGGCAGGTCAGCGAAACGGCAACCAGGATGATGACGCCACCCATGGTGGGCGTGCCCTGCTTAATCAGGTGACGCTTGGGGCCATCGGCGCGAACCTGCTGGCCGATGCCCTCGACCTTCAGGAGCTTAATCCACCACGGCATAAGCAGCATCGCGATGACGGCGGCGATGCCCAATCCCAAAAATGCCTGGTACGTAGGATACGAAGGATTGCCGAACATGGACTAGCACACACCTTCCACAAAGCGATCGAGCTCAACGAAGCGTGAGCCCTTGACCAGCACGACATCATGCTGCTCAAGCGCGCCGCCCATACGGTCGAGCACCTGCTGATAGTCGGAGAACACCTGAATGCGGTCCTCATCCATACCCATCATGCGCGCGGCCTCGGCCATACGCTGGGCAAGCTCACCGCCGACACATGCGAGCATATCGAGCTTCTTGGCCGCCGCATAGGCGCCCACCAGCTCATGCATGCGAGGAGCCTCGTCGCCCATCTCGCCCATCTCGCCCAGAACCGCCATGCGCGAACCCGTGCACGAAAGCGAACACAGCAGGTCGAGGCCGGCTGCCATCGATTCGGCACTGGCGTTATATGAGTCGTCGATGACGCGGGCGCCGCTCTTGGCGCGCTTGATTTCCTGACGATGCCCGGTAATCGTAAGACCCCTAAAGGCGGCATCGATCTGCTCGGGCGTCACGCCAAGGCGATAGGCAACCGCTGCGGCCTTGACGGCATTGGGAACGGACTGCGCGCCGGGAATGGCAAGCAGTGTATCGATAGTCTCGCCCAAGCCAAAATCGAGCGTAAAGACCGGGCGTCCCTCGTCATCAATGCGAATGTCGCACGCACGGACCTCATCGTCGTCCGAGACGCCCGCAAGCATCACGTCGACGCCCGCAGGCGCGGCAAAGGTGTCGCGGATGAACGGGGTAAAGTCGTCCTCACCACCCAAAACCAGCAACGGGAGAAGGTCTCCGGCGGCGCACATGCCGCCAACAATCTCGGATTTGGCACGAGCGATATTCTCGCGACTGCCCAGAATACCGATATGGGAGGTGCCGATCTTGGTCACAATGGCAAGGTTGGGATTGGCGGACTGAGACATGCGCTCAATCTCGTGGAAATGGTTCATGCCCATCTCGAGCACCAGAACCTCGGTGTCGGCAGGGGCCGCCAGCACCGTGAGCGGCATACCGATCAGGTTGTTGTAGTTACCCTTGGTTGCCCAAACGCGATAACGCTTGGCGAGCACCGCGGCGAGCACGTCCTTGGTCGTTGTCTTGCCGATAGAGCCGGTAATGCCAATTACCAGGCAGCCAAGCTCCAAACGATAAGCGTGAGCCAGGCGCAGCAAAAACTCCTCGGGGTCATCGGTATGCAGGATGGCGCAGCCCTTCTCATGGGCCAGCGAAAGCAGCTCGGCATCGGGCTCGCGCGTCATCACTACGGCGCCGGCACCCGACTCGATGGCACGGGAAGCAAAGTCGTTGCCGTCGACCTTTTCACCCGGGAAGGCGACGAATATCGTGCCCTCCTCAACCTGGCGCGAGTCGATAACGCAACCGCGGCATACCCGATCGGCTTCTCCCGTCACGGTTCGGGCCCCTGTTGCGGCCGCGAGATTGTTGACGGCGATCTCTATCATTGCAGCTCCCCTGTAAACCTAATAATGCTATCGGCGTATTGTATCCCAGCGCCGCCTACGCGTGGTGCAGGGCGTGTGAACAACCCGGATTAACCGACTGGCCATTTCATAGATAGTAACCCCCTACTTGGTGCGCGGGACACCCAACACGTCAAGCGCACTGGCCATAATGGACTGGAACGGCACTGCGGCGGCATCGGAGCCTGACGGGGTTCCGTCAAGGGTGATATAGCACAGGACCTTGGGCGACTGCGCCGGGGCAAACCCCATAAAAGACGACATGTAGTTCTCTTTGAGGTAGCCGCCGTTCTCATCGGCGCGCTCGGCCGTACCGGTCTTGCCCGCCACGTCGTAGCCGTCCACCGCGCCGCCAACACCCGTTCCCTCGGCAACGACCGTCTGCATACACGATGTCACCTGCGAGGCGGCCTCCTCGGAAATCGCGCGATCCCCCTCGCCCCAATCCTTTTCATCGCCCTTGCTCGACTTATAGAAGTGCGGAGTCATCATCACGCCGCCGTTCGCGATGCCGCCCACGGCACGTGCGACCTCAATCGGCGAGACGGACAGCGCCTGGCCAAAGCTCATAGCACCCAAGGTGGCACCATCGTACTGGTCGCGCTCCTTGACGATGCCCAGACTCTCACCCGGAAAATCGACACCGGAGCTATGACCGATACCCCACTTGTCCACATAGGTGGCAAAATCATCGGCACCGATCTTGCGCCCCACCAGGACAAAACCGACATTGGACGAACGGCGCATCATCTCGCGTACGTCCATTGTCATGGTGTAGTCACGCTTGTCGGCATCGGTAACGGTATCGTCGCCCACCTTGATACTCGCGGGAACCTCAAACGATGTGCTCGGGCGCACAACGCCCAAATCAAATCCGGCGCCCGCAACCAGCGTCTTAAAGACCGAGCCGGGCTCGTAGGCATCCGTCACCAGACGAAGGTTCATGTCCTCGGTCTTGGCGTTTTCCAAATTGGTCTGGTCGTAGGTCGGATACGAGCAGGCGGCCAGGATCTCTCCAGTCGTCGGGTCGGTCACCAGGGCCGACCCGTTTTTGGCCTTCGTCTTCTCGACCGCCTCGGCCAAGGCATCTTCCGCGGCGCGCTGAATGTTGACGTCGATCGTCGTCACGATATCCACGCCATCGATCGCGGCAACCTTTTTATAGGCACCGCCCGCGATGTAGCCGCCATCTCTTGCGCGCTCGCGCACAAGAGAGCCATTCGTTCCGGTCAGAAGCTCATCGTATTGTTTTTCGAGTCCCGTCAGGCCAGCGTTGTCCACGTTCACGACGCCCAGCAGCTGAGAAGCCAGGTTTCCATACGGGTAAACCCGCTTCATCGCCTGCTCAAAGAGCACGCCGGGTAGATTCTTCTTTTCCAGGGCGGCAGCGTCATCCTCGTCGACCTGGCGCTTGATATACACCCAGGAACCATCAGACAGCACCAGCTTGCGGCAGGTCTTTTTATCAATACCGGTAGCCTTGACCAGCGCCGAGACCGTCTTGTCGACGTCCTCGACAAGCTGAGGGTTCACGGCGACATTGCGGCATTCGACTGACGACGTCAGCACGTTGCCGTTGCGGTCGTAGATAGTGCCACGTTTGGCATAGAGCGTCTGTGAAAGCAGACGACGCGCGTCCGCACGCTCGCGCAGCTTGTCAGCATTCACGATCTGGTATTCGGCAAGACGGAAGACGCCCGCGGCAAGGCCAACCCCGATACAGCCCATAACGACATCGCGGCGAGGCAGCGGCGCTCCCGTAACCCATTCAGACGACGACCCCTTGCGCGCGCCCGTATTGCGTACCCGAGGTCCGCCCGAGCCACGAAGACGCGACGCAGGGTCGTTGCCATAGGACGGCCCCGCGTTGTAAGATGGCCGACCCGTTCCTTGATAACCAGAACGTCCCCGCGAGGAGGGACGTCCAGACCCGTGGTCCCCGTCGGAACCGCGGCGATAGTCATTTGTCATACTCAGCTACCGTCTTATTTACTGAGCGGCCGCAGTCGAGCTAGCGCCCGCGGCTGCATCCTGCGAAAAGTCAAGCGTAACGCTCTCGCTGGGCTCCACCATGCCATAGGCGCCCGCAAGATCGCGAATACGTGTGTCGGCACCATAGACCGAATGCATGACCTCAAGGTTAGAACTCTCGTCGGTCGCCTTCTCGAGCGTGCTGGCAAGCTCTGCGTTGCCGTTGAGCACCTGGGCCGTGACACCGGCAAGTGCCACGCGGGCGACACCGATCGTCATGAAGACAGCCGCGATGATGCAAACCGTTTTAAGAACGCTCATGAAAACCGGGCTTACCGCCTGGTTTGCCTGACGGCCCGCGCCCGTGTAGACATCAAAACGCGGCGTGCGTTGCTCACGAGGGGCAACGGGCGCCTGCGGTGCCTCGCGGTAGGCGGTCATGGCGTTCATATCATAGGCGAGTGCTGCGTTTGAGGTGTTATAGCCCATGATATGCCGCCTCCCATCCCGAGTACGTTGGTAGTGTGTTTAAGCTTCGTTTATGGTGCGAGCGGGAGGTCCAATTTCGCGCGGTCGCGCCTACAGGCGCTGCGCCACGCGGATTTTGGCTGATCTCGCCCGAGGGTTGCGCGCAACCTCATCGGGTTGGGCAACCAAGGGTTTGCGGGTGATGACCTTGAGTATCGGCACGTTGCCGCACACGCACACCGGAATCTCCGGCGGACACGTGCACCCCTGGCTCATCTCCTTAAAGTGGTTCTTTACGATACGGTCCTCGAGCGAATGATACGAGATGACGCAGATGCGTCCGCCCGGGTTGAGCCACCTGGTGGCGGCATCAAGCCCCCTCTCGAGCACATCGAGCTCGTGGTTGACCTCGATGCGAATGGCCTGGAAGCTCTTCTTGGCCGGGTGCCCACCATGCCGACGAGCGGCAGCCGGAATGCCAGCCTTGATGATCTCGACAAACTGGCCTGTAGTTTCGATCGGTTCTTGCTCGCGACGGCGCACAATCTCGCGCGCAATCTGCGAGGCGAACTTCTCTTCGCCGTAGACGCGTAGAATCCGGGCGAGGTCGTGTTCGTTATAGGTGTTGATGACCTCAGCTGCGTTTAGGGTGTTGTTACCCGGATCCATCCGCATGTCCAATGGGGCATCTTCGTTATACGAAAAGCCCCTGCCAGGGATATCGAGTTGCGGTGACGAAACGCCCAAGTCAAACAGGAAGCCATCGACCCCGGGCACCTCGGCCGAGCAAAGCAGCTCGTCCAAGTCGCCGAAGTTGCCCTTCAGCAGCTGGTGCGGGACGCCGGGAACCTCGCGGTCCAGACGGGCACCAGCGGCCTCGAGGGCCATGTCGTCCTGATCGACGCCGAGCAAAAGGCCCGTCTCCCCCACCTGCGCGGCCATCTTTACCGAATGACCGGCACCGCCAAGGGTGCAATCGCAGACAACGGAGCCGCTCTTGAGCTGCAGCGACTCAAGCACTTCGCCGAGCATGACAGGTTCATGCCGATATTCTTGTGTCAAGATCCCACGCTCCATCCGTTACTCGTGCCTTGCCCTTACGAGAAGAAGAGGTCAAGC
>CATZEP010000065.1 GCA_958418185.1 uncultured Collinsella sp.
TGCACTTACTATCGGTTCTGTTTGCCCGAAGGATCAAGGCAAGTCCTAGACTATCCCGGCCAAATTGAGCTATTCGCCCGACATCCTGATTTTGTGCTCGAAGATGAAACGAGCGAAGTGGCACCTCTTTCCTTTGACGGGGCCGTATCAAGTCTTTCGGCAATTATTCTCGACGATGGCTACTACGAATTTATTCGCGACAACGCAACGAACGTAGAGGGCATTACGTTGCTCGATGCGCTCCATATCATTCCCCTCAAGATGCGTGCACACATTGATATCAATAGGAGCTATGAAGAAGGGCGCCATTGCAACGATAAAGATCGACGAAAGCATCGCTCGGATATTGTTCGACTTGCGGGTTTGTTGCCGCCTTCGGCTCGCTTGGAGCTAATAGAGCAAATGAGGGCTGACGCCGGAGACTTCTTTGCGGACTTTTCTTCTTATGTAAATCGGCAGACCGATCGTAAAGAGAGAGCGCGTCTTCAGGACACATTATCGTTTCTCGAAAAGGTCTACCTATAGGCACCTTGATTCGTTATGTATGGTGAGGGGCTCTCCCGTTTGATGAGCGGGGGAGCCCCTTGTTGCTTTTTGATTGTCGTAACTAGCCAGAGGCTCGCCGGGACGGGACGCGGGGTTTGGTCGATCGCGAGTTCCGCACGAGCCGGAGAGCACTTAATGTGCTCTCCGTGCGAGCAGGACTGTCCGAGCAGGCGACCAAACCCCGCGCCCCGTCCCGGCGAGCGCTTGGGGACCGGTGGCCTACAGGTGGCTGATGATCAGTTCCATCTTGCCTTCGAGGTCGATGGAGCTGACGGTGCTCGGGGCCAGCAGGTGGCTTCCCTTGTGGACGGGGTCGCCGCAGACGGTGCCTTCGCCGTCGATGAGCGACAGACACATGAAGGGCCAGCGCTGGTCGAGGGTTTTGCTGCCGTCGACGCGCACACGATCGACGGTGTAGCAGGAGTTAGACTCGAGCTCGGTCACGCCGTTCACCTCGGGCGCGGTCACCGTGCCGTCGGTCGGAGCCTGGGCATCAAAGTCGATGCAGTCGAGGCTCTGCTCAATGTGCAGTGGGCGCAGCTTGCCGTCGGTGCCGGGACGGTCGTAGTCGTACAGGCGATACGTCACGTCGCTCGACTGCTGCGTCTCCAAAATGAGCGTGCCGGTCTTGATGGCGTGCACGGTACCGGAATCAATCTGGAAAAAGTCGCCCTTGTGGATCGGCAGTACGTTGAGCATGTCGTCCCAGCGGCCGTCCTCGATCATCTGCGCGGCCTCGGCGCGGTCGTGCGCGCGCTGGCCGACAATGATCGTGGCACCGGGCTCGCAGTCCAGCACATACCAGCACTCGGTTTTGCCCAGGCTGCCGTTCTCGTGCTTGGCGGCGTACTCGTCGTTGGGATGAATCTGGATCGAAAGGTCGTCCTTGGCGTCCAGAATCTTAATGAGCAGTGGGAACTCCTTGCCCTCGCAGTTGCCAAAGAGCTCGCGGTGCTCGGCCCACAGCCACGACAGCGTGTGGCCTGCATACGGGCCTTCCGCAATCTGGCAGTCGCCGTTGGGGTGGGCCGAGATGGCCCAGCACTCACCGATGGGTCCATCGGGAATGTCGTAGCCAAATACGGTTTCGAGCTGGCGACCGCCCCAGATCTTCTCGGGGAAGATCGGCGTCAGCTTAATCAAATCGGACATGTTCATACCCCCATTGTGTTGCGCGGGCGCTGCACAAAACAGCTCAAAGCGAGCGCCCGGATGACTACAAAAACCTATGCCAACGTTACGTTGTGCAACTCAAAGCGGTCGCCAACGTTGCGCGAGACCGAATACTCAAAGGCGGCGCCGCTGTCCAAAAAGCCAATCTGGGTGAGCTCGAGCAGGGGAGAGCCAGGCTTGGTGTCCAAGCGCTCGGCTTCTTCCTCGGTTGCTGCCACGGCGCGAATGGTACGGTGGAAGCTCGAAATCTTCAGCCCACATTGCTCGCGGATGAAGTGGTAGACCGATCCGTACAGGTCCTTCTTTTTAAGGCCTGGAATCAGCTCGAGGGGCATGTAGGTGTACTCGATAACGATGGGCTTCTCATCGGCCTGACGCACGCGCACGATGTGATAGGCAAAGTCATCCTCGGCAATTCCCAGCTGGGCTGCGATGTCCGCTGGTGGATTAACAATCGAGAAATCGTAGACCACCGAGGTCACCTTCTCCCCGCGGTGCTCATACGAAAAGCCCTGGGCACGGTCGTTTTTGCCCTGGAAAAACGCCTGACCGGGAAGTCCCGCCGTGTCCTTAACGTAGGTACCCGATCCGCGTCGGCTGGTAATAAGACCTTCCTCGGTGATTTGCTCGATAGCTCGTTTGACGGTGATTTTGGAAACGCTATAGAGCTCGCAGAACTCAACGACGGTGGGAAGCTTGTCGCCCGGTTTAAGAGTGCCATCCTCGATGCTTCGACGAATATCTGCAGCTATCGCCTCGTATTTGGGAATCATTGAACCTCCTTTCCGACATATATCAATACGCAAGTAAGTATAACCCTTAACAAGGCACCCATATAACCTTTATCTAAGAAGCTCGAGAAAGAAAAAAGAAAAAGACGCTTTACTTTTAGAATTAGAGCGCTACAGTTTAAGCAACGAACGGAATCTTTCCGCAGAACAGGATCGACCGTTTGGGGACGGTTTTGTTTTGGCGGGTTGGATATCGGTATGACCGGTGCGCGCCCGCGCCGGATAACCTGCCAAAGCAAACCCGTCTCCAACCGGAAGCTCTAGAACACGAAAGCGAGGACTTTGATGGCACAGTATCAGCTGCCCAACGACTTCTTCTTTGGCGCTGCTATGTCCGGCCCGCAGACTGAGGGTCAGTGGAACCAGGGCGGCAAGCTCGAGAACCTGTGGGATACCTGGTCCATCCAGGATCTGGGCTCGTTCTACAACTGCGTTGGCTCTTACGCCGGCAATGACTTTATGGCCAAGTACCAGGAAGACCTTCGCATTTTGAAGGACTTGGGCCTGGATACCTATCGCACTTCCATCCAGTGGAGCCGTCTGCTCGATGCCGACGGCAACCTCAACGAGGAAGGCGCCGCGTGGTATCACGAGTTGTTCCGCGCCTCTCGCGAAGCCGGCCTGGAGCCGTTTGTCAACTTGTACCACTTTGACATGCCCACCTACCTCTTTAACCGTGGCGGCTGGGAGAGCCGTGAGGTTGTCGAGGCTTACGCACATTACGCCGACGTCGCCTTCCACGAGTTTGGCCAGGAGATTAAGTACTGGTTCACCTTTAACGAGCCCATCGTCGAGCCCGAGCAGCGCTATCAGGAGGGCGTGTGGTTCCCGCAGCTCCACGACTTCAACCGCGCCCGCACCGTGCAGTATCACATCTCGCTGGCGCACGCGCTGGCCGTGGCCAACTATCGTCGCGCCTATGACGAGGGCGCCGTTCGCGCTGATGCCAAGATCGGCATGATCAACTGCTTTACCCCGGTCTACACCAAGGAGAACCCCAGCGAGGCAGACCTCGAGGCCGTGCGCATGACCAGCGGCATCAACAACCGCTGGTGGCTCGACCTCATCACCAAGGGCGAGCTTCCTGCCGACGTGCTCGACAGCCTGGCCGAGGGCGGCGTTAAGCTCCCGTTCCGCGCCGGCGACCAAGAGATCCTCAAGCAGGGTGTTGTCGACTGGCTAGGCTGCAACTACTACCACCCCACGCGTGTTCAGGCGCCGGCGAGCAAGGTCGACCAGTACGGCCTGCCGCACTTTGCCGACGAGTACGTATGGCCCGACGCCGTTATGAACGAGAGCCGCGGCTGGGAGATCTACCCGCAGGGCCTCTACGACTTTGGCATGGACTGCGCTAAGAACTACCCCGATCTTGAGTGGTTCGTTTCCGAGAACGGCATCGGCATCATGGACGAATACAAGAACCGTGACGCCGAAGGAACCATCCAGGATGACTACCGCGTCGACTTTGTACGTCAGCACCTGGAGTGGGTGGTCAAGGCCATCGACGAGGGCGCCAAGTGCCGGGGCTATCACTACTGGGCCGTCATCGATAACTGGTCTTGGGCCAATGCCTTTAAGAATCGTTACGGCTTTGTCGAGGTCGATCTCATGGACGGCTACAAGCGCCGCCTTAAGAAGTCGGCGGCCTGGCTCAAACAGGTCGCCACGACCCACGTGGTTGATTAGCGACCGGGCGAACGCCCAGACCGCGCGCCGCCGCGCGCAACACATGGCACATCTGGTGGCAGAGGGCGACAGACCACCGTGCGCATAGGAAAAGGCCGGATTTGAAAGTTAGGAGCAATCATGGCCAGTGACAACGGAAAGAGCTTCCTCGACAAGTTTGCCGAGGTCTCTGCGAAGGTGGGAAACCAGGTTCACCTGCGTTCCCTGCGTGACGCCTTCGCGACCATCACGCCGCTCTATATCCTTGCGGGTATCGCGGTTCTTATTAACAACGTCGTGTTCCCTCTGTTCCCGCTCGATGCGGCGGGCCTTGCCAACCTTCAGACGTGGGGCTCGGCAATTACGCTGGGCACCCTCAACGTCTCTGCCATTATCTTGGCCGGATTGATTGGCTACAGCCTCGCCAAGAACAAGCGTTTCGATAACCCGCTCGCTTGCGTGGTCGTCGCCATCTCTGCCTTCGTCATCATGATGCCGCAGCAGATCACCGCCTCGCTTGCCGCCACGAGCCCACTGCTCACCGACAAGATCACCTCCGCCGAGGTCACGGGCGCCCTTTCGACTGCCAACACCGGCACCAACGGTCTGTTCTCGGCTATTATCATCGCCCTGCTTTCCGTCTCGCTCTTCATCAAGATTTCTGGCGTCGAGAAGCTCAAGGTTAAGCTGGGCGAGGGCGTGCCTCCCGCGGTCTCCAACTCCTTCAACGTCATGATCCCGATGCTGCTCAACCTCGCGATCTTCGCTCTTGCCGCAGCCCTGCTCGCCGTGTGCGCCGGCACCGATCTGTGCACCATCATCTCCACGTGCATCTCCAACCCGCTCAAGAGCATCATGAACGCCGGTCCGTGGGCTGTTATCCTCATCTACACCCTTGCTAACCTGCTGTTCTGCGTCGGTATTCACCAGTCCACCATCTCTGGCGCTACCGTCGAGCCGATCCTGACCATGCTCATCGTCGACAACATGGCTACCTTTGCCGCCGGTGGCACCATCCAGCCCGATCACTACATGAACATGCAGATCGTTAACAGCTTCGCCCTCATCGGCGGCTCGGGCTGCACCCTCATGCTTCTGCTCGACACGCTCCTGTTCTCCAAGAACAAGGCTTCCGAGACCGTTTCCAAGATGGCTATCCTGCCTGGTCTGTTCAACATCAACGAGCCGGTTATCTACGGTTACCCCATCGTGTACAACCTGCCGCTCATGATCCCGTTCGTCCTTCTTCCCGATCTGTTCATCGGCATCACCTATGGCCTTACCTGCGCAGGCATCATCAGCCCCTGCATCGCCCAGGTGCCCTGGACCATGCCTCCCGTCATCAATGCCCTGCTCGCTACGGGCTTTGACTGGCGCGCCGGCGTGTGGCAGGCTCTCGAGATTGTCATTGGCATGGCCGTCTACCTGCCCTTTATGAAGATTTCCGAGAAGGCAATCGCCAAGCAGGAGGCTCTCGCCGAGTAGAACGCCTAACGTTCGTCCCTTTCACCTTTGCGGGCGCCGGTACGCGGTGCCGGTGCCCGCGGCTCTCTCCCTTGCGTAAAGATACAGGGGAGCGGGCACAATAGCCGCAAGGAATACAACCAGTTGTCGTCTGCGCGCCGCGCAGTTATAAGGAGGAAACCATGAAGAAGATCATGCTCTGCTGCAATGCCGGCATGTCCACGAGCCTGCTGGTCCAGAAGATGCAGGCCGAGGTTGCAAACCGTGGTCTGGATATTGAGGTCGAGGCTCGTCCCATGAACGAGGCCCACGATCACCTGGACGAGTGCGACATGTTGCTGCTTGGTCCGCAGATCGGCTACACCAAGGGCGATTTTGAGAAGGAGGCCGCCGGTCGTTTTCCGGTCGAGGTCATCAACATGGTCGACTACGGCCGCATGAACGCTGCCGGCATCATCGACCACTGCGTCAGCGTGATGGGCTAGGTGCTCCGCATGGAGGATATGAACGAACTGCAGATGACCTGCTTCGAGATCATCAGCTACGTCGGTACCGCCAAGAGCATGTACATCAATGCCGTGCAAAAGGCCAAGGAGGGCGATTTTGACGCCGCCGAGGAGCTTATCAAGCAGGGCGACGAGGCCTATAACGGTGGCCACGATGTTCACATGGGGCTTCTGAAGAAGGAGGCCAACGGCGAGCGTAACGGCGAGGCCCCGTTGATTCTGCTGCATGCCGAGGACCAGATGGCCGGTACCGAGACCATGCGCGTCATGGCGACGGAGCTCATCGAGGTTCACAAGCAGCTGCAGGCACTTAAGGCCTAGCCGGCGTTATCGCCGCGATGGGCCGTGCGGTCCAACAGACAACACAGTCCCTTTGACGGGCGCCGGGAGTCTCCGCCTCCCGGCGCCTTTATATTTGGGGAAGGTCTTGCGCGACCTATTAAGCGACCATTCGCGTTTCCCCAGATAAAGCCTGCCAAAACAAACCTGTCCCTTTTTGGTAGGTTTTTGCCTTGGGAGCGGTACCATACAGGCAATGTTTAAACGAGAAAGGTGGGCTCCCATGGAACCTAAGCAGTACTACATCGGCATCGACGTCGGCGGCACCTCGGTTAAGGAGGGCCTGTTCGACGAGGACGGCAACCTGCTTGCCAAGGCCAGCGTGCCCACGCCTCCCATCGTTGACGCTGCGGGCTTTGCCGCGGTGACCGAGGCTATCGACCAGGTGGTCGCCAAGGCGCAGATTCCGCGTGCCTTTGTGGCGGGCATTGGCCTGGCCGTTCCGTGCCCCATCCCGGCATCGGGCGATGCCAAGGTCAAGGCCAACATTGCCATTAACCTGCCCGAGCTGAGGATCGCCATTCAAAAGCACTGCCCCGACGCGGTCGTTAAGTACGAGAACGATGCCAACGCCGCTGCCATGGGCGAGGCCTGGCTCGGTTCTGCCAAGGGCGTGCAGAACGTCGTGATGGTCACCATCGGTACCGGCGTGGGCGGCGGCGTAATCGTCAACGGCGACGTGGTATCGGGCGTTGTGGGTGCCGGCGGCGAGATTGGCCACATGTGCCTGAACCCGGCTGAGGAGCGCACCTGCGGCTGTGGCGGCCATGGCCATCTGGAGCAGTATTCCAGCGCCACTGGCGTGGTGAGCAACTACCTTGCTGAGTGCAAGAAGGCGGGCGTCGAGCCCATCGAGCTCACCGGGCCTTCTGATTCCAAGGACGTGTTCCAGGCCTGCCGCGAGGGTGACAAGCTCGCGCTGGCAGCTGCTGATACCATGGCCGACTATCTCGGCCGTGCCCTGGCGCTTATTGCTAACGTGGTTGACCCCGAGATGTTCCTGATCGGTGGCGGCGCGTCCGCTTCGGCCGATGTCTACCTCGACAAGGTCCGCGAGCACTTCCAGCTCTACGCGCTTTCCGCCTCGCGCGAGACGCCCATCAAGGTCGCTTC
>CATZEP010000066.1 GCA_958418185.1 uncultured Collinsella sp.
AGCAGAACGGCGCCGCTATGTCCATCGGCCGTACCTCCACGTTCATTGACATCTCCGCTGAGCGCGACCTTGCCAACGGCACCTTCACCGAGGAGCAGATCCAGGAGTTCGTGGATCACTTCATCATGAAGCTCCGCATGGTCAAGTTTGCCCGTACCCCCGAGTACCAGGCCCTGTTCACCGGCGACCCGCAGTGGGTCACCGAGTCCATCGGCGGCATGGGTGTTGACGGCCGTACGCTCGTTACCAAGATGAGCTACCGCTACCTGCACACGCTCGAGAACATGGGTACCAGCCCCGAGCCCAACATGACCGTTCTGTGGTCGACCCGTCTGCCCGAGAACTTCAAGAAGTTCTGCGCCAAGACTTCTGTCGCCAGCTCCTCGATCCAGTACGAGAACGACGACCTCATGCGCGTTTACCACGGCGACGACTACGGCATCGCCTGCTGCGTGTCCTCCATGCGCATCGGCAAGGAGATGCAGTTCTTCGGCGCCCGTGCCAACCTGGCCAAGTGCCTGCTGTACGCACTCAACGGCGGTGTTGACGAGGTCTCCAAGAAGCAGGTCGGCCCCAAGTATCGCGCCGTCGAGGGCGATACGCTCGATTACGACGACGTTGTGGCCAAGTACAACGACATGATGAAGTGGCTCGCTGGCGTGTACGTCAACTCGCTGAACATCATTCACTACATGCACGACAAGTATTGCTACGAGCGCATCCAGATGGCTCTGCACGACAAGCACGTGCACCGCTGGTTCGCTACGGGCATCGCTGGCCTTTCCGTCGTGGCTGACTCCCTGTCCGCCATCAAGTACGCCAAGGTCCACCCCGTCCGTGACGAGAACGGCATCATCGTCGACTTCGAGACCGAGGGCGAGTTCCCCAAGTACGGCAATGACGACGACCGCGTCGACCAGATCGCTCACGACGTGGTGCACCAGTTCATGGAGTACATCCGCATGAACGACACCTACCGCAATTCCGTGCCCACGACCTCGGTTCTGACCATTACCTCCAACGTCGTGTACGGTAAGAAGACCGGCTCCACGCCTGACGGCCGCAAGGCTGGCCAGCCGTTCGCCCCGGGTGCTAACCCCATGCACAAGCGCGATAGCCACGGCGCCATCGCTTCGCTGTCTTCGGTTTCCAAGCTCCCGTTCCGCGATGCTCAGGACGGCATCTCCAACACCTTCTCCATCATCCCGGGTGCGCTCGGCAAGGAGGACCAGGTGTTCTTTGGCGATATCGACCTTGATCAGCTGGGCGAGTAACTATTGTTAGTGCTATACTAACAATAACGATTACTGATTAGCGCGCCGGTTTCGGCCGGCGCCTATCGATCGAAGGAGACACATTATGAAGGTTTCTGAAGTTTCCGAGACTCAGGCCGACAACCTGGTCCACATGCTCGACGCTTACGCCGAGAAGGGTGGCCACCACCTGAACATCAACGTCTTCAACCGTGAGACGCTGCTTGACGCTCAGGCTCACCCCGAGAAGTACCCGCAGCTGACCATCCGCGTTTCCGGCTATGCCGTGAACTTCCACACGCTCACCAAGGAGCAGCAGGACGAGGTCATTGCGCGTACCTTCCACGACAAGTTCTAAAGGGGTTTAACTCCCGCAGGATCGCCGGGCCGCTTTGGGTTACTTTCCAAAACGTCCTCGGACATGCAAAGGGCTCCGCTGCGCGCTTCGCGCGGCGGAGCCCTTTGCGTCCTGCGGAAATGTTTTGGAAAGTAACCCAAAGCGGCCCGGCGGGGGTCCTGTGTAGTCACCCTTTAGGCGGAACTCTCCTAATTATTTGGATGAGTCGTTTACTTACTTGTGCTGTTACCGTCTTCCCGCTGTTGTTGGGGTATGCTTTGTTCGTATGTAAACGTTTGACATGTTGATGGGGGAGGGTGCTATGGCTCGCGAGGGCGCTCGTTCTAAGGATTCTGCTAAGCCTGGCATCAAGGAAGTTGCAGCGGTGGCGGGGGTTTCGCCTACTACGGTATCTCGCGTGCTTAATAATCGCGGCTATATTAGCCAAGAGACCCGCGATAAGGTCCATGCCGCGATGGAGCGCATCAACTATACGCCCAACGATATCGCCCGTGCCATGCTCAACGGTCGCCTGAATCTTATCGGTATGATCGTTCCCTTTGTGAGCAGCCCGTTCCATGCTCAGGTTGTGCAGGCGGTCGAGCGCACGTTAGCGGAAAACGGCTTTAAGATGTTGCTGTGCAACAGCGCCAATCGACCTGATCTTGAGCGTTCCTATATCGACATGCTCCGCCGCAATATGGTCGACGGCGTAATCGTCAACTCCCTCAATATCGGTGCCGAGGCATATGCCGAGATGGGCTTGAGCCTGGTTGGCATCGACTGCGATCTTGGCGAGGGCTCTGTCCAGATTGCAAGTGACAGCTATGGCATCGGCGAGCTCGCCACGCGCCGTCTGATTGATGACGGCTGCAGGCGTATCCTGTGCCTGCGCAGCAATAGCCGCATGCGCATGCCTGCCAATAAGCGTACCGATGCCTACCTCGATGTTGTTGAGCAGGCCGGTTTGTCCGCGCTTGTCCGTGAGGTTGAGTTCGTTAAGCCCGACGACGAAAAGGGCGCGGTCGTTGCGAAGATCCTCGATGAGAACCCCGATATTGACGGCATCTTTGCGGGAGACGATACGATGGCGGCCATCTGTCTCAACGTGATGAAGCAGCGCGGCTTGAGCGCTCCGGACGATATTAAGGTCGTGGGCGCGGATGGTGCCCGCCGAACTATGACGTTTATGCCTGACTTAACAACCGTACGTCAAGATATCGATCGCATCGGAGAGCTCGCGGCGCAATCCATCATCGCTCTTATTAACGGCGATAATCCCGAATCGAATATCAAGCTCCCCGTTGAACTCATTGAGGGCAAAACCGCGTAGTTCATCCCGTGCCAAAAGAATTCCTCAAACGCCTCTGATGACCGTTCACCGGCATATGTCAACCGTTTGCCGACGACTGGAACTGCGAAAAGACGTATTGGTGTGAAAACGTTTGACATATGAAAACGATTGACATATCTTGCCATTGTACCGAGTTAGTATGTCGTGGAAAGGAAGTCTCGGATGCACAAGGTGTATTACCAGCCTGAGGGAATTTGGGTAGGCGACATCATGCCGTACGGCGAGGACGGCACGTTCTATCTCTATCATCAGCGTGACACGCGTAACCCCGAACCTTTCGGAGAGCCGTTTGGCTGGGCACTCGCTACGACCAAGGATTTCGTCAACTACAAGGACTTTGGCGAGAGCCTTGAGCGCGGCGGCGACGAGGAAGTCGACCAGTACATTTATGCCGGCACGGTGTTTAAGGTGGGCGACAAGTACCATGCGCTCTACACTGGTTGCAATCGCGATAAGGTCCGCGCACGTTTGATGAAGCAGGTTCTTCTTCACGCAACGAGCGACGACGCCGTCAAGTGGGAGAAGAACATCGCCGAGACGCTGCTTCCGCCCCAGGAGGGTTACGATGACCGCAACTGGCGCGATCCCTTTGTGCTTTGGGATGAGGAGAACGAAGAGTACATGCTCATCCTCGGAACGCGTGTGGGCGAGGACAAGCGTCTGATGACCGGCCGCCTGGTCAAGTTCACCTCCAAGGATCTGACCAACTGGGAGTTCCAGGGCGACTGGTGGAACCCGGGCCTGTACACCATGTTTGAGATGCCTGATCTCTTTAAGATGGGCGACTGGTGGTACCTCGTCTTTTCCGAGTACAGCGACGGCAACAAGACCCGTTACCGCATGTCCAAGTCCATCAACGGTCCTTGGATTACCCCCGCTGACGACTCCTTCGACGGCCGCGCGTACTACGCCGCTCGCACCGCATTCGATGGCGAGCGTCGCGTTCTCTTTGGTTGGGTTCCTACGCGTGACGAGGGCGGCGACCCCAGCTCTTACCTATGGGGTGGCACCTTTATGCCCCTCGAGATCGTTCAGCGTGCCGACGGAACGCTCGGCACCAAGCTCCCCGACAGCATGCTTGGCGCCTTTGGCGAGGCTAAGGCAGTCGAGACCTTTGAGCTTTCCTGCGAGTCGGGCAAGGTCGAGCAGGTGCTCGCCGCGGATGCCGGCTCCACCTACTTGCTCGATGCCGACATTGAGCTCGGCGGTAACGCTGCCGGCTTCTCGGTCAAGTTCGCCGAGGACGCCGAGACCGGTCTTGCCTATGAGTTCCGCGCCAACCTGCGCGAGGGCAAGCTCGAGTTCACGCCGGCTCCCCAGTACCCGTGGTTCCAGGTCAACAACATGGGCCTCGAGCGTCCGTTGTTCTTTAAGGGCGAGGGCACTCACCATGTGCGTCTGGTCGTCGACGACGACATCGCGACCATCTTTGTCGATGATGTTGCGCTCAACGCTCGCTTCTGCAACAAGCAGGGCCAGGGTGTGGCGCTTACCGTCACCGACGGTGCGCTCAAGTGCGCAAACGCAACGATCGCGTCTCTGTAGCGGCAACGAACCGTTTTATGATTTAGAAAAGGAATGGAGAGGAACATGGACTACAAGGCAGTGTCCCAGCAAGTCGTCGACAACGTCGGCGGACTGGAGAACATCGAGGGCGCCACGCATTGCGTGACCCGTCTGCGTCTGGTGCTCAAGGATACGAGCAAATACAACAAGGCCGAGCTCGAGAACATCGATGGCGTCAAGGGCGTGCTGTACAACAGCGGCCAGCTCATGATCATCTTCGGTACCGGTACCGTCAACAAGGTTTACGATGAGTTTATGGCTCTGACGGGCGTTAAGGAGATCAGCGCTTCCGAGGTCAAGGGCGCCGAGGCGGACAAGAAGGGCAAGTTCTTCTCGGTCCTCAAGGTATTCTCGGACATCTTTATCCCCATCATTCCCGCCTTCGTCGGCGCTGCAATCATCATCGGCCTTAAGTCGCTGATCGTTGCCAACGGCCTCTTCGGCATGGAGGGCAGCCTCGCCGATCACAGCGAGTTCCTCAAGAACCTCGCAAGCTTCTTTGCCATTATCGCCACCACCTTTGACTACCTGCCTGTCCTGGTTATGTATAGCGCGGTCAAGCGTTTTGGCGGCAACCCGATCCTGGGCATCCTCGTCGGTATCGTCATGGTTCACCCGAGTCTTATGAACCGTAACACGTTCGTTATGGACCCGACGGGTGCTGAGTACTGGAACTTCGGTCCGCTCTCCATCCCCATGGTTGCTTTCCAGGGCGGCGTGTTCCCTGCAATCCTGACTGCCTGGTTTATGGCCAAGGTCGAAAAGATTGCCCAGAAGTACATCCCCGAGGTCGTCTCGTTTGTCTTTGTCCCGACCGTTACCCTGATTCTTGCTAACGTTGCCCTGTTCACCGTGTTCGGCCCGCTCGGCAACCTGATCGGCGACGTCCTCGCTGGCGTAATCGATGTCCTGTACAACAGGATGGGCGTCTTTGGTGCCTTTGTCTTCGCCGCGTTCCTGCAGCCGCTCGTCGTTACCGGTACGCATCAGTTCATCCAGGGTATCGAGGCAAACCTCGTTGCCACGACTGGCTTCAACTACATCCAGGCCATCTGGTCGGTCTCCATCATCGCCCAGGGCGGCGGCGCCATCGGCATGTACCTCATTCACAAGAAGCACTCCAAAGAGCGCAACATCTGCATGTCGTCCTTTATTCCGACGCTGGTCGGTATCTCCGAGCCCGCTATCTTTGCTGCAAACATGCGCTACTCGATCATCCCGTTCATCTGCGCATGCATCGGTGCAGGCTGCGGCGGTGCCTTCGTCAAGCTCTTTGAGGTGCGCGCTATCGGTCAGGGTCTGACCGGTGTGCTTGGCCTGCTCATCGTTACGCCCGAGACTCTCGTGTGGTATGTGGCTGGCAATCTCATCGCCTTTATCGTGCCGATCGTCTTGATCTTTGCCTACAACAAGGCAAAGGGCGTTCCGACCACCGATGAAGAGGGCGCTGGTGCTGGCTTCGATGTCAGCTTCTAGTTGAGCCGTTCAGCGTAATGTGCGGATAAGTCCATTTGAGGAAGGGCGCTCGGCTCGTGCGAGTCGAGCGTCCTTCCCCATAGACGAGAAAGTCAACGGCGATGTTTAATCAAAAAAATAAGGTGACACGCGCGGACTATGAGCAGTGGCGTGCCGGACAGGATGAGACGGCGGGTCGCATCGCGTCCGACCCCGATAGGCTCCTGTTCCATGTGGAGCCTGAGCTTGGCTGGCTCAACGACCCCAACGGTTTGGTTCAGATTGGTGATACGTATCACATCTATCATCAATACGATCCGTTCGATGCTGCGCATGGCGGTCCAGTGCTTTGGAACCATCTGACGACAAAGGATTTTGTGACGTACGAGAATCACGGCCCCGCGCTGTTCCCCGATTCCGATTTGGATTCGAACGGAGCGTATTCTGGTTCTGCCTTTGTACGCGATGGCAAGATTCACTACTTCTATACCGGCAACGTCAAGCATTTTGACCGCGATGATTACGACTACGTGTTGACGGGCCGTGAGCAAAACCAGATTCATATGGTTGCCGAGAATCCCGACGAATTGGGCGAGAAGTGCATAGCTGTTGGACCGGTCGATTACCCCGACGATATCGGTACGCACGTGCGCGACCCCAAGATCCTTGAGCACGATGGTATCTACTACATGGTTCTGGGCGCTCGTACGAAAGACGACCGTGGCTGCGTGCTTGTCTATACCTCGCGCAATCTTGAGGACTGGAGCTATGCGACGCGCATTGAGTTGGGCGAGAAGTTTGGCTTTATGTGGGAGTGCCCCGATCTGTTTGAGCTCGATGGCGAGCTTATTCTCGTTTGCTGTCCGCAGGGTGTGCCTGCCGATGGTTGGCGTTACCGCAATCCGCATCAGTGCGTGTGGTTCCCCATCGAGGCCGATTGGGAGGCGCCGAGCTTTAAAATCGTCGGGCAGAGCATGCCCCCGATGGTCGATGCCGGTTTTGATTTCTATGCTCCGCAGTCCTTTGAGGATGCTGCAGGCCGGCGTTTGATGATCGGATGGTCGGGTTGCCCCGATGCGACGGCAGAAAACCCGACGGTGGCGCGCGGGTGGCAGTGCGCGTTGACGGTGCCGCGAGAGCTGAGCATGCGCGATGGTAAGCTCTGCCAGCAGCCGGCGCACGAGATTGAGAGGATGCGCGGCGGCTGCGTTCGTGCTGTAGGCGAAGAGACCGTCGAGGAGCCGGGACGCCTGTTTGATGTCGTGGTTTCCTGTGAGGGCGCCAAGATGATCGAGCTCGAAATCCGCAAGGGTGTCTTTGTGCGTTATGCGGAGGGGATGCTTACCCTCGATATGGGTAATGAAGGCTATGGGCGAGACCGGAGGTCGATCGAGCTCAGCGAGCTTCGCGACCTGCGCGTGCTTTCGGACAGTACGATGGTCGAGATTTTTGCCAACGGCGGCGAGGCAGCACTTACGAGC
>CATZEP010000067.1 GCA_958418185.1 uncultured Collinsella sp.
CAGTCGTCTTCTTGGTGGCTTCCTCGACCGCAAGCTGTACGGTGTTATTAGCCATTACTGTTCCTCCAATGCTGAGGCTCCGCCGACGATCTCGTTAATCTCGGTCGTGATCGAAGCCTGACGCACGCGACTATACGTGCGGGTAAGGGTCGAGATGATCGCGGTGGCGTTTTCCGTCGCGGAGTGCATGGCCTTGCGGCGTGCACCCTGCTCGGCGGCCGCCGAATCGATCAGGGCCTGGTAGATGACCGTCAGGATATACGACGGTACAAGCTTGCCGAGAACATGCTCGGGAGAGGGCACGAACTCGAACGTGGACGAGATGCGCTTAGGGGCGTCGGTCTCGTTCTTACGCGGACCGTGGGCCATAGCGATCATCTCGGGATCGAGCGGCAGCAAGTGCTCGACGCGAAGCTCCTGATCCACGCGGTTCTTGGCGTGGTGGTAGACAAGCTCGACGCGGTCAAGCTCGCCGGCACGATACGCATCGCAGATATGAGAGGAAATCATGCGAGCCTGATTAAAATCGGGCTCGGAGGAATTGCCCTCAAAATGCATGACGACGTTTGCGCGGTCGCGGAAATACGTGGCCGGCTTACGTCCACACGCAATGATCTCGCACTCGATGCCATCGTTCGCCCAAGAAGCGGCGAGCTTTTCGGCCGTGCGCTCCACCGTCGTATTGAAACCGCCGGCAAGGCCGCGGTCCGAGGCAATAACGACAATCAGGCCATGCTTGACGCTCTCATGCTTCTGCAGCATGGGATCGGTGCCCGAACAGGAGGCGTCGCCGGCGACCGTCAACATGACGTCGGTCAGCGCCTCCTTATAGGGCTCGGCCTGCTTGGAGCGATCGAGGGCACGACGGATCTTGGCCGTAGAGACCATTTCCATCGTGCGCGTGATCTGCTTGGTCGTGGTAACCGAGGAGATTCGCTTCTTAATGTCGCGAAGATTGGCCATAGGGCTTAGTTCTCCTCTGATCCAGTCGTATCGGCATGGTGCTTGGCCATGAACTGCTGCTTGAAGTCGCCGATGACGCGCAAGAGCTCAGCCTTGGTGTCATCATCGATCTTCTTGGCGCGAACCTTGTCGAGCAGCGAGCCAAAGCCATTGTCCATGTACTCGATGAGCTCGGCACGGAAAGGCAGCACGTCGGCGATCTCCAGGTCATCCAGGAAGCCCTCGTTGCCAGCGAACAGCGTAACGATCTGCTCGCCAACCTCGAATGGCTTGTAGCGCGGCTGCTTAAGGAGCTCGGTCATGCGAGCGCCGTGGGTAAGCTGCTTCTGCGTAGCCTCGTCGAGGTCGGAGCCGAACTGCGTAAAGCCGGCGAGCTCCTGGTACGAAGCGAGGTCCAGACGGAGGTTGCCGGCGACCTGCTTCATGGCCTTGGTCTGTGCGTCGCCACCGACGCGGGACACGGAGATGCCCACGTCGACTGCCGGGCGCTGGCCCTGGAAGAAGAGCTCGGACTGCAGGTAGATCTGACCATCGGTAATGGAAATGACGTTGGTCGGAATGTAGGCCGAGACGTCGCCGTCCTGGGTCTCGATGATCGGCAGAGCCGTCATGGAGCCGTAACCGTTCTTCTTGGACATCTTGACGGCACGCTCGAGCAGACGAGAGTGCAGGTAGAAGATGTCGCCAGGATAGGCCTCGCGTCCGGGCGGACGATGCAGCGTCAGCGACATCTGACGGTAGGCCACAGCCTGCTTGGACAGGTCGTCGTAGATGACGAGCACGTGGCCGCCGGGGTTGGTCTCGCTGGCGGGCTTGCCGTCCTCGCCGTTGTACATGAAGAACTCGCCGATAGCGGCACCGGCCATAGGCGCGATGTACTGCATAGGGGCGGAATCGGCAGCGGTGGCCGAAACGATGATGGTGTAGTCGAGCGCACCGTGCTGAGCGAGGGTCTCGCGGATGTTGGCAACCGTGGAGGCCTTCTGGCCGATGGCGACATAGATGCAGACCATGCCCTTGCCGCGCTGATTGAGGATAGCGTCGATGGCAATGGCGGTCTTACCGGTCTTACGATCGCCGATGATGAGCTCACGCTGACCACGGCCGATAGGCACCATGGAGTCGATGGCGAGCAGACCGGTCTGAACCGGCTCGCACACCGGGGTACGGTCGATGACGCCGGGGGCCTTGAACTCGATGGGGCGACGATGCGTGGCGACGATGTCACCCAGGCCGTCGATAGGCTGGCCGAGCGGATTGACGACGCGGCCGAGCATGGCGCGGCTCACGGGGATATCCATAATGCGGCCAGTGGTGCGGCACTCGTCGCCTTCCTTGATGGAGTCGACGGCACCGAACAGAACGGCGCCGACCTCGTCACGGTCAAGGTTCTGGGCAAGGCCGAAGACGGTCTCACCGGTATCGGAGCTCTTGAACTCCAGAAGCTCGCCTGCCATGGCGCTCTTGAGGCCGGAGACGCGCGCGATGCCGTCGCCTACCTCGTCGACCGTTGAAACCTCATGCGTATCGACCGTCGCGGAGAGGCTCGTGAGCTGCTCCTGCAGTTTCTTGGCGATATCCTGGGCATTGAGGGTTTCGGACATTAGGCTTCACCTCCGTACGAATTAGCAGAGTTTGCGAGGGTCTCCTGCGCGATGCGCAGCTGCGTCTTGACGGAAATGTCACGACGCTCGCCGCGGGCCTCGAGCACCAGGCCGCCCACGATAGACGGGTCGACCTGCTCGATAAGGAATACCTTGCGGCCGAAGTCCTGCTCGCATTTCTTAGTGATGGTTTGACGCAGCTCGTCGTCGAGCGGGATCGCCGTGGTGACGGTCACGCCCACTACATCCTCGTCTTCCTCGGCAACATACTTAAAGGCAGCTGCCACCTTGGGAAGAAGGTCGAGCTGGTCGCGCTTGGACATGGTATCGAGCACGGCGATGATCTCGGGGCTGGCGGAAGCCAGGCGCTCGATCATCTCGAGGTCCTCGAACACATGGTTCTCGGCCTTAGCGGCTTCCAAAAGGGAGCGCGCGTAGGTCTCGAGCACCTTGTCCTGATAGCGGCTAGTCGGCATTCAGGCTACCTGCTTCCTGGATGTAACGCTCGATGAGCTTCTTCTGCCCGGCCTCGTCCTCGAGTGCCTCGCCCACGATCTTGGTGGCGACGGCAACGGACAGGTCGGCGATGGAGCTCGCGGCACCGGCGTAGATGGACTTGCGCTCGTCCTCGACGGTCGTATGGGCCTTGGCGATAATCTCCTCGGCCTCCTTGTGAGCAGCCTCGATGATACGGGCGCGCTCGGACTCGGCGTCCTTACGGGCCTCGAGAACAATGTCAGCAGCCTGACGACGGGCGTCGGTGACAATCGAGTCGGACTCAGCGCGCTTGGCGATAGCCTCCTGCTTGGTCTTCTCGGCCTCGTCGAGGCTCTCCTCGATCTTCTTGCCGCGCTCCTCCATGGTTTTCATGATGCCCGGCAGGGCGACCTTGGCCAGCACGATCCAGATAATCAGGAAGGCGATAAGCGCCGGGATGAACTCCGCCATCTTAGGGATGAGGATGTCCGCACCGGCGGCGCCGTCCTCGGCGAACGCGGAAACCGGCATGAGCAGCGCGGCCGCGGACGCGGAGAGTGCGATCGCGCTCTTCTGGGATGAAAGATTCATACTTGACGCTCCGTGCTATTTAACGATCAGCGCGACAACGAAGCCGATCAGAGCCAGAGCCTCGCCGAAGGCGGAGCCCATGATGAAGACGGTGAACACGCGGCCCTGGACCTCAGGCTGACGGGCCATAGCACCCGTAGCACCCAGAGCAGACAGGCCGATAGCAAGACCAGCGCCGATAACACCGAGACCGTAACCGATAACTCCCACGATTCCTCCTTTGTCGTGCGTGTCTTATTTCACGCAGGATAACCTTTTTATAACTGCCGGGCTCCATGGGTACGGGCACCGGCGGTTTAACGAATTGCCTTACCTTTAAGGCGCGAACGGAAGACTACTCCTCCTCCGCGACCTCCTCTGCCTCGGAGACATACACGGCGGTAAGGACCGTGAAGACGTAAGCCTGGATGGCGCCGACCACAAGCTCGATCGCATAGATCAGGATGAGGATGGCAAGCCAGGCCAGCGAAGGCAGGGCGCCGACGGCGTGGGCCGCGGAAACCTGCTGAAGCAGCGGCTGCATGAACATGCTCGCCATGATGGCGAACGAGCCCATGACCACGTGTCCTGCGAACATGTTGCAGAACAGACGGACGGCAAGCGTGATGAGGCGCAGGAAGGTCGAGAAAAGCTCGACGACCCACACAAGCACGTTCATCGGGAAGCTCACGCCCTGCGGGGCGAGGCTCTTGATGTAGCCGATCACGCCGTGAGCCTTGCATCCGTAGTAGATGAAGTACACGAAGGCGAAGATGGCGAGCGCGGCGGTGGAGCCGATTGCGCCGGTGCCGGGCTTCATTCCCGGGATCAGGCCGATCATGTTATTGATCAGGATGAACAGGAAAAGCGAGCACAGGAACGGGAAGTGCTTCTTCCAGTTCTCACCCACAACGCCCTTGCCGATATCGTTCTCGACGTACTCGATGATGTACTCGAAACCGTTGACGAAGAAGCCCTTGGGAACCAGGGTCTGCTTCTTCTTGAACACGGCCAGGACGATCAGGAGCACGATCGTGGAGACGATCAGCCAAAACGAGTACTGCGTGATGCCGCAGCTCAAATCGCCCACGACAGGGGTGGAGCTGAACTCGCTGACCAGATGATTAATCTCATCAGGCAGCTTTTCAAAAATTTCCACGACTTACCTTTCGACCTCATGAGGATCTCGCAGCGCCTTGGCGACGCGAACCGTGCAGGCGGCCATAAAGGCCACGAAGCCAATCGCCTCGCCCAGGAGGAACATGCGAAATGCCTCTCCGAACAACACAAACACAACCAAGGTAAAGACGAGCAGGGCGATTGCCGAGACCGCCAGACTCACCATGCCCTTGAGCATGTCCGCATTCTGCTTATCGTCAAGAACCGGCTTGAGCGTAAAAACAAAGGGAAGAAAGGCGACCGCGCCCGCGATGGCGCCCGCAACGATAGCGAGCAGATCGGCTATCTGAAACACTGGCGTCCCCACTTTCCTTTTTAACGCTTCACAGAACAGTTCCCGCCAAACATTGGTGACTATTGTACGAGCCAATCGCTAAAGTACAACCGAAAAAGCATCGGTTAATACGCACCTGTTCGTTTTCTTAAGACCTTCTTTATGCCGCAGGTACGGTAATACGTTTTTCCGTACCCTGCAGGGCAAAACGTCCGTTAACAGGGGCGAGCGCGGTCGCCTTTTATTTGTCCGCGCGCACCATTTCTTCGTATTTGTGACCGTAGCCGACAAGGCCCGACGACTACAGCGTGCCGTAGATGCGGTCGCCGGCATCGCCCAAGCCGGGGACGATGTAGGCGGCCTCGTTGAGGTGGTCGTCGATGGCGCAGGTATAGATATGCACGTCGGGGTCTTTCTCGGTCAGCGACTTGAGGCCCTCGGGGGCCGCGACGATGCACAGCATGCGGATGTCCTTGACACCGCGCTCGCGCAGATAGCCGATAGCCATCTCGGCAGAACCGCCCGTGGCGAGCATGGGATCGACGACCAGGCAGATACGCTGGTCGATATCCTTGGGCATCTTGCAGTAATACTCATGCGGCTCGTGGGTGACCTCGTCGCGCTCCATGCCAATGTGGCCCACGCGGGCAGAGGGCACCAGGTCGAGGATGCCGTCGACCATGCCAAGGCCCGCGCGCAGAATGGGGACGATGGCGAGCTTCTTGCCGGCAAGCTGCTTAAACGTGGCAGTGGTGATGGGAGTCTCGACTTCGACATCCTCCATGGGCAGGTCGCGCATGGCCTCGTAGCCGTCAAAGAGCGCGAGCTCGCGTACGAGCTGGCGGAACTGGTTGGTGCCGGTGCTCTTGTCGCGCAGGATCGACAGCTTATGCTGGACGAGTGGGTGATCGACAAGGGTCACACGGGACGTATCGTAGGTGACGGTCATGGGTTGATGCCCCTTTCGTTGCGGCCGCAAAACGACCTTGCTGACATGACGCACAGCGATGTTGCCGCCGCCCGCCATGCATAAGTTTAGCGGTTTGTTGTATCGAACGCTCCGTCACAACCCTACTGAGTGGTGCTGAGCGAACGCCTGACCGCATCGTGCCAACCGTCCAGGTTGCGCTCGCGACGCTCAACGGACATATGGGGATGGAACGTCTTGACGATCTGGGCGTTTTGCTCCAGCTCCTCCAGATCCTCCCAATACCCAACCGCAAGACCCGCCAAGTACGCGGCACCGATTGCCGTGGTCTCCACCGTCTCGCATTGCAGTACAGGGATATCCAGCAAGTCTGCCTGGAACTGCATGATGAACTCGTTGCGCGAGGCACCGCCATCGACGGACAGGCGCTCAATCGAAAGACCCACATCCTGCTCCATGGCACGCAGCACGTCATAGCTCTGATAGGCCATGGACTCGCAAGCGGCGCGCACGATGGTCGCTCGAGTCGAAGCTCCAGTCAGACCGCATACGATGCCGCGGGCGTGCGCGTCCCACCATGGTGCACCCAAGCCCGCAAAAGCGGGGACAAAGTAGCATCCCTCGTTATCGCCGATCGAAGAGGCGAGCTGTGCCGATTCGGATACGTTGGAGATAACGCCCATGTTGTCGCGCAGCCAGTTCATCGTTGAGCCGGCGGCAAAAATAGAGCCCTCGAGCGCATAGCTGACCTTGCCGTTCGCAGCGATACCGATGGTGGAGACCAGGCCATTCTTGGATTCGACGATCTCGTCGCCGGTGTTCATGAGCATAAAGCAGCCCGTGCCATAGGTGTTTTTGGTCTGGCCGGGATGGAAGCAGCAGTGACCGAACAGCGACGCCTGCTGGTCGCCCGCCACACCCATGATGGGCGGCATGTTGGTCATGATGTCGCTCGCGACGCGGCCGTAGTCACCGGCGCTCCAACGGACCTCGGGCATCATGGCACGCGGGATGTCGAAGAGCGCCAGCAGGTCATCGTCCCAGTCCAGCGTATGAATATTGAAGAGCGCTGTGCGGCTGGCATTGGTGTAGTCGGTGGCAAAGGTTTGGCCGCCGGTGAGGTTATAGATGAGCCAGGTATCGATGGTGCCAAACATGAGGTCGCCCGCCGCCGCGCTCTCGCGTGCGCCGTCAACGTTGTCGAGAATCCACTGCACCTTGGAGGCCGAGAAATACGGGTCGAGCGTAAGGCCGGTGCGGGAACGCACCAGCTCCTCGCAGCCCTGCTCGGCCAGTTTATCGATTGTCGAGGCGGTGCGACGGCATTGCCACACGATGGCGTTATAGATGGGTTGGCCGCTTATGC